>CALGYL010000029.1 GCA_937934775.1 uncultured Clostridia bacterium
CGAGATGCCTAAGTGACTGGAGTTCAGACGTGTGCTCTTCCGATCTTGAAGATCACGCGGAAGTTGCTGGCGCCCAGCGTGTGGCTGGCCAGCACGAACTCCTGCTCCTTGAGCTTGAGCATCTGCGCCCGCGCGATCCGGCTCATGCCGATCCAACCTGTGATCATCAGGGCCAGCGTGATCGTGGCCAGGCCAGGTTTCAGAACCAGCATCAGAAGGGTCACGATGACCAGCGTGGGGATGGAATTGACGATTTCGGTGAATCGCTGCATGACCGAGTCCACCCGGCCGCCGAAATAGCCGGAGATCAGGCCGTAGCCCATGCCCAGCAGCATGTCGATCAGGACCGCGATCACCGCGATGTAGAGGCTGATGCGGGTGCCAGTCCAGGTGCGCGTCCAGATGTCGCGGCCCAGCGCGTCCGAGCCGAACCAGTAATAAGTCTCGCTTTTTACGCCGGTCTTCTTGTCGATATAGGCGTTCTTTTCCTTGTAGCCGGTGGATGTCTTCAGGGTCTCGCTGCCGTCCATGATGCCCAGGTTTTCAAGGCCGGGCACGCGGGGCGCGAGATTCGTCGCCTTGATGTTCTGTTCCTGATAGGTATAATGGCTGATCATGGGGCCCGCGACCGCCAGCAGCACAATCAGCAGGATCACAACCAGGGAAAACACCGCGCCTTTGTTGGCGCGGAAGCGCCCCAGCGCGTCCTTCCAGAAGCTCTGACTGGCGAAGTTCATATCAATGCGGGTGGTGTCCGCGCCCTTGAGCTGAAAATCATTGGGCAGGAATTCTACGGTTGGCTGCTTATTCATGGGCGGCCTCCTTGCTCAGGCGGATGCGCGGGTCGATCACGCCGTAGAGGATGTCCACGACCAGCATAATGCCGATGTACATGGCGCTGTAGATGAAGCTCAGCGCGATGACCACGTTGTAGTCGTTGGACTGGATCGCGGTGACGAGGAGGCTGCCGATGCCGGGGATGGAGAAGATCTTCTCCACCACCAGGCTACCGGTCATGAGGCCCACGATCAGGGGCGCCAGCACTGTAATCACCGGAATCAGCGCGTTTCTGAGAACGTGCCGCAGGATCAGCTTCGGCCCGTACACGCCCTTGCTCTCAGCCAGCAACAGGTAATCGCTGCCCAGCACTTCCAGCATTTCGCTGCGCGTAAAGCGCGCGATGGAGGCGATGGTGAACATGCACAGGGCGATGGATGGCAGCACGGAGGATTCATAGGGAAGGTCGGGGCTGTACAAAAGCGGCAGCCAGCTGAGCTGGTAGCCGAAGGTGTACGCAAGCCCCAGCGCGAACACATAGGATGGCACGCTGACGCCGATGACGGAGACGATGGTGGTCAGCGTATCCCAGATGGTGTTGTGATGGATGGCGGCGACGATGCCCAGGATCAGGCCGATCAGCGCGCCCAGAAGCACCGCCTGTCCGCCGATCCGGAGGCTGATGGGAAGGCGAGACTGCAGAAGCTGCGAAATGGGCGTATTCTTACTGATGGTGTAGCTGACGCCGAAGTCGCCCCGCAGCATATTGCCCACGTACTTGAAGAACTGGATGTAGACGGGCTTGTCCAGCCCGTATTTCTCGTATAGCTGCACGCGCTGATCGGCGTTCAGTTTCTCATCATTGAACGGCGAACCGGGCATCAGCTGTAAAAGCGTAAACAGGATCAAAATCACGACCAGCAGCGTGCCGATCGAAATCAGGAGCCGTTTGCCGACGTATTTGCGCATCCTTGAGCTCCCCTCGCAAGAAAGAATAATCCCGGCTGGCCGTGGAGAAACCAGAAATGCCTGAAAGTCTCAGGCGCGTTCGAGACATCAGTCCGCCTACGCGCTTTCTAGACTGCTTGCTGCCCGGCCGGCGGCCTGTGCCGCCAATAATCCAGCCGCGCAACGCATGCGCATTGCGCGGCTGGCCAGGTTCAGGGTGTGATTATTCCTTGGTGGTGTCCTTGAACACGCGGTTGAGCGCGATGGCGTGGCATTCGATGCCCTTGACGCCGGTCTTGATCATCATCGCGTTGGCCTTCTGGTAGACGGGCAGGATGACCGCGTTGTCCATGACGATCTTCTCGGCATCCTTCAGGCCCTGCCAGCGGGCGGTGGGATCCAGCGCGAGCTCGCCGGAGATGCAGCTGTTGATGATCTTGTCATAGTCGGCGTTCGACCAGTTGCCGTAGTTGTTGGAGTTGCCGGTGATCCACATGTTGAGGTAGGTCATCGGGTCGGCGTAGTCCGGTCCCCAGCGGGTGAGGCAGACGTTGTAGTTGCCGTCCTGGATGTCCTGCACACGCTGTTTCTTGGTTTCAACCTTCAGTTCGACCTGGACGCCGGGCAGCGTGGAGGTCCACTCCTGCTGAATGAAGGCGGCCACGTCCTGCGCGGTGGCGTTGTCTTCCACCAGCAGCGTCAGGCTGAAGCTGTCCTTGCCCAGTTCTTCGCAGGCAGCCTTGTAGTACTCGGCGGCCTTCGCCTTGTCGGAGCCTTCGTAGGTGTTTCCGGTCTCGCGGAAGTCCTTGCCGTCCGGGCCCATGCAGAAGCCGGAGGGAACCGCGAAGGTGGCGGGGGTGGAACCGTCCTTGACGATGGAGGTGGCGATGGCGTCGCGGTCAAAGGCCGCGGACAGCGCCTTGCGGAAATTGACATTGGCCAGTTCCGGATACTGCGCCTGATTGACGGTCACATACCACAGATAGCCCGCGTTCATGGTGGTGAACTCCGGGTCGTCCTGCACCAGTTCCACCTGGTCGCCGGACAGTGTGACAACGTCCAGGTCGCCGTTCTGGTAGCTGAGCAGCGCGGTCTGGCTGTCCTTGATGACCTGATAGGACAGGCCGTCCAGCTTGACGCGGGCCGCGTCGTAGTACTTGTCGTTCTTGACCAGTTCAAAGCTGGTGGCGGCGGGCTCGTAGCTCTTGAGCACGAACGCACCGTTGGAAAGCACGGTTTCCGGGCTGGTGGCGAAGGTATCGCCGCACTTCTCGAAGAAGGCGCGGTTGATCGGGTAGAAGGTCGGGAAGTACAGAAGGCTGGCAAAGAAGGTGACGGGCGTCTCGAGCGTGACTTCGAGGGTCTTGTCGTCAACAGCCTTCACACCCAGTTCTTCCAGGGGCTTCTCGCCCTTGTTGACGGCTGCACTGTTCTTGATCTGCGCAACGTCGGTGATGATGAACGCGTACTCGCTGGCGACCTTGGGATCGACGGCGCGCTGCCAGGCGAACACGAAGTCGTCGGCCTTCACCGGATCGCCGTTGGACCAGAAAGCGTCGTCACGAATCTTGAAGGTATAGGTCAGGCCGTCCGCGCTGACCTGGGTGTCGGCGGCCAGCGCCGGCACGGACGCGCCGCTGGCGTCCATCTGGTAGAGGCCGTCGGTAAAGTCCGCGATGACTTCAAAGGACGTACCATCCGTAGCGATCTGCGGATCCAGCGAGGCCACTTCGGTCTCGATGTGAACCTTGAGAACCTTCCCGCTGCTCTCCGCGGTAGCGAAGCTGCCGACGGACAGCGCGAGGGCCAGGGTCAGCACGAGCGCCATGATCTTCTTGACAGAATGCATCAATGTCCCTCCCCTATTCCTGTTGTTTCATATTGGTTTGTCCAAAATGATACAAAATACATGATACCCTAGCGGCATTGTGGCTGTCAAGCCAATTTCGATGTTTCGGATGATTTTACCGTTTCTCGCTCCGTCAAACTGCGAAGGCGTCCGCGCCGCGCCGGCAGGATCATCCGCGACGCGCACCTATACACTTATAATAGAAGTAAAACCCTGGCCCCCGGCTCTGCGCCGCCCAACTTCAAGCCGCCGGGATGACGGAGTTACTGTTCGCTTGATGCATCCTGCCATTCTGCATAAAATCAGCCGGTTATGCAATTTACGCATTCACATTTGAAAAAACCGGCAATAATTCCGTCATTTACGACGCATTTCGCGCACTTGATGGCCCGTCATTGGCATCTCCGCGAGGATGCGGGATGCATCGCCAACACCTTCCACGCGGCGCTGTGCGACAAGGGGTTTGCTTCCCCGCGCGGATGCGGGATGCTTCGTCTATAGGAACGCGCGCGGCCCGCTTGGTTGCGCGTTTGGCTTCCCCCATCTGCTTCGGGGTGCTTCTGCTTCCTCGGGCGACGCGCCCCGAAATCCACGCCCACGCGATCCAAACGCTCGTTGACAAACCACCCGCTTGATGCTACAATTCCCTTGTCAGGTAAACCTTTTCCTGGGAGGTATTGCGCCGTGGCCATCACGATTGAGGACATTGCTCGCGAAGCGGAGGTTTCCATCGCCACCGTGTCCCGCGTGATGAACGGCACCAAGACGGTCAGCCCGGCGCTCAAGGAACGGGTGCTCAAGGTCATCAAGCGCAACAGTTTCCGCCCCAACACGCTGGCCCGCGGGCTGATCACCAACAAGACGTTTACCCTCGGGGTGATCGTTTGCGACATCGGAAACCCCGTCTTTGGCGCGCTGACCAAGGGCATCAACCACGTATGTCAGGATCACAGCTACACGGTCGTCATCTGTGAATCGGACGGCAGGATGGAGAAGGAACTGGCGCTGATCCAGAAGCTTTCGGAGCAGCGGATTGACGGCCTCCTGTTTGCGGGTGTCGAGGTCGGCCCGGAACTGACCGGCAGGATGCTTGCGATGGACTTCCCCACTGTGCTGGTAACGCAGGAGGAGTTCGGCGGGATGCGTCGTCTGCCCACCGTGGTCCACGACAGCGAGCAGGCCGTGCGGGACGCGGTGCTGTTCCTGGCCTCGCTGGGCCATCGGCGCATCGCCTTCATCGGCGGCCCGGAGAACGACTATTCCTCCGGCGTCAAGCGCCTGGCAGGCTACCGCGCCGCGCTTCGGGGGCTTGACATCGAGCCGCCGGATTCCTACGTCGAGCGCGGCGACTTCACCTTCGAATCTGGGTACGACTGCATGCGGCGCATCCATGAGGAAAACCGCGACCTGCCCACGGCGGTCATGGCCTGCTCGGACCTGATGGCCATCGGAGCCATGCAGTGCGCCCGCGCGATGGGCGTCCAGGTACCGGAGGAACTCTCAGTGATGGGCTTTGACGATTCACAACTGGCCATCTGTGCCACGCCTGCGCTTTCGACGGTGCGCGTTTCCTATTTTGACGAGGGCGTCGCCGCCGCGGAGGAGCTTTTCGCCCGAATCGACAGCGGAAACCGTCAGCCAGCCATCCACCACATCCCCCACAAAGTCATCCGGCGCGCCAGCGTGTGCCGCATCGGAGAAGCGGCGCCCGCGCCCTGAATGTCCGGCCGGCGTCACATATGGAAGGCCGTTTCTTTGCGATCAGGAAAACCTTTTCCCATCCCGGCCAATGCAAGCATGCCAGAAACCCCGGTCGAAATACCAAACAGGAGGAAGGAATCCGATGAAAAACCAGGCCATTCTGATCACCTATCCCGACAGTCTGGGCAGCAACCTGAAGGACCTGAAAACCGTGCTGGACAGCCACCTGGCCGGGGCCGTCTCCGGTGTGCATATCCTGCCGCTGTTCCCCTCCAGCGCAGACCGGGGTTTCGCGCCGATGACCTATCAGGAAGTGGACCCCGCCTTTGGCGACTGGGCGGATGTGAAGGCCATCGCACGGTCGTATCCTGTGATGCTGGACTTCATGATCAACCACATCTCCGCCCAAAGCCCCTACTACCAGGACTTCCTTGAGAAGAAGGACGCCTCCCCCTACCGCGACATGTTCATCTTGTACCGGGACTTCTGGCCGGGCGGGGAGCCCACCACGGCCCAGGTCGACGCCATTTACAAACGCAAACCCCGCGCGCCCTACGTTTCGGCCGCGTTCAGGAACGGCACGGAGGAAGAAGTCTGGTGTACCTTCTCCGACGAGCAGATCGACCTCGACTGTGAGAGCGAGGGCGGCAAGCGCTTCATCCGGGACAATCTGAAGTTCCTGGCGGAACAGGGCGTGGCCATGATCCGGCTCGACGCCTTCGCCTATGCCATCAAACGGGTGGGCGGCAGCTGCTTCTTTGAGGAACCGGGCGTCTGGGATCTGTTGCGGGACTGCGCCGAAACCCTCGCGCCCTACGGTACCGAGATCCTGCCGGAGATACACGAGCACTACACCATCCAGCAGAAGCTTACGGACCACGGCTACCCCGTGTACGATTTCGCGCTGCCGATGCTGCTGCTCAACGCCATCTACTTTGGGAACGCGGATTACCTGGCCAACTGGCTTCGGATCTGTCCCCGGCAGCAGTACACCACGCTGGACACCCACGATGGCATCGGCGTGGTGGACGTGCGCGGCCTGATGCCCGATGCGGAGATTGACAAAACCAAGGATCACCTGTTCGACTACGGCGCGAACGTCAAGCGGGTGTACAACACCGCCGCGTACAACAACCTCGATATTTATCAGGTCAACTGCACCTACTACTCGGCGCTGGGTGAGGACGACGGCAAGTACCTCCTGGCCCGGGCCGTGCAGTGCTTCGCGCCGGGCATCCCACAGGTGTACTATGTGGGCCTGCTGGCCGGGCGGAACGACCTGGAGCTTCTGGAAAAGACCAAGACCGGCCGCGACATCAACCGGCACTACTATTCTCTGGACGAGGTGGCCGGGGAAGTCCGGCGCCCGGTGGTCAAAAAGCTTCTGTCGCTGCTTCGCTTCCGCAACACCTGCAGGGCCTTTGACGGAGCCTTCAGCGTCTCCACCGGCGCGCCCGGCGCGCTGACCCTGACCTGGAAGGTGGACGGAGAAACCGCGGAACTTATTGCCGACCTGAAAACGTGTACCTTCGACATCTTTGAAAATGGACGGAAGGTCGATCTGGCCAAATAGCCGCCTCTGTCCCCTGTAATTATATAAAACGGCTCCGACGCGCCATAAAAGCGCTGCGGAGCCGTTTTGTATATCGGGAAAGCGGTTCAGTACATGTTCTTCTTTGAGAAATAGAGCGACACGATGATGCTCATAATGATGGAGATCAGGATGATTAAAACGAACCCGTACGGCGAGGAGGCAAACGGCATGCCATCGACGGACACGTTCATGCCATAGGCGCTGAAGATCATCGTCGGCACCGACAGGACGATGGTCACGACCGCCAGGAACTTCATCACAATGTTCAGGTTGTTGGAGATGACCGACGCGAACGCGTCCATCATGCCGCTGAGAATACCGCTGTAGATGTTGGCCATCTCAATGGCCTGACGGTTCTCAACGATGACGTCCTCCAGAAGATCGGTATCCTCCGGATACTTTTTGATGTTCTCGTTTTTCAGGAGCTTCTCGAACACCACTTCGTTGGCGCGCAGCGATGTGGTAAAGTACACCAGGCTCTTTTCAAGCTCCAATAGTTCGATCAGTTCCCGGTTCTTGGTGGAACCGTGCAGCTTCTTTTCCACCATCTCGCTCTGGCGGTCAATGGAACGCAGATATTGCAGGTACAGCGAAGCGCTGCGGTACAGAATCTGCAGCACGAAGCGGGTCTTCATATGGGTTTGGAATTCACGGTTGCGCTTGCTGCCGATGGCGCTCAGGATGGGCGTATCCTCCAGGCAGACGGTGATGATGGCTTCCTTGGTCAAAAAAATGCCCAGCGGCTGGGTCACATACCGCTCTTTGTCGTCCCGCTTCTCCACCTTGGGGATGTCGACCAGGACCAGCGTGTAGTTGGATTCCGTCTCGATGCGGGAGCGTTCTTCTTCGTCCAGCGCGGCGCGCAGGTCGTCCATGTCGATGCAATACCGATCGGCCACGCTCTGCAGTTCGACGTCGTCCGGGCGAACCATGGAGATCCAGCAGTCCTTTTCGGGCGCGTCGATTTCATGAATGGCGTTGTCAAGTGTCTTGAAAATCTTGATCATGGGCCTCTCCTTTCGCGCAAGCGCGAAGCAGGCGTCAAAAGAGAGCCCAAATGCGCAGCGCTATGAATTTGTGGGGTCTCTTCTTCGTTCAGGAACCGGGTCCATGCGGATTTCACCCTCCATAGCGTATTGCTCAAAACAATCCATCCTGCGCGGTTGCGCGGGACTATATTATATCACAGCCTCGGCGGGATTTCCATGCCGGAAAAATGATAAATATACGTTTCCTCGGCCGGATGCGGCGTCCCCAATGGCGATTCGTCTGGCTGCCCGTTCCGCTGGATTAAACCCCGTTTCAGCCATCTGCCGGACCTGTGGTAAATGACAGCGCGACGCTGTACATCAGCCAGCCCCCCGGATACCCAAAGGCGAGGGGATCAGCCTGACGGTGATATACTGATAGATCCGGCGGAACAGATGGCAGACGGGCAGGCGTTCAGACCTGCTCCTCACGAATGGACCGCGAGATGCCAAGCGCCACGAGGATCTCCGCCGCCACCAGGCAAAGGTTGATCACCAGCGGGAAAACGCGGCTGATTTCGGAAAGCTGCCCGGCGATCCAACCGGCGGGTGCGCTGACCAGGAGGATTCCGGCGTAGATCAGGCTGTTGATGCGCGCCCGCTCCTCGCCCGGGATATTCACCGACATCAGCGATTCTGAAATTGGTCCCAACAGAGCCAGCGCGAAGGCATCGCAGACCGCTGAAAAGAAAACCACCCATAAGGCCGTTTCGGCCGACGGAAGGAAGCCGAGCAGCGCGATCAGCCCCAGTCCCTGCGCCCCGATTCCCATCAGGAGCGGGCGGCGGACCCGGTGAAAATGAATGCGAGCGGAAACGAGCAGGTAGACGAGGAGTGTAACGGCTGCCTTGACCAGTGGAAACACCGCCAGCATGGAATCGCGCACGCCGTACCGGGCCTGGATGAACAGGGGCCAGAAGTTCGCCTGAATCGTATTGAAGCAGGTCGTCAGCACCATCAGCATCAGGCACAAAAGCATGCGCCTTTGCCGGAGCGCGGCCCAAAACGCGGGCCAGCCGCCAAGGGCAAGCCGGAGTATCGGTTGCTTGCGGCACTCCTGCATGCGCCTTCGGCCGATGGCGCTCTCCCGGGACAGACAGAACTGTACCACAAACTTCGCCGATATCAGCACCATCGCAGCCGCATACAGCGCGCGCATCGTCGGCACCAGCGTGAAGCGGTCGATGCATAGGCCCGCAATCGGCGCGAGAAACCCCGCGACCACCGCCACGATGTTCAGCATTGTGTAAATGTGAATCAGAAGGCTCTTGTCGCCATCCTCCACGATCAGGCAGCTGTAGCTGTTCCCGGTCACGCGCCACATGCTGTTAAAGGCGATCGCCACCGCAAAATACCAATAGCCATGGGCCAGCGCCCAGAGCCCGCAGGGAATCGTCCAGCTGAGTAGGCCAAAGACCAAAAGCGTCCAACGGCGGCCGAATTTGTCGACGAGCGCGCCGGAAAGCAGGCCCCACAGGAACTGAATCGCAAGGCCTAGGCTGGCAATTGTGCCAATTTGCGCGTCCGACAGGCCGATGGCGGCCATGTAGACGGAGGCGAAGGGTAAAAAGAGGTTGTACGGAATCGCCCACAGGGGCTCCGCCACCACGCAGGCCCGCTGGTTCCCTTTTAAGGAACGCAGGGACCGCCATAAAGCTCGAACAGAATCCATCAGTGATCGCTCCTCTGTCTGTGAATGCATCCTCTCCTTTTCACATGTTCATTGACCGGCTCCGCATGCGGAAGGCGGGGCGAGCTCTCCGGGTTCATATCCATTTTTCATGCGTACTGCATCCGTTCTTTGTGTTTGTGGAATACACCAAAATACATCATAAACCAGCCGCATGCAAAGATCAACAGGTTTCCCGGGCGGAGTACTCGTTTTCCTTCGGAAGTCCGGGGTGACTTAGGACGAAAAAGGGAACTTCACCAGATCTATGACCCGTCAAACTGCCACATCTTGCTTAATTGATTCTGTCGACATGGAGCGTCTTGGAAATGCGTTAGTAGGACGCATTCGATATTTCCGTCTGAGTGTGTTTTGAACGGAGGAATCCTTTGAAGAGAAAGATAACATGGCGGATTTGGAGACGGGTGCTTCTACTTTTTTCTGCGCTTGCAATTTTGACCAGCGCAGCGCTGTTCCGCGGTTTGGTTGTCAGGAGATACGAAATCAAAACCTGCAAGGAAGCCGACGTTCGATTTGTGTTGGTCAGTGATCTGCACGCGGCGGAGTACGGCGAAGGACAAGCGGACATTTTGAAGATGATTCGCGATCAAAACCCCGATGCGATTCTAATGGCGGGGGACATGATTGACGATGCCTCTTCCAATGAAACGACGCTGGCGTTCATGAAAGGCGCGGTAGAAATTGCCCCCTGTTTCTACACATCCGGAAGCCACGACCTGTGGTCGAACCAATACGACGACTGCATACGCTCTATAAAAGGTTGGGGAATTACCATACTAAACGGTGACACCGCAGCGTTTGAGGTTCGTGGTCATCGGATCAGCATCTCAGGAATCGGCGACCCAACCTATGGCGGTCATCAGGATGACCGGGCGCGTTATCTGCGTGATCTAAAAGCCGACTTTTCTTCGCTCGACAAAGGGACGTTTAACGTTTTCATTGCGCACCGGCCGGACTACATTGCGGAGTATGCGAAGTATCCGTTCGATCTGGTCGTCAGCGGCCACACCCACGGCGGGCAGATTCGCGTTCCAATCCTAATAAACGGTCTTTTCGCGCCTGATCAGGGCTGGTTCCCGAAATACGCGGGTGGTCAATACATGCTGGGCGATACAACGATGATTGTGAGCCGGGGCATATCGGATTATCCGCGACTTCCGCGTGTGTTCAATCCTCCGGAGGTGTGTGTAGTCACCGTGAGCTCGCGATCAAGCCCAGGTGACGAATTCAGCACCCGCGGCGCGCTCCTTGGCTAGCTGGTCTTCCAGAGAATCCTGAATAGACGCGGCGGCCCTTCCCATGCATGAGGCGCGCTGTGAATCCTGCCGGAAACCGGTGAAGCGCACGCAGAAATCTGCGAATATGCCGTAATGCGCCGCGCCTCAGCGCATGTTTTTACTAGACGCGTTCAAATTGACGCCATCCGGGGGAAATGGTATAATCCTGGCAGAAAGCACCCCGCCGCCTGAAGCGTCAGCCGAAGGCGTTCACCGGCGCGAGCGCGACGCGTTCCGTCCGGTCGATGCGCGGGCTACAAAGGAGATGGGCGCATGCCGCCGCCGGCAATCAAGACGGTCCGGGATCTGATCTATTGGCAGTACGCCGCGATTATGACCGGCGCGGCAACCGGCCGTAAAAATGACTGGGGACTCCGGATGAGCTTTGTGAAAAAGCTCAAAAGCGGTGAAATCGTCTGGTCCACCTCCGTCAAGGAATGGCTGCTGGAGATGGAAAACGCCAACATCTGCATCTATTGCGGCGCCACGGAGAACCTGACCATCGAGCACATCCTGCCCCGGTCCCGCGGCGGCGAGGATGTGGCGGACAATGTGGTGCGGGTGTGCAGGTCGTGCAATTCCAGCAAGGGCGCGGAAGGGCTGTACGAGTGGAGAGGGCTGGAGGCGAAGAACAGCCACCACCGCATTGCCGAGGGGAAGTATCTCAAATACCTGTACACGCTGCATGAGCGCAACGGCACGCTTGACTGCACGCTGAAGGATCTCTGCCCCTGCTGCCTGAAGCAGAAGTGCGTGGAGGAGAAGCATGACGAGAAATTCACGCTCTATTGCATCGAGGGCTACTTCGCCCACCGGGGCAAAGCCGAAGCGCCGCGAGGCAATACCCCGCAGACGCGCCGCGCCGAAGGCGTAAACCAGCCGATGCCGGGATGAGCAAAACGCTCGCGCGGAGATTCGCATTCTCCGGCAAGGCGGTCACCCGCACGCAATGCTCTTCTTTCGAATGAAAACCTGCGAGGGTTTTATACTCTGCGCGCCGCTCCCAGGAGCGGCGCGCAGTAGATAAATAGGAATCTGCGGCACGCCGCCTGGCGGGCTGCGCTAAAAAACCATCTCACCCGGCCGGTAGCCGGCAGGCAATTCTTCTTCAGATAAAAATGCAAAACGGTCGTCGTGCAGGATTGGCAAAAAGACCGCATACGGGATTTTAGAAAACTCGCAGGCGTAATTACTGGATCCGAACCAACCGCCTTCTTTGCCGCGCAAATTCAAATCCCTGGCGAATTTCGTGTGGTTCGAGCAGTCATGAACCGCCAAACCCCAGTTTTCATCATCGGCAATTTTCATAAGCCGCAGCGTCAGCTCTCTGCTCCAGATCGGAGATATGTATCCCCGCCTGGAAATGTACATGTTCTCCTCGTAGTAATTGTCGATGTTGTTCGCGTTCAGGTGCAATTCAGCGCAATTGATGAAATCAAGCCCCGTATTCAGGACCGCCTGCTTTTTCTTCAAAAACGTTTTAAAGAATTCGGGTGTCATGGGCGTTTCAATCCCAACTTGCGAAATGTACTTTTTCGCAATCCGGATGTTCTCGATCACCTTGTTTGAACAATTCGAAGCGCCCAGGTTGAAGCGGATCTCGTCCAGACCGGCTTCACCCAACGCCTTCAGCGTCTCTTCGGTCGCCAAAGTGCCGTTTGTGTATAGATGCTGGTGGATCTGCGCGCCGCGGAATTTTCTGATAACGGTATAGTACTTTTCAATCTCCATAAACGGCTCCAGATAGACATAGGAAATGCCGGTGGGCTTCTGCTGGATGGAAAGCAGCAGATCAATGTCCTTCTCGTAGAATTTCGTCCCGCCGATTTCCCACAGTCCTTCTCCGACCGGAGGGATCGCATCCATTTCTCCGTAATTGTAGCAGAACTTGCACGCAAGGTTGCATTTGTTTGTCTTCCTGACTGCGCTTAGGCCGGTTCCAAGCAGACAGGAATGGCATCCCTTGGGGAACTTGTCCTCGTTACCGACATAATAGGTTCTGCCCTGCAAGGTTTTTAAGTTCACAATTTCCGACATGAGCGCATCATTTCTGTGGTCGATTGCCGCCTCGATCTGCGCAAAGGTGGCATAGACGATTTCCTGCTGATGTGTCAAGACCTCTTCCTCCTCAGGCAAGGAGGCAAAGAATTCAAACCATGTCAGCGCGTCCGCTTTGGATATTCTCATCGTATTTCCTCCAAGTAGTTGGAATTGCTTCAATAAATATCCTAATGGATATGTTCGGCGTCTCTTTCCGCCGTTTTTCGCGCAGAGTTTCGATCGTTTTTCATGAACATGGGCGAGAGATTGAAATGGCTTCCGCGTTTTACGCCGCGATGCGCCCTGAAGGCGGAACGCGGTGCCCGGCTTTCGATTGATCGCACGACTATGTTTCGCTCACCCGGCCATTATAACATGAAAACAATGCTTCAGCAATCCTCGGACACCCTCGGTTCACCCTCCGTCAAAGCCATCGCCGCGCTTGTGGGGCCCAGGCCGGGAGGAGGGCGAAAAATCCTGTGCTGCTTTAGCCGGCCGGAGGATCACGCGGCGCTTCTCGTCCGACGCGCTGGCTTAGTGTGCTGTTTCTGCTATCGGCAAGTGCGTCGATGGCAGAAAACTTTCTTCCGGCGCACGGATCGCCGGAAGCAATGGAAGCAGGCCGGAGCTTTACGGAAAGCTTGACGACAGAATTTATACTATTGCGCCCGCGTTCCGGTTTTCACAAACAGGATGACCGCCAGGAGCATCAGCGGAAGCCCGCCGACCAGACCGGTAATCGCCGGGCCGAGTAGCGCGTTGTAGCCGGTTGCCGCCATGAGAAAAGGAAGCCCCGCGCCCGCGTTTACCGCGGAGTGGATCATGGCAGCGGGGATCACACTGTCAAGTCGGATCGAGGCATAGCCCTCGACGATGCCCAGCGAAACGCAGAAAACAATCATTGCCAGTATCCCAAGCCAGGGATAGCCCGCGTACCCCGTCCCGTAGTTGTGCCCCATCACGATGATCGGAAAATGCCAGAACCCCCAGATTACCCCGGTGACGACCAACGCCACCCTGTCGGAGAAGAGCTCGCGCAGCTTGGGCAGCAGGTATCCCCGCCAGCCCAGTTCCTCGCCCAGGGTCGGAAGGATGTTGACCACCGGCCCGATCGCAAGGATCACCAAAGACGCGAGCAGGACGATCACCGGCGGCGTAAGGGCAACCGGGGAGGACGCGATCATCTGCCGGATCGTAGTCTGCGCCGGATCGAAAACGCCCGGGAAAATCAGAAAGTAGAACGCGCAGCTCAGGAAGATCAGCAGCGTCGGCCCAAAGTACAGCACGAGGTATGCCTTCCCGTGCCCTTTGAAATTCGGGCGCAGGTACATTTTTCCGAAGCCTTCCCGCGTGAGAAGCCGCGTCAGCACGCTGGCGAGCGCTGGAGCGAACATCGCCGCCCCGACAATGAGCTGGGAAACCATGCTGCCGCCATAGGTCATCCCGCTGAGGGGAACGATCAGGAACACGGTCCAGGCAAAGGCCATCGCCAAGATGATAAAAATGAGGATGCGCTTTTTTGTTAGCGCCTTATCGCCGGTCATGGTGGTTTCCTCCTTGAATTTCTCTTTAGGCTATTCCGGCGCGTTCTCCTTCAGCCGCGCCGTGATGCTGCGGAAGACCTGGTCGCTCTCAAGGGCGGCAAACGCCGGGTTCCGGATCACCGCGTCCGCCATGCTGCGCCGGATCGTCTTTTCATCCCGCGGCAGCTTTGTGCCCAGGTCCAGTTCTTCCAGCCAACTGTCCAGCCGGTCAAAGAACCTGTCGCCCTTCAGCCGCAGCGGGTAGATGTCTCCGGTGACGATGTCGGCGTACTGGCGGAGCATTTCCACCGCGTTTTCCGGTTTCCCCTGCAGGATGTACCCCTGCGCGGCCACAAGGTACAGCCCGATGAGCACTGCGGGGTGCAACCGCTTCATGTCGAACGCCTCCGAGACGGCGAACGCTCGGCGGAGCGCCTCGTCAAAGCGCGGAGGCTCGCCCGCGCTCAGCATCAGATAGGAAGGCAGGTAGTTGTACAGCAGCACCAGGTTCTGGTAGATACCGGCTTGCAGCACCGTCTTGGCTTCTTCCGGCTGCCCTTTCATCTGGAGCGCCGATGCGATGAGCGCTTCCGGCGCCATCGCGGGCGCGACGGTGTTCCCGAGAAGATCAATCACAGCGCCCGCGTCACCGGCGGCCAGCGCGCACAGTGCTTCCATGTTCAGCGCCTGCTGAGCCAGGCGGACGTCTCCGGATTCTTCCCGGACGCGGAGGAACAGCGCTTTGGCCTCCGCAACCAGCGCCATCTGCGCCTCTTTGTTTCCAGCCAGTTCCGCGTGGTTCATCATCAGAATCCCCATCTGATGGAGCAGCGGGAAGCAGGAATGGTACTTTTTAACCGTCTGCCTCCAGCGCCCGAGAACGGTTTTGAATGGCTTGGCGGCAAAATCCGCCGACAGGCTCAGGTACAGTTTGCGGATGTCCTCCTTGGACATCTGCGGCTTGTAATCCATCAGTTCATCTATGCTGATGTCAAAATACGCCGCCAGCAGCGGCAGGAACGTGACGTCAGGATAACTCTGCCCGGTTTCCCATTTGGAAACGGATGCCTTGGACACCCCGATGTAATTGGCCAGCTCGTCCTGGGTTACACCCTTCTCCCTGCGCTTTTGAACGAGCACGCTTGCGATGTTGATCTCCCGCATACTTTCCACCTCCGCGAGTATTTTAGGCGCTTGCGGGGCAAAACGCAATGGATTGGTGGTTTATTTCGGTGGAATAAATCAACCGGCGCGATACTTGCGCGGCGCGGACATTTTCTGGCAGGCGGATCAAACAAGTGCGTTCTGCACAGGCAATGGAAATCGGTGCAGCGGTGAATGGGGACTGCCGCTGTTGCGCCAGAGGCGCGATTCGGTATAAATGGAAAAATTTGTCTGGCGTTTTATAGCAACCTAACCATACGCGCAAGGGTCCAATTGACAGATTCCAGCAAGGGAGGGTTTTATATGAAAAGGAAACTGATTGCCCTGGTGCTCTCGATGGTCTTGTGCCTGCTGACCGCAATGCCGGTCGCGCTGGCCGGAACGCCTACCTCGTTCGTCAAACTGCCGCCCACAATGGGCGGACTCAACGTGCGCTCCGGCCCCGGCACCAACTACAAGGTCGTGGGCTGGGTTGTGGACGGGGACGAAATCGATCTGATCAAAGTAGGTTCCACCTGGACCAAGGTCACGGTGATTAGGACCGCCAAGACCGGCTACATCCGCAACGACTACATCAAGGACCTGGCGGACGGGGATGCGTCCTCCACCAGCGGCACCGCCAGCGCCGGACGTGTAACCGGCAAGGGCATCGGCCTGCGCAAGGGCGCCGGCACCGGAACCGTCAAGGTGGCCACGCTGTCGCTTGGCACAAAGCTGAAGCTTTGGGACGAGAGCGGCAACTGGTACTACGTCACCACGCTGTCGGGCGTAAAGGGTTGGGTTTCGAAGACCTACGTCGCGACCGGGTACACCATGACGACCACCGTCAGCGTCAATCTGCGCAAGAGCGCCAACGGCGAGATCGTCAAAAAGCTGGCCAAGGGCACGAAGGTGAGCGTCGAGTCGATCACCGGCGGCTGGAGCAAGGTCACGGCGGGTTCCGTAAGCGGGTACGTCTACAACAGCTACCTGAAGTAATACCAATGAAGCGAATTATTTCCCCCAAAGGGACGAGGAATTTTCGATGCAGAACAAGGAGCCGGAGCGAGGAATAGCAGCGCTATTTTGAGCGGAAGGCGACGCTGTTTTGCGCGAAAAGGCCCGGCTCAACGGGGAAATAATACTTGGAATTGGTATAATCCCTAAAGGAACTGCCTGGGCTATTCCAGACTATAAAACCAAGGGAATCCGCTTCCCCAAAGAGCAGCCGGCCGCCATTTTGCGGCCGGTTGCATTTTTTGCGGGCTGCCGTGAACGCGCAGCCGCTGATGGGAAAACGCCGCATCACCCGTCATCGCCGCATCCGCTCCGGGTGGCCGGCGAATTTCCCGGTCACGCTCAGGGCGTACGACCGGCGCCCGCATGGCTTTACGCGGCAGCGCGGGCATGCTATACTGTATACCGGCGGCGCTGGACAGGCACCGCCAGTATACTGAAAATTGGAGCCATGCGTAAAATGGAAGACTGGTTTACCATTGAGAAGATCGACGCAAAGAGTCATATCATCAGCGAGTATCGGCATTGGGAAGAAACGCACTGCTATCTGTTGGAAGGCACAAAGCGCTGCCTGCTGATCGATACAGGGCTTGGAATCTGCGACATTTCCGAAGAAGTAAAAAAGCTGACCGGCAAACCTGTGATTGCGGCGGCCACCCATATCCACTGGGATCATATCGGGGGACATCGGTATTTCCCGGATTTTTACGCGCACGAGAATGAACTGAACTGGCTCTGCGGCGAATTTCCGCTGACGATGGAGACCATTCGAAGCATGGTTGTGGACCGTTGCAATCTGCCGGATGGATACGATGTCAATACATACGAATTCTTTCAGGGGAAGCCTACGCGGCTATTGCTTGGCGGCGAGTCCATTGATCTGGGCGATCGCGTGATCATGGCGCTGCATACCCCAGGGCATTCGCCGGGGCATCTGTGCTTTTGGGAAGCGGAATCCGGTTTCCTGTTTACAGGCGATCTGGTCTACAAAGACACATTGTTTGCCTATTATCCATCCACCGATCCGCAGGCATATTTGAAATCGCTGGAAAAGGTGGCGGCTTTGCCAGTAAAACGAGTATACCCGGCGCATCATTCCCTGGACATTCAGCCGGAAATTCTGACGCGAATGCGCGATGCTTTGCATGAACTGAATGTTCGGGGAAAGCTGTGCCACGGCAGCGGGACATACCAGTATCGTGATTGGGCCATTTGGCTCTGATCCTCAGGCATGATGCGCTGCCGCCGGGAAGAACAGGGTTGACGGCATACCACGCGCATCCACGGCCAGCAGAAAAAAACGCTCCATAGGGGTTGCATTACGACAAAATCCGTGCTACAATAGAACTACCGAACGGTAGGTAGTCCCATGGATGCCGTAGATGGAAGGACACATCCGCATGACCAAGCAGCTCATTTTGGAAAAGGCGCTTGAACTGTTCACGGATAAGGGCTATGAAGGGTCCAGCATGGACGACATCGCCAAGGCGGTCGGCATCCGCAAGGCGTCTCTGTATGCCCATTTCGATGGGAAGGAACGCATCTTTTCGGCCATATTTGACGACATCCTGGAGGAGTATACACGCGTCATCGACGAACTCACCGCCTGCTCGGAGGAAGACGCGGTGGCGCGGCTGGAGTACATTTTCCTGTTCTTTATCGACTATTGCAAAGACAATCTGAAAATGTACTTCTGGGACCGGTATTTTTATTACCCGCCCGCGTTTCTTGCGGACTTCATCCGTGAAAAGACGCTTGAAACCGAGACGCTGTTCCTGGAGCGGATCAGATGGTGGATGATGCGGGTGGTGCAAGGCAGGTCAGATCAAAATCCGGGCGCGGAGGACATGGCGCTGGCGTACTACTATTCGATGATGGGCCTCTCCATGTCCGTGAAGCTCTACGACCGGGAACAGCTGCTCCTGGACGCGCGGGCGGCTTGGAACGGCCTGCGTCTGAGATCGAAACGGGAAAGCTGAGGGCGCTAAAGGCGCAATACTGTAAAATAACGCGCGTTCGCGCGTACGGAGGTGTTTTTCATGGATTTTCTCGGCAAGGACATCCCCAAACTCGGCTTCGGCCTGATGCGGCTACCGATGCTGGGCGGCGAAGTGGACATCGAGCAGACCAAGCGCATGGTCGATCTGTTCCTGTCAAACGGCTTTACGTACTTTGATACCGCTTATGGCTACATAGACGGCAAGTCCGAGGAAGCGGCAAAGACCTGCATTGTGGACCGCTATCCGCGTGAGAGCTTCCGCCTTGCGACCAAGCTCCCCGCCTGGGCGGTTCCAACGGCGGACGAAGCGAAGGCCATGCTCCAGACTTCCCTCCGGCGCACCGGCGTCGGCTATTTCGACTTTTACCTTCTGCACAGTCTGGGCGACAGCCGCACGCAGGTCTTTGAGGATTACGGAATCTGGGATTTTGTCCTGGAGCAGAAAGCGAAGGGCGTGCTCAAGCATGTGGGCTTCTCCCTGCACGACACGGCGGAGGCGCTGGACGCGGTTCTGACCAAGCACCCCGAGGCGGAGTTCGTGCAGCTTCAGATCAACTACAACGACTGGGAGAGCGAGTCGGTGCAGGCTCGGAAGTGCTACGAGGTGGCGATGAAGCACGGGACGCCCGTCATCGTCATGGAGCCCGTGAAGGGCGGCTCCCTCGCCACGCTGCCCGAACCCGCAGCGGGCATCCTGCACAAAGCGAACCCCGAGGTCTCCATGTCCTCCTGGGCCATGCGCTATGTGGCTTCGTTGGACGGCGTGGTCACGGTTCTGAGCGGCATGTCCAACATCGCCCAGATGGAGGACAATATCAAGACCATGAAGAACTTTGCGCCCGTCACCGATGCCGAGCGCGTTGTGCTCGATTCCGTCAACCGGGCGCTCGCGGCGCTTCCGCGCGTACCCTGCACCGAATGCCGGTACTGCGTAAAGGGCTGCCCGGCTGAGATCGATATCCCCGGCGTGCTCGCGGCCGTCAACACCATGCTGCTGTACAACAACCCGACGGGCGCTCAGGGTCACTACGATTGGGTGACGCGCGCGGGCGGCATCGCGAGCAAGTGCATCGAATGCGGACAGTGTGAAAACGTCTGCCCGCAGCACATCGGCATCATCGGGGAACTCAAGCGGGCCGCAACGTTCTTTGAAAGGCAATAGGGAAATCCGCCGCGAGCCTGTCGTCGTACGCCGGAGGCGGAACCATATCGCTTTTTGACGTGATCAATTGTCCGATTCACTGTCGGAAAAGCGGGCCCTGCTGGTGGAGTGCCTGTTGTGCGGCATAACCCCGGCGGACAGGTTACGGTCGCTTGAATACTGCCGCTTCACATCATCCGGATTGTCCATAACGGGCATGCGCAGCGCCTCCCATTCCTATGATATCGCGGTGCCTGGGGAGGCGCTGTGGTTCTGCGCATGGCCCTTGTCCCGCTCTTTTTCAAGAATCTGCTCAATCTCCTCCGCGGGCATCGGTTTATAGTAGTAATATCCCTGAACCTCATCGCACATTTTGCTCCTGAGAAAGTCCAGTTGCGTGGTGTTCTCGACGCCTTCCGCCACCAGCTTCAGATTGAGGTTCTGGGCAAGGCCGATGATGACCATGGCAATAGCCTGATCCTTCGAGCTCTTGTCGATCCCATGCACGAACTGGATATCCATCTTCAGCCGGTCGAAGGGCAGCGTTTTCAACCGGTTCAACGAGGAATACTCAATGCCAAAGTCATCGATGGACAGGCTGACGCCCAGGCCCTTGAGGTCGTTCAGGACGCGGACGATGTAGTCCGGCTCCCGCGTGGTGGTGCTCTCGGTAATCTCCAGCTCCACCTGCTCCGGATCAATGCCGGTCTGTAAAATGATGTGCTCTACCTGCCGAAGAAGGCCCGGATTTCGCAGTTGCACGACTGACAGGTTCACCGCGGTGCGCAGGTCTCCCAGGCCCTTGCGCTTCCAGGCAGCGACCTGCTGACAGGCGGTCTCCAGCACCCAGTTGCCGATGGGGTTGATCAGCCCCGTCTGTTCCGCGATGGAGATGAATTCTCCCGGTGAGATCAAGCCGTACTCTGGGTGTACCCAGCGCAGGAGCGCCTCCAGCCCTGTAATCTTTTCTGTTCTCAGGTTGATCTGCGGCTGATAGTACACCGCCAGCTCGCCCTTTTCCAGCGCCCTGTACAGGTGGTTGGAGAGGTTCACCCGGTACTGTACCAGCTCCTTCATGGTGCCGGAGCAAAATGCGTACTGGTTCTTCCCCTTTTCCTTGGCCATGTACATGGCGATGTCCGCGTGCTTGATGAGGGCCTGCGCGTCTTCCCCGTCCGAAGGGAAAACTGAAACGCCCGCGCTGACGGTGATGAAAACCTCCTGCCCCTTGAGAAGGAACGGCTTTTTGAAGATGTCCATGATCTTGTCCGCGATCCCGGAAATGTCTTTCAAATCGGCGATTTCGGTCAGCAGAATCAGGAATTCATCGCCGCCGAACCGTGCGACGGTGTCGGTCTTCCGGAGGGTGTCGTTCAGTTTCTCGGCGATCGCCTGGATCAGCATATCCCCGCCCTCGTGCCCCATCGTATCGTTGATCGCTTTGAAGAAATCCAGATCCAGAAACAGAATGGCCAGGTGCTTCCCGCTCCGCCTTGCCATGTGGATGGCGTGTTCCGCGCGGTCGTTGAACAACTGCCTGTTGGGCAGGCGGGTCAGGGCGTCGTAATACGCCATAAACTTGATATGCATTTCGCTGGACAGCTTTTCCAGAGAATCCGACACGATGCGGGAGATCACGGGCAGCGCCACCAGCTGATCCCGCGTCCATTCCGTGTCGCCAAATGTTTCGATGTAAAAGAAGGCGACGGGGATACTTTGTTTGAAGATCGGAATGAAGATCCAGGGCTTGCGTCTGGCTTTGCCGACCCGTTCCAGCGCAGCGCCGCGCTCATGCGGTATGGAGCGCAGTTCCTGCGGGCACTCGCGGTCGTGTTCCAGCCACCGCTGCATATACAGGCCGCGTTTTTCTGGCGGTATTTCGGAGCCGTCCGCGCTGTAGGACTGGACGCCCAGCAGTTCGCTGAATTCGTTCTCCGCGATGGACATCAGCACCGCCGGGGCGTCGAAATAGTTCGACAGCTCTCCGAGAAGCCCGCGCATCATATTCGGCGCGTTCTCCCTGTCCGCCAGCGAAAAACCCGACACGATGCCGCTGAGCAGCGACTGCGTCCTGTTCTGCGCCGCGTTGCCTCGAAGACGCCTGACATAAACGGTGTGCACGTAATATGCCGTAATCAGGATAAAAAACAGCGCAATGGTTCGGCTTACGTACGTCCGGGAATCGATCACCGTTTCGAGCCGGGGTGCGACGCTGCTCAAGTAAATCTGACTGAACAAGAGGGACAGTGCCGAGGACAGTAGCAGCGCATCCGAATTAAAAAGCAGCGAACACAGGGTGATCGCCAGCGGAAATATCCACATGACCGTTCCGCCAGTCCGCACGATGTTGATCGTGTGTATGGGCGTCACCGTCATACTTACAAGGATGAGAAGCGCTTCCAGATATAAAAGGCCGTTGGACTTTCTGCGCGCCAGCAGGATGGCGCCCCCCGCCGCCGATAAAAGCGCACACATGACGGAGGTCAGCGCCAGGTCGCCCTGCTTCCACCAGAAGTACTCCAGTATAAACAGCGACATGCCCGCCAGAATCAAACCGAGGGAAGATAGCCGGAAGACCGGGGAGCGCAGGTTTTCATCCAGAATGAGGCTGGACCGCACGAACCCCGGCGGCTTCATGAAATGGTATCGCCTGACGCAGTGGAAGATCGCGCAGACGGGGATCATTAGGAACATCGGCACCATTTGCGGCAGCGGCAATGCATACCACAGCCCATTCAGCGTGTCTGTCATCGTACCCAGGATGAAGACCGTCACCGATGCGGCGGTCAGAATGTTTGCCTGCTTTGTCGCATCCGGCTGATTTGCCTTGCGCCTCCACCGATCAATCAGCACAAGGCACGCAAGCGCCACGCTCAAATAGTAGACGCGGAAGCCAGCCTCATAAACCGTCAGGCCGGTCGTTCGCGTCCAGCCTTGCGGAACGCTTTGAAACTGATCGATCCCACCGGCGATGGCGGGTGCGACAGAAAGGATGTATAGAAACACCACGGCCGGCAGGTACAAAAGCGGGGCAATCCATTTACGGCGGAATTGATTGGCGGGAAGCGTCAGCAGGAGTGTGAAATGCAGCATCGCGCCATAGATGAGCACGTGTCCCACCGCCGAAATCCTGGACCAGAGCGCGCGTGTTGCTTCGTCCGGGGCGGCGACGATGATCGAGATGCCCAGCATCCAGACGGTCAGACAAACGCAGACGAAGAAAAACACGCGATTGATCGCGCCTTTTTCTTGCAGCTTGAGCGCATAATAGCCCATCACTGGGCTTGTCGAAGCCAGGATCAGGTATAAGGCCGAAACGACCATCAACTGCGTCATTGCATCCCTCGCACTTTCGTTACAGGGTGTTCGCGCGGCTCCGGTCACACAGTTAGGGAAACCATGAGGAAATGAGGAGATGGAACGATGAGGCGATTTTTATCTCCCCTCTCCCGCGAGACGCCGGAAGGAAGCCCCATAAGCGCTGCGGCGACCAGTCACGCAGCATGGCGAGGGCAAAAACGACCGTCCGACCTGCTGCCGGATTATTCGGCGGTTCCCCGGATAAAGTGTATATCGGAAACATTTCCTATTTATAAAGAGAGCCGGGCAATTTCACCCAAAGCCGTACACAAGGCGCGCCGCAGTTTCAAAGAATGGTCTGGTTCATGCGGATCAGTCTCCACCCGTCCGCCGCCTCGTCAAATTCAATTTCCAGAATTCCGCAGAAATCCATCTTGAACAGGTGCCGCCGGTACACCGGCACACCCAAAATATGGCAGGCCAGCAACCGAATGTAACCCTCGTGACATACCGCAAGCGCATCCCGACCGTCCTTCACAAGGCTTTCCAGAAAAGCCGCCTGCCGTATCTTCACTTCCTCGCCCGTTTCCCCTCCCGGGAAACGCACATCCGACGCGCGGGCGTGAAATTCCGCCCAGAACAACGGAAACTGCCGCTCGGTCTCCGCCTCGCCAAGGGCCTCGACAACTCCGTTGTCAATTTCGTTCAGACGCGCGTCCCGAATGACGAAAAGCCCTTTCCGGTCCGCCACAGCCTGCGCCGTCTGCCACGCCCGCAGGTATTCGCTTGCATAGACCGTGCCCAGCGCCCGCCCGGCAAAGTATTCGGCCAGCGCGGCGGCCTTGCGAAGGCCCGCCTCCGTCAGCGGTTCGTCCTGATGCCGCAGCGTGGGGTTGAAATAATCGCCGTTGGCCTTGTCACCATGCCGCACAAAGTAAATCCGCATCGAGTTCCACTCCAGAAAAATCCTTCTATTACTATCCAATTATAGCAAAGCTGTGTCCGGCAGACAAGCATTGCCATGCCCGGATTTTTCCTGTATGATATGCGTAAAGGTTCTCAAAGCGCCCGGCCGCGCCGGTCGGGGCCGCAAAGCAGGCGGAACACGGGAAAGAGGGAAAACACATGGCGACCTCGCAGGAGTATGTGGAATTCGTCTGTGATCAGATCCGGGAAGCCGGTCAGGTCCGGTACCGGAAGATGTTTGGCGAGTATATGGTGTATGTCAACGAGAAGCCGCTGCTCCTCGTCTGCGACAATCAGGTGTTCGTAAAGCCTGTGGAAGCGGTGGCCGAGGCGCTCAGGAACGCCGAAAAGGCCTGCCCCTACCAGGGCGCGAAGGAATATTTCCTGCTGGACATCGACAACCGGGAAAAGAGCTTGGAGGCCGTGGGCATTCTGGAACACATAACCCCGCAGCCCAGGCCCAAGAAGCCCAAAGCGCCCAAGATCTGAAGCGCGGTGGCCCCAGACCCGCGTAAAGGGCGAAACTCCGCTGAATCATGGCACGGGATCTGTCCCGAAGCGCAAAATTTACCGTTCCCTCGGGTTGACATCCCCCATGCGCGCTGTTAATATAGATGAAATTATTCATGCAGGAGGCGCGTATGAAGGATTCCATTCAAACTGTCCGGGCGTACTATGACGGAAACGCGCAGAAAGAATGGGAACGGCTGGCTCAGCACCCATTTGAGTTCATCTTCACGACCTACATGATGGAGAAATTCATGAAGCCCGGCGACTCCGTGCTGGACATCGGCGGCGGGCCGGGGCGCTACGCCATCCACTTGGCAAAGGCGGGCTGCGAGGTCACGCTGGTGGACCTGTCCCCCGGTAATGTGGCGCTGGCGAAGGAGAAGGCCCGGGATGCGGGCGTCTCCCTCCGGGCGATGGACGCCAACTGCCTGGATCTGGACGCGCTGGACCTGGGCCGGTTCGACCATGTGCTGCTGATGGGCCCGCTGTATCACCTGATCCACGAGGAGGACCGGGCGGAGGCGATACGGCTGGCGCTTGCGCGTCTGAAGCCGGGCGGCGTGTTCTACTGCTCGTTCATTCTGGACTTCGCGGCCATCATCTACGACATGAAAAACGGCCCCGGCATGCTGCCCAAGGACATGGCCGACGGGCTCGCACAGCCGCTGATCGAATCCGTGGCCCAGGGCACTCACTATACCGGCCAGGCGTTTACCACCGCCTGCCTGTACAACCAGCGGCAGATCGAGCCGTTCCTCGCGCCCTTTGGCTTGACAAAGCTCGCGCTGTTCGGACAGGAGGGGATCCTCGCGCCCAACGAAAATCAGATCCTCGGCTACCCGGAAGAGGAACGGGCGCTGTGGATTGAGACGGCCAAAAAATTACTGGAGTTGCCGGAATTGCTCGCCTACTCCGAGCATGCCATGTACATCGGACGGAAGTGAGAAAATGACAAAACAAACAATCGGTGGACAGGAATACGCCCTTTGCGACCATGTGCGGGACGACCTCGCCGCGCTGGAAGGCTTTCTTGCGCTTTCGAAAGCGGTGTTTGGGCTGAATTTTGCGCCCTGGCGCGCGGGCGGGTGGTGGGGCGGGGACTACATCCCCCACGCGATCATGGAGAGCGGCCGCGTCGTCGCCAACGTGTCGGCAAACGTGATCCGGTCGGCCTGGCGCGGCGAAGCGAAGCGGTTCATCCAATTGGGCACCGTCATGACCGACCCCGCATTCCGGGGAAGGGGCCTCTCGCGGCATCTGATGGAGGCGGTCTGCGCCCGGTACGATGGGCAGTGCGATGGCATGTATCTCTACGCCAACAATTCGGTGCTGGATTTCTACCCGAAATTCGGCTTTGTCCCCACGGAGGAACACCAGTGCGCCCTGCCGGTAACGGCCTCCCGCGAGCCGGTCCGGAAGATGGACATGGACGACCCCCGTGACCGCGCGCTGCTGACCGAAACCTACAGCGCCCGCTCCAATCCCTGTTCGGCGCTGCCCATGCTCGGGAACACGGGCCTCTTGATGTTCTACTGCGGCCAGTTCCTGAAGGATTGCGTGTACGAGATCCCGGGGCTTGATGCGGTGGCCGTCGCGGAATACGATGGCGACGGTTTGCTGCTCTACGACGTATTCGGCGGCGCGCCGCTTCAGGCAGTCCTGTCCGCGCTGGCGAAGGCGGAAACCCGCATCGCCCGTCTGGGTTTTACGCCGCTGGACGCGCAGTGTTTTCAGGCCGAACCGCGACGCGAAGAGGACACCACACTGTTCGTCAAAGGCGAACTGAAGGCGCTGTTTTCCGAAAACAGGGCCATGTTCCCGCTGTTGTCTCATGCATGAAAAAGCACCGGCATCCGCCGGCGCGCGCGTTGCAAGGGGGCTTCTCAATGCGCATCGAAATCCTGGAAGGGATTGACCGCCTGAACGATATCCGGACACTATTCCGCGAATACGCGTCGTCTTTAAGCGTGGATCTCTGTTTCCAGCGTTTTTTATGAAAGGCTGGGGGTTCTGGACATCCCGTCCTACTGCGAAAACCCGCTGCCGGATACCCGCTATCTGAGGCTTACGCTGTAGGCGTTTCGCCTTCCCGCCGGGCGCGGCTACAGGTTCAGCAGCCGCTCGGCGTTTTCGTGCAGGATCAATTCCATTTCGGAGGCCGTCAGGCCCAGCTTCTCCAGGTATTGCAGTTCCACGCCTGGATCCCACATCGGGTAATCGCTGCCAAACAGCACACGTTCCGCGCCATAACCGCGAATCAGCGCGCGGGCTTCCTCCGGCTGAAGCGCGTAGAAGCTGCTGGAGCAGTCCACATAGATGTCCCGGCCCTTGAGGGCATCAGCCGCCTCCCGCCACACGCTCCAGCCGCCAAAATGCGCGCCGACCAGGTTCAGCTTCGGGAAGGCGTCCAGCACGCGGAGCAGCCGGTCCGGGTTGGAGAAATCGAAGCGCCTGTCGCCGGTATGGGCCAAAAGGGGCACGCGGTCCTGAATCAGATCATATAGTGCGAACAGCCTGGGATCGTCCATTGCCACCTTCTGCATGTCGGAATGGATTTTGACGCCCTTGAGGCCCAAATTGAGCGCGCGCTCAATCTCGCCCGCCATGTCCTCCTGATCGGGATGGATCGTGGCAAAACCGGATACGCCGGGGTTATCCCGGCAGAGTCCCGCGATAAAACCATTGATGGCGGCCGTCTGGTTGGGCTTGGTCGCCACCGAGTGTACCACGTAGCGGTCCACGCCGGCCGCTTCACCGGCCCGGAGAAGCGACGAGAGCGTACCGTCGAACTGGATGGGGATGCCATAGAACTTGCCGATGTTGCCGCTGGCTTTCTGCGCGATGCCATCCGGAAATACATGGGTATGAAAGTCAATGATCATACTGCTCCCCCGTTTCGTTTGTCTAGTATAACGCCGCCTCGCGGCGGGGTTCAATGTTAATTGGGTTGCATTTTGGGTAGAATTGTGGTGATGCCCTGGATTTGCGTTTGACGCACGATGCGGCGGCCTTTATAATGGAAAGCACGATGAAAACCGAGGTGTTGACATGAAGGTGGTCGTGATCGATGGCGCGGGCGGCGGCGTGGGCAAGGCGCTGGTGGAAGGGCTCAAAAAGAAGCTGCCCAATGCGGAGGTCATCGCGATCGGCCTGAACGCGCTGGCCACGGCGGCAATGCTGCGCGCCGGGGCGGACGCGGGCGCAACAGGCGAAAATCCGGTGAAGGTTGCCTGCCGGGACGCGGACATCGTGATGGGCCCCATCGGCATCGCATTTCGGGACGCGATGCTGGGCGAAGTGACGGGCGCGTCCGCCGAGGCCGTCCAAATGAGCCCGGCGGTCAAGGTGCTGGTGCCCATCGGGCGCTGCGGCGTCAAGATCGCGGGCACGTCCAGCCTGACGCTGGCGGCCGCCATTGAGGACGCGCTGAATCAGGCGCTGTCGCTGAGCGCCGGGATCCCCGGAGGGCGCGCGTGAAAGAAATCAGAGCATTTTCGAAGCGCTACCTGGGACTTGCCTATGTATTGGTGGTTGCGGTTCTGTTCGCTGCGTGGGCGGTCCATACCGGGCAGGTGCCCGCCATCATCCGGCAACTGAGCGGCCTGGACTCCAAGTGGCTCTGGCTGGGGGTGGGCATGCTCTTTGGCTACCTCATGATCCGCGCGCTGACGCTGCATGTTTTTTTGAAGAGCGAAAACACCCGCCTTTCCTTCGGAAAATCGCTGGCTGTCACCGGCATCGGCCAGTTCTACTCGGCCATCACGCCTTCTTCCAGCGGCGGCCAGCCCCTGGAGATCATCGCGATGGCCCGCTGGGGCGTACCCGGCCCGGTGGCGACGGCGGCGGTGTCGGTGCAGTTCATCTGTTTTCAGCTGGCGATGGTGCTGATGGGCGCGGTGCTTTGGATTGTCACCCGGGCGCACGTGGCGCTGTATCTGGGCGGGCTAATGTGGTTTGTCGCGCTGGGCTTCTTCCTGAACGCCGCAATGCCGGCGATTGTGGTTCTGCTGGGCGTCAGCCGCCCGATCCTGAACGGCCTGACCCGGGCAGCGGTATGGCTGCTGACCAAACTCCGGATCGTCCGCAACCGGGAAGCGGCGCACCAGAAGGTGGATCACCTGATCAGCGAATACCAGACCTCGGTCACGGCGCTGTTTACAAAGCCGGTGATGGCCGCCAAAGTTCTGTTCCTTTCGTTCATTGAGATTGCGCTTTTGATGGGCATCATCATCGGCGTATACCGGGCGTTTGGGCTGGCGGGCATTCCCAGTCTGACCCTGATTACGCTGCAGACGCTCCTCTTCATCTCCGCTTCGTTCATGCCGCTGCCTGGCGCGAGCGGCGCGCAGGAGTATGGCTTTTCGCTGTTCTTCGGAGGCATCTTCCCAGGATCGATGATGATCAGCGCGATCTTCGTCTGGCGCTTTCTGACATATTATCTTTTAATGATCATCGGGTTCGTTTCGGTGCTGGCCGAGGGCGGCATGCGCTTTGTCGAAGGGGAACAAAAGGAGAAAAAAACCGATGGAACACCTTGACAGCATCAAAAATCCGCTGATTCAGCGGCTTCGCACCTTGAAAACAGGCGAAGGCCGCGAGGCGGAGCGATTGTTTCTGGTGGAGGGCGACAAACTGATGCGGGAGGCCGCGGCGGTTCTGACGCCCCAGGTCGCGCTGTTTGAAGAGGGGATTTTCCACGGTGATCTGCCGGAAGTCCTTCAGGCGCGGGGCGCGCGGGCGCTGACCGTTCCCCGCCGTGTCCTGGAGTCTGTCTGCGATACCCAAACGCCGCAGGGCGCCTGCGCCGCGTTTTCACTGCCCATGCCAATGGACATTCTCAATCCGCCCAAGCGGATTGTGGCGCTGGACGGCGTGCAGGACCCCGGCAATCTGGGCGCCATCTGGCGCACCGCCGACGCCGCGGGATTTCAGGCGATGGTGGCGGGCCCCGGCTGCGCCGAGGCGCTGTCTCCGAAGGTACAGCGCGCCGCGATGGGCTCGGGCTTCCGCATCCCCTTCGCCAAGGTTGACGGCCTGGCCGCCTACCTTGAGACCCTGGCCGGTAAGGGATACGCCGTGGTCGCGACCTCCCTCGCGGGCGCGCCGTTCTACGAGCGCGCGCCGCTGCCCGACCGGTTCGTCCTCGTCATCGGCAGCGAGGCCCACGGCATCAGCCCGGCGGTCTACAAAAGCGCGACGATCTCCCTGAAGCTTCCGATGCGGGGCGGCGCGCAGTCGCTCAACGCTTCGGTGGCCGCGGGCATCATGATGTATGAGCTGTGCCGGAATCTTGAGGAGAAATAATCTCTTCCCGGGGTACTGAAAGTCCTGCGGTTTATACTTTGAATCATTCCCGGCGACATGCTCGCCGGGAATGCGTTTTTCGAACCAGTACGACGCTGGTTCGGAAAACAATCCCACAAGCCCGCGAGCCGGAAATACGCGGGGATTTTCGGCTCGCGCTATTTCTTCCAGCGCGTTAAAGCATCTGAAGAGGGTATCAATGCCTTTGTTTAATCTCTGTTTCCTTGACACCCGGCGCGCCGTATACTACAATGGGGACATCAGTACGGGAGGGGTTTCATGCGGCTTCGCGTCCGGCCTTTACTGGCGGCACTGGTTTTCTGCGCTGCCATCCTGTTGCCTGCGGCGGCGCTTTCCGAAGCGGCCGCTTCGGCTCCCACCGCGTCGCCCGATCCGGCGACGGCGTCATCCGCGTCCCTCGACCCCGTCTATCCCGACGCACTTTCGGTCACGGCCTCCATTGAACCCGACCTGATGGTGGCGCCCGAGCCTGCCCATGTGACCGTCACACTGACCAATACCGGCGATACCCCGATCGCCAGCCTGCGCATCCTGCGCCCCAACGGCCAGCTGGTGGAGAACGTCGGGACGCTGGACCCGGGCGTCTCCCACGCGTTTGAAGAAAGCGTCACGCTGACTTTGGACCAGTTCCAGGCGGGCGGCGTGACCTATCTGGTCCGCTGCATGCTATACCCCGGCACCGATCACGAAGTCCCCGGCCATATGACCATCACCGCGCCGCTGGAGCGCATCCCCGCGCAGCCGCAGGTAGAGTTCAGCCGCTCGGTGTCCTCGGAATACGTGCAGGCGGGCGAACAGGTCGCCCTGACCTACCGGGTGGTCAACACCGGCAACGTCCCACTGACGGAACTGGTGGTGAGCGACCCGCTGGTGGGCGACGTGGGCACACTGGCGGAGCTTTCGCCCGGGCAGAAGCATACGTTCACGGCGCGGGTGTCCGTCGCCTCGTCGGTCGAGAGCATGCCTTCATTGTCCTGCTACAGCAAGGCCGACCCGGAGGAGCCCATTCTCAGGGAATTGGGTTCAACCCAGATCCATGTGACGGATCAGCGGCTGGAGGCTGTCCTATCCGCCGATTCTGCTGCCGTGCGCAGCGGCGAATCGGTGACGCTCCGGCTGAAGCTGTACAACGCGTCCGACATCGCCTGCGAGAAGCTGCAGGTCTTTGACCAGAACGGCGCGGAGCTGGACAACCCGCTCTTCTCCCTGAAGCCGGGCGAGCGGTATGAACTGACGCAGCCGGTGGTGATGCGCGAAACCACCACCTTCCTTTTAACCGTCTCCGGCCGCACCGAGGGCGGCTCCACCATCTCCACGCGATCCAACGCGCTGACGGTGGCGGTGCAGGCCTCCGCAAACCGTACGCGCATCTCGCTGAGCGCGCTTGTCAACCCCAACACGCCGGTCCCCGCGGGTACGGTACGCTTCCTGCTCCGGCTGAACAACACCGGCGAGGACGCGTTGCGTTGCGTCAGGTTGTCGGAACAGTCCCGCGGGGCAATCCGGACGCTGTGGGTGGTGCCGCCGGGCGAGACGGTGATCGAGCAGGCCTACCCCATCGGCGGCAAACCCTTCGTCTTTCTGGCGGAGATGACCGACGACAAGGGCGGACGGCTGACGGTACTGTCCAGCCCCGTTGCGGTGGAGGCCGCCGCGCAGCCCACCGAGACAAGCCCCGCGCCAACGCCCATCGCGGCGCTGTCCGGCGCATCTTTCCGGATGAAGGCCGGCTCTTCCACCTTTGTGATGATGATGGTGGGCGTACTTTCCGTGCTGGCGATCCTGATCACGCTCTTCTCCATCGATGGCGTGCGGCGCAGGCGCAGGATTGAAAAACAGCGGCGCATCCACATCAAGCGAATTCGCAAATCCATGCGGGAGCCCAAACCAGAGGTCTCACAGGAGACGCGCGCCGTTCCCGTGATCAGGCGCGGCGCCGCTGAAAGCAGCCCGGAAGAAAAGCGAGGTCAATAGTTCTTATGTTCCAGGGTTTTCCCCAGAGCGGGATGGAGTTCTTCATGGCCATCCGGTTCAACAACAACCGTCCTTTCTTTCTGGAAAACCACGGCTGGTATGAGGAGGGCGTGCGAACGCCTGCGCGCGAACTGGCCGCGGCGCTTGGCGAAACGGTGCGATCAATTGATCCGAACCTCGAAACCCGGCCGGAGAAGGTGGTCTCCCGCATCAACCGGGACGTGCGCTTCTCCAATGACAAGTCCCCCTACCGGGACTATATATGGCTGGCCTTCCGGCGGCCCGGCGCCGACCGCAAGACCACCATGGGCATGTACTTTGACATCTCCGACAGCGGCGCCAGCTACGGCATGGGGTTCTACGACGAGAACCGGCCGCTGATGAACGCGCTCCGGCGGCGCATCCTGACCGAGCCGGAGCGGGTAACGGAGATGACCCGGTCGGCGCTGGACCAGTTCACCCTGCACGCAAACGCCTTCCGGCGGATGGCGATCCCGGAGTCGGTCCCCGAGGAGCTCAAGCTCTGGTACGCCCTCAAAGGCTTTTATGTGGAGCGGGAAGTGAACGATTTCGACCTGATCCGCTCCCCCGCCCTGGCCGATGAGGTCATCCACGGCTTTTTGCACCTGAAGCCGTTGTATCAATACATTTCGTCCCTGACGCCCGAGGAAGATATGATCGACCCGACGAAGTACGGGAGGGCTCCCGATGCGTGAAGAATGGCCGGCTCTGATCCAGGGCGGCGAAATCTGCGGACCGGCAGGAGACGGCGGGGCCGTCACGACGGAATTAGCCGAGTGCCTGGGCTATGCCTTCGCCTTGTGGCTGGCGCAGCGCAAGGGCACCACCAGCGATAAACTGATTCTCTCGGTGGGCAGGGATTTTAGGCCTTCGGGCGAAGCGCTGACGCAGGCGCTGATCCGCGGGCTGACCGCCGCTGACTGCGACGTATACGACGCGGGGCAGACCGTCACCGCCGCCATATACCAGACCATCGTCTCGGGCGAAGCCCACGCCGACGGCGCGATCATGGTGACGGGCGGCTTCCAGCCGGACGGTTGGAACGGGTTCAAGCTGATGACCCGGGACGGCGGACTGCGCCTCGACGAACAGCGCGCCCTGCTCAATCTCGCCCGTAGCACCAGCCTGCCGCAGCGGCTGGTTTCCCCGCTGGACGCGCTGACGCCCTACCGGGAGCGGCTGTCGGAGATGGTGCTCAGGCGCTTGGACGACGACGTCGTGTGCCCGCTCGTGGGCCTTTTTCTGGTGGTCTGCGAAAGCGGCGCGGGTGCATTCCTGGCGGATGTTCTGGAAGACCTGGGCGCGGACGTCGTCAGGACAGCCTTGCCCGGCGGTGTGTTTCATACCGACGACCCGGAGGCCGTAGCGGCGCTCAGCCGCGCGGTCACGCAGAACGAGGCGGACCTTGGCGTCGCGCTGGATGCGGACGGCACCCGCTGCGCCATCGTCGACCAGGATGGCAAGCCCCTCATGGGCAACCGCCTGATCGCCTTGATGGCGGCGATCCTGCTGGAGGAGCACCCCGGCGCGACCTTCGTCACCGACTCTGTCACCTCTTCCGGCGTCGCCCGCTTCATCACCGAATGGGGCGGCGTGCACTACCGCTACAAGCGCGGCCACCGCAACGTCATCGCGGAGGCCATGCGCCTGAACGAGGAGGACATCGACTGCCCGCTGGCCATTGAGACCAGCGGCCACGCGGCGCTCCGGGAGAATTTCTTCCTGGACGACGGCGCGTATCTGGCGGCGGTGGTTCTTTGCAAGGCGCTGACCCTGAAGCGGGACGGCGAGACGATCTCCAGTCTGATTCAGGAACTGGCCGAACCGGTGGAGAGCGCCGAAATCCGTATGCGCATCCTGGCCCCGGATTACCGCATGGCCGCCCAGTCGGCCATCGAGACCGTCCTGTCTCACACGCTGGACGACCCGGAGTGGCGGCTGGCCAGCGACAATCGGGAGGGCGTGCGCATCAACTTCGACCTGGACGGCGACATGGACAACGCCTGGCTGCTTCTTCGGCTATCGGTCAACGAAGCGGTCATGCCGCTCAACGTGGAGAGCGACGTCCCCGGCGGCGTGAAGCGCATTCTGAGCAAACTCTACGAGCTTCTCAGGGACAACGACGAACTGGACCTGGAACCGCTCCGAACCGCGCTTTCCTGAGCGGCTGGCTGATTAAAGCATGGCTGCGCTCCTCTGGGCGCGCCAAATGATAGAGTTTTCCCGGATTCCAAATTAAAGGAGCGAACCCCCCATGAGCAAGATCGATCACCTGGCAGTCAACGCAATCCGCATCCTGTCCGCCGAAGGCGTGCAAAAGGCCAATTCCGGCCACCCCGGCATGCCGATGGGCGCGGCCCCCATGGCGTATGCCCTTTGGGCCAAACAGATGAAGCACAACCCGTCCAATCCCAAATGGCCCGACCGCGACCGCTTCGTTCTCTCCAGCGGCCACGGCTCGATGCTTTTGTATTCCCTGCTCCACCTGTTCCATTATGACCTGCCCATCGAGGAACTCAAGCGCTTCCGCCAGTTCGGATCCAAGACGCCGGGCCATCCGGAGTGCACCCATACCCCGGGTGTGGAAACCACCACCGGACCGCTCGGCCAGGGCATCGCCAACGCCGTCGGCATGGCCATCGCCGAGACGCATCTGGCCGCAAAGTTTAACCGCGAGGGATTCCCGGTCGTCGACCATTACACCTACACGATTCTGGGCGACGGCTGCATGATGGAGGGCGTGTCCCACGAGTGCTGCTCGCTGGCCGGAACCCTGAAGCTGAACAAGCTGATCGCGCTGTATGACGACAACGAGATCTGCATTGAAGGCTCCACCGATCAGGTTTTCAAAGAGGACGTGCCCGCCCGCTTCCGCGCCTACGGCTGGAACGTGATCGACGTTCACGACGCCAACTGCTACGTGCCGGTCGAAGCGGCGCTGAAGGTCGCCAAGGGCAGCGACAAGCCCACCCTGATTGTCTGCCACACCGCCATCGGCTATGGCTCGCCCAAGTCGGGGCAGAACTCGGCGCACGGCGAACCGCTCGGCGCGGAAGGCCTCGCGGCCACCAAGAAGGCGCTGGGCTGGCCCTGCGAAGAACCCTTCGCCGTGCCGGACGAGGTGTACGCGCTGACCAATGAAGTCAAGGCCACCGGCGAAAAGGCCGAGCAGGCGTGGCTGGACCTGTTCGCCCACTACACCGAAGCCTATCCGGAGCTGGCCAAAGAATGGGCCGAATGGCACAGCGGCAAGCTCCCCTTCGACCCGATGACCGACGAGGCGCTGTGGGCGTTCTCCGGCAAGGCCGCAACCCGCAATTCCAGCGGCGAGATGCTCAACCGCCTGGCCGCCCGCGTGCCCAACCTGATCGGCGGCAGCGCGGATCTGGCGCCCTCCAACAAGAGCAACATGAAGGGCAAGGGCGATTTCTCCGCCGAGGACCGCTCGGGCGCGAACCTGCACTTTGGCGTGCGCGAGATGGCGATGGCCGCCATCACCAACGGCATCTACCTGCACGGCGGCCTCCGGCCCTACTGCGCCACATTCTTTGTATTCAGCGACTACATGAAGAACGCCATCCGCATGAGCGCCATCATGAAGCTGCCGGTGATCTACATCCTGTCCCACGACTCCATCGGCGTCGGCGAGGACGGCCCCACCCATCAGCCTGTGGAGCAGTTGGCCGGCCTGCGCGCCATCCCGGATCTGACCGTGTTCCGCCCCGCCGACAGCCGCGAAACCGCCGCGGGCTGGGTGTGCGCCATGACCAACGACAAGCCCACCCTGCTGATCACCACCCGTCAGGACCTGCCGCTCTACGACGGCAGCGGCGTGAACGCGCTCAAGGGCGGCTACGTGATCTCCGCGGGCAGGAAGCAAGTCCCGGATGTGATCCTGATGGCTTCCGGCTCCGAGGTCGAGCCCTGCGTCGAGGCGCAAAAGGTGCTCGCGGAAAAGGGCGTCGATGCCCGCGTGGTCTCCATGCCGGCCATGGATCTGTTTGACGCCCAGAGTGACGCCTACAAGGAGAGCGTGCTGCCCAAGGCCGTGCGCGCCCGCGTGGCCATCGAGGCCGCCAGCCCCATGAGCTGGTACAAGTATGTGGGTCTGGACGGCGAAGTCATCGGCATGACCACCTTCGGCGCTTCCGCGCCCTATAAAGTGCTGTTCCCCCACTTTGGCCTGACCACTGAAAACGTGGTGGAGAAGGCGCTGAACGTATTGCGTTGAAATCCCTGCGGGGCTTTTCACGCGCAGGAAAGACTGCGCGGGCCAGAAATCCTTGGGCGCTGAAACCCCCTCCGGGTCTTTCAGCGCGGAGGAAAGACTGCGCGAGCCAGAAATCCTCACGGATTTCCGGGCGGCTCGCTGACGGAAGGAAATGTTTGGCCCACCAGTTTCGAACTGGTGGGCCAAACACGTTTCCGGCGCGCATGTCGCCGGAAACGAAGGAAGCAGCGACGAGGCCCGTTGTTCCTGGCGTACATACAATCGGTCGGACCTGAAAGGGGGATCAGAGAAGGGCCGACGTGCTTTTCGGCACGACAGCCCCTCTTCCTCAAAAGATGAAACGGCGCTTTATCAATCCCTTGCGAGGGATCAAGGAGGCTCAGCCCTCTTCTGGGAATCCAAAGGGCAGCGCCTATTGGGCGGGTGGTCCGGAGGGCGCGGCCCTCTGGCATCCCTTAACCTGTCGCCCCTACCCTGCGGCGATGGCGCGCATGGTCGCCCAGAATCCCTCCATGGCCAGCACGCCGGGCAGTTCCGCAGGCGCTTCTCGAACACCAGGCGAAACGGACAGCCGTTCGCCCGCCTCAGGTTCCGCCGCGACGGTCAGCCACTGCGCGTCGCCATTCTTCTCCGCGATGTCCGCATAGGAAACCAGAAAATCGGCCAGCGCGGTGCAGGTTTCACCTTCCGTACCCTTGGCCGCGACGCCCCAGCGCCGGACGGTGACCGCCGCGCCGCGAACCAATACGGCAAACTGCGCGGCGGTCAGCTTCCGTTCGGACGGACCGTTCACAGCCGCCCGAAGGCCCGCCATCAGCGCGCGCGCCTCCACCGCGTCATCCGCGCGAAGGGTCACGGCGTCCTCCGCCATCAGGCTGCATTCCATGTAAACGCCTTCCGGTTCCGCCAAAAGAGAGACTGCCCACGCCTCGCTGCCGCCCATCTGGACACGCAGCGTCAGCGCCTCGCCTTCTTTCCAAGTCTCGCTCTCGATCGTCAGCGCCGTCATCTCGGCCAATTCCCTGAACCAGCGGCCAAACGGCTGGGCCACCGCGTCGCCCATCGTCAGCTCAAACCGGAGCGTTGCGCCCGACCGCGCCTCCCCCGGCGACGCTGCGGCACACACGTTGGCCAGCGCGATTAGTAGCGCCAGCGCGGCAGCAAGGCCTGTCCATCTCAAACGGCGCATGATAAATGCCCCCCCTCCCCGATCGTTCAAGGTTGTATATGCGATCGGGTCGAGGAGCATGTTTCAGAAACCCGGAAAAATCGGTCGGCAAATTCCTTCCGGTGAACCAATGGTACGATGATTGCTTAGGGTATCTGTTTCGTGTCACCCAGTCCGCGCCGGATCCGTCTGATAAGGAAGCGCGCCTTCTCCAGCGGCTTGAGCTGCGCGGTCAGCTTCTGGTAGACTTCGCGGGCCTGCTTGAGCGCCGCGGCATCAGGCTTCTTGCGGGCGTAGCGTGCCAGCGCCAGCTGTTCGGATACATACACGAACGCTTCCTGCGCAATCCCGGCTTCCTTGAGCCGGTCGGCAAACATCTGCGGCGTCTCGCCCGGCGCAGGCGACTGGCCCTGTTCCTCCAGCACCGTCAGCATCGCGCGGTACCAGAGCGCGAGCTTCTCCTGCGCCCCTTCGGCCTGCTTCTCGGCGCGCTCCGGGTCGGAGGCCTGCAGGCGGCGGACCACCCACCAGGCGGCAAGGCCGATCAGTGCCAGGATCAGGAACAGCCAGATTAGCCACAGCGGCTTTGGGGTCTCGGGCGTCTGCGCCGTCTGATCCTCCGGCTGGTCCTCCGGCTCGGGCGTGATCTCCGGCTGGTCCGACTGATCACTGCCGTCCGTTGGCTGGGGCGCGTTCTCGCCGGGGTCGGGCGTCTCGCTGGGGGCCATGGTGGGTACCTGGGTCGGCTCCTCGGTGGGCTCGCCGGTGGGCTCCTCGCTGGGCGACATCGTCGGCTCGGCGGTGGGCTGGGGCGTGTTGCCCGCGTTCGGCTTCTCGGCGCCGTTCTGCCCGGCTTCCCCGTCCGGATCGGGGGCGGTGTCGCCGCCGCCGGGGGTCGGATTAAAGGGGATCCAGCCGACGCCCTGGAAGTAGATCTCCACCCAGGCGTGGGCGTTCTGACCGGTGACAATGGTGCCCGCCTCGCCGCCCGCGGGCACGAGGTACCCTTCCACGTACCGGGACGGCAGGTCCTCCATCCGGGCCATCACCGCCATCGCCGACGCGAAATAGCTGCAAAAACCCTTCTTGGAGTCCAGAAGGAAGTAGGAGACAAAGTCCCGGTTGGACGGCGGGTATTCCACATCAACGGAGTATTCGTAATTCTTCAGAAGATAGTTTTCGATCGCCCGCGCCCGCTCGTAGGACGTCTGGGCATCTTTCACGATGTCCTTCGCCAGGTCATACACGCCCTGCTCGATGCCGCGGGGCAGATCCATATAGTCGCGCCGCGCCGCCTCCATCTGGTCGTCCTGGGACATGCCGGCGGCGCTTACAATCCGCTCCACCGCCTGATCGTCCCCCGTCGGCACCAGGGCGGTGAAGTCGTAGGTATCCCCGGTCTTGACGCGCCGGGTGATGAAGGTCTCGCCGGCGTTGTTGTAGTACACGGCCATGTCGAGGCCGGTTTTGAGGTCCAGAAGCCTGTGGGGCAAAAAGAGCGTGGAGATACCGTCGTGCAGCATGGTGACGGTCGCCTGTACCTGTTCGAAGGCGTCGGACGCGGAAAAGCCGTCCAGCCGCTTCGATTCAAAGATGCGGTCGCGCACGCTCTGTTTGGTAGGGTCAATGAAAAGATAGCGGTTATTGACGGCGCTGTTGGTCCAGGAATAGGTAGTGTAAGTGCGCCGGATCGAGCCGCGCAACAAAAGCATCCGGTCGGATTGCACCAGCATGACGTTTTCGTTGGAGGGCTCGGCGGGGCCGCCCAGCGAGTCGCCCAGCGGCTGGTAGCCGTCCGAGTAGAGCGAATAGGAAGCGCGTGCGTCGGTGAACATGAAGTAATCAAAGAACATCTGCCGTACGCGGTCGGCGGCGTCGGACAGCGGCTTCCAGGTAGGGGAACCGGCGGGCAGCGCCGCGAAAGCCAGCGCCGCGATGAGCAGCGCCGCCGGCAGCGCCTTCAGATAGGCCGTCTTTTCACTGCCGGACCGGGCGAACATCGCGCCAAGCGCCGCGAGGGCCGGCAGCGTGCTGACCGGGTTCAGCCGTTTTTCCAAAAACCAGCCATACAGGAGGATGATCAGGGAAAGGGTCAGCGCCGGGTATACGCCGCCGGGCATCCGGCTGATCCAGAAAAGCGCCAGCGTGAGCAGCAGCGCGATCGCCCAGTAGATGGTGTCCGCGTGCTCGGTCAGCATGGCGGCCTCGCCGGTGTTCATCGCCTGCAGCGCGCCAATCAGCGCGCCCAGCTTGGTCAGCGGCCGGAAGCCGCCGAACAGCGCCATGCCCACAACCAGCGCCAGCGTGACCGCGGAAGCGGCCAGCGCGCCGGTGCGGGACCAGGCCGCGCACGAAAGAATCAGCGCAATCGCGCCGCACAGCGCGTACACGCTCAGCGCCGGAACCGAGAGGCCCAGCGCCTGGCTGAGTACCAGCGTCAGCGCGCCGGACAGCATCGCCGCCACCAGCGCTCCGCCCGCAAGATCCAGAATTTTCCTGCCTTTTGACATGCGTTACGTCCTAAATCGCGATATTTTCCGCCCAGGGATCGATCTGGCGGGCGCGAATGCCTGCCAGCTTGAGCCTGGTCAACATTTCCAGCGCCTCTGTGCGCTGCGTATCGGTTACCCAATAGACCTTGACCTGCATCCCCGACCGCTTGAGTTGCGTTGCGACGTCCGCGATGCGCGCGGTCAGAACCGATGTAATCAGCACTGCGCCGCCGGTACGGGACATGCGACGCATTTCGATGGAAAGCAACTGCTCATAGGAGTAGGGGCTGTCAAACTGTACGCGCATCAGCGCATCCACAAAACGCCCCGCTTCCACCGCCGACTGGCCGTTGACCTCCTGCGGCTCCTTGGCGCTGAGCGGCATGCGCACCGGACAGCCCGCCTTAAGCTGCGCCGTCGCCATTGAGGCCGCGGCTTCGCAGATGGCGTCCTCGGTGGACATGGCGTGGCTGCGAAGGGAGCCCAGCGGCGTCAGATCTACCAGAAGCAGCGTGTCGGGCCGGGCGGATTCCTCATAGGTGCGCACCATCAACTCCCGCTTGCGCATGGTCAGCTTCCAATGCACCTTTTTGAGCGCGTCGCCGGGGACCCAGTCCCGAACGCCCGAAGGCGACGCGGCGTCCTCGGTCATGCGACTGATGTGCTCCGCGCCGGTTTCCACCGACTGCAGCGCCATCGATTCTTCGATGGACACGCGGGGCCGGACCTCCACCCGCGCCATCTGGCCGCCCGCTTTCCGGGACAGTGTCAGAAGGCCGAACAGGTCGGTCACCACAAGGCGGGTGACGCCCACCTGATAGGAGCCGCGGTGGGGGCAGCGAAACGCCGCCTCATATTTGACGAACGCGAACGGACGCGGCGCGATCTCCACCTGACCGGAGGCGTCCTGATCGCCCGGAACGGCCAGCAGAATCTCCACTGACCGGACGGGCAATGGGCATAGATGCTTGACCATGACGGAGAGTTGAATTTCCTGGCCGCGCGTCACCACCCTGCGCGGGCAATCCACCTTGGCACGGGCGGTATACAGCGTCCAGAGGGTGGAAGCCAATGCGTAAAAAAGCATCAGCCCCATCATCAGCGTAAGCAGATAGTAGAGCGATGAACCGGTGGACAGCGCGGCCGTCAGCGCCGTCAGCCCAGCCAGTAGAAATGCCGCGGCGCGTCCGTTCACTTGAGCTTCACCGGCACCTGTACGGAGCCAATCACCGCGTTCAGCGCGCGCTCCGGTGTAATGGAACGCATGCGCGCCTCGGGGCTCAGCACGATTCGGTGCGCCAGCACCGGCTGCGCCATGATCTGGATGTCCTCGGGGATCACATAATCTCTTCCAGCCAGCATCGAGCGGGCCTGCGCGGCGCGAAGCAGCGAAATGGCCGCGCGTGTCGACACGCCCAGCTGCATGCCGCTGTATTTGCGGGAAGCCGCCGCGATCATCGCGACGTAGGCACGCACCTCGCGGGAGGCGTAGACCGTGCCCACCGCCCGCTGAAGCGCCAGAATGTCGGCGGAGGTGCAGATGGGGCGCAGATCTTCCATGGGCCGCGAATTGGTGGAAAAGCGGTCAAGAATGTCAATTTCTTCTTCCTGCGTAGGGTAGCCGATGGCGACGCGCATGAAAAAGCGGTCCAACTGCGCCTCCGGCAGCGGATAGGTGCCGACGAAGTCCACCGGGTTCTGGGTCGCCAGCACGATGAAAGGCTTGGGCACTTTGTAGGTGGTACCATCCACCGTCACCTGGCCCTCTTCCATGACCTCTAAGAGCGACGACTGGGTTTTGGGCGAGGTGCGGTTGATTTCGTCCGCCAGCACGATCTGGCTCATGACCAGACCGGGCCGGAACTCCATATCTCCGGTTTTGATGTTGACCAGCGAAAATCCGGTGATGTCCGAGGGCGTGATGTCGGGCGTAAACTGGATGCGCTTGAACGAGATATCCAGAGACCTCGCCAGCGCCGATGCCAGCGTGGTTTTACCTACGCCGGGCACGTCCTCAATCAGCACATGCCCCTGGCAGATCAGCGAGATCAGAAGCAGATCCACCACGTCGCGCTTGCCGCCGATCACCTTCCCGACGTTATCCCCCAGCAGTTTCGCCATGCTTTGAGCAGCCTGCATACCGCGCGTTCCTCCTGTACCTACAATTTGATTCCA
>CALGYL010000030.1 GCA_937934775.1 uncultured Clostridia bacterium
GCGTCGCCCGCCCGATCTCCTCCTGGCTCGCCGGATCGATCACCACAAGCTCCGACACGTCTTCCGGATAGTAGTAGATTTCAACCCGCTTTCCGATGTACTGGCGCATCTCGTCAAACTCGTACCGCTCCTTGAACCTCCGGATGCCGTCCTTATGGACAGGTACAACCTCGCGCGTCATGCACAGTTGCGCCGTGTAGCCCGGAAGCGGCGCGGCCACGTCGTTGTAACGCGGTGCGTTCCGGAACAGCTCAAGCGGCTTCGCCCACTGTTCCCCGGCCAGCTTCAGCCCGCCGTGATCCTTCAGAAGGTAGTCCTCGTTCAGCCACGCTTCGAACGCCTTCATGACCGCTTTGATGTGCGGAACCTCGCCCCGCGCCATCATGGCGTCCACGTCCTTCCTGATCTTCCCGTCCGTCCTCGATCCGGTCAGCGTCCCCGTGTAGGACGGCAGCCGCTTGGAGAACCGGGTGCAGAACGTGCCGAAGGTTCTTTCAATCTGTCCTTTCAGTTCCGGCCTGTAGGGGGCCATGCGTTTAAACTCGATGCCCACCTGTTGCAGGAAGCCCTGCGCCTTCTCTGAATCCAGCACGTCGTAAAGCATCTGCCGCTCCTTGCGGCTCTGTCCGGTGATGGCCTTGGCGGTGATCTCCTTGCCGTTGTCCATCATGATCAGCTTCGGGACGCCGTTCGTGTGGATCATCTTGCGCAGCGCTTCCATGGATACCCGCGCGTTCGTATGCTCGCAGAACACGTAACCCACCGGAACCCGCGTTTTCACGTCCAGGAACATCTCCAGCACCGGGCGGAAGGCGTGGCGCTCCCCGTTCGCGTCGTAGTCCCATGCCCAGAAGTCGAAGGTGTGCGCGTCCACCTGGACGATCTCCATTGCCTTCAGGCTGGCCGTGTCGCGGCGAACCTTGGGCGTCATCTCGCTGTTGAACTTGCGCGATCCCTCCACGGCCAGGTAACGCACCGGGTACACCTCGGGATCGCGGATTTCGGCGTTACGGAACTCACGGACGTAGGCCGAATAGCTGGGGACCGGCAGCAGCCCTTCTTCTTCGCATTCCCGTTTGAAATCGTCATATTGAACGCTGATGCTGGGCCGGTTCTCCGCGTAGCCCTTCCGAACGGAGAGTTCCAGCGCCTTTTGCTGCTGGGCTTCCGTCATCTTGTAGGGCTGGTGCTTCTCCCTGGGCTTGCGGTACTGCGAAAGCGGCTCGTAATGAAAGGCGTAGCTTCCACCCGTTTCCGAGCCCGGCTCCGCATCCTTCGCCTCGGCCAGCGCCAGCGCTTCCTCAAGCGCCCTGAGCCGCCCGTTCACCGCCTGGATGGTCACGTCCATCTCCGCCGCGATCCTCTGGACTTCCTGCGCCTTCTCCCGGCCCTTCATCTCAAGAAGCGGCTTGAGATGCCGCACCCAGGCCCGCGCCTGTTCCATCTTCGCGCCGCCCGCCTCTTCGCTCAGCTTCATAAACTTGGCCGGGCCGACGTTCAGATACCAGGCCGGTTCGGCGTCCTTCGCCGGTCTTGCGGCGGCCTTCGCCGCCCGCGCCAGCTTCGCCTGTTCCTGCCGGTAACGCTCTTGCGCTTGGGGGGAGAGGGAAGAAACGGACACTTCGATAAAACCCCATCCGCCGTTCGGGTTCGGTGCCTTCCGCCATTTGTAGGCATTCGGATTTCGGTTCATCTTCTTGCGAAGAGCGTCGCGCGAAATCCCTTCTAGCCTGGCGAATTCATCCAGCGAGATGTAGGTTCCTTCCATGCGTCCGTTTCCTCCTTTCGGAGTATTGGCTTCCCATGACCGCCCGAAGGCGGTTTCGGCCGGGTGCCGCCCGGCGCTCGTCGGATGGGTCATGCGCAGTTGCCCACCTTCAGCACATCCTCGACGCGGATGCCCAGCACATCGCAAAGCTTTTTCATGGTGCTGGGAGTCGGTGTACTCTTGCCCGTCTCGGCCTTAAAGACTGTAAGGTAGGCAACGCCCGCCAACTTTGCCAGTTGCGGCACACTAACACCCTTTGCATATCGCGCCTCGATCAACTTTTTCCGGTCAACCTGCACTTCCATGCTTGACCCTCCCCCTCTTGACGATGTAGAATGACCATAGCCCACTATAAACCGCGTATCTGAATCAGATATTTGCAGTATAATATCTGAAACAGATAAAGTCAACACCTTTTTTTGAGGGAGGCTGCTTATCCGATGATCGGCGAGCGGATGAAGGAAATTCGGATAGAATCCGGCTATACTCAGAAAGAGTTTGCTCGTATTCTTGGCGTGTCTCAATCTCATTTGTCTGGTGTTGAAAATGGAAAACAGCAACCATCAGAAACTTTCGTGCGATTTTTTGCTACTACCTTCAAAGTTAATAGGGAATGGCTTGTAAATGGAATGGGTGAAAAGAAAGAAGAAACCACATTCTATGACATAGTTCGGCATGGTGATATACACCCGACAAGTACGATGTACACTGTGCTTTTCTCTAAGCTCGCGCAAATGCTGCTTCCCTCATGTCAGTTTGAATGGGAGTTCTACAGGCTGATAAATGACGAGCGTTTCGTAATGATGTTTAATTATATTGTGTCCATCGCTTTGAGCGACGGCGCAGAAAAGAAGCGTTCGGAGGATTTGATTTCTGAAATGAATGAGGACTTCCCCGGCCTTCGCGAAGCCTGCTTGGAGTGCATGGAGGACTGGACTTCCCAGGCCCAGGGCGAGAATCGGCGTCAAAGAAAGAGCAAGGGGTATGCTCGTTTCACCCGCACGCTGTGGGAAGACGCCAGGGCTTTCGAGGTGCTGCACGCTGATCCGGAGGAGCGCTTGAAGGTCGCCGATCCCGCGCTCCGGGAAGCCTTCATGAGGCAGGAATGCGAGGCGGAAGAGCGCCTGCTCTCACACCGGTTTTATGGCCGGAATGCGGGAACGGAGGAGCCTTGATTATAGAACATATGTTCTCCGTGATTATACATTTATGCAGAGGTGGGTAGTGAAATGCGACCCACCTTTTTTGATGCTCATTTTGTCCACTCGATTTTCCTGTACTTTTTAGGCGTTGACGGCCTGAAAACCCTTGTATTTCGGGCGAGTGGACGTGTCCACTCGATTTTTCGTGTTTTGTCCACTCGACAAATATTTATAAATTGTCGTTTATCGAACAGTATGTATATTATCTCCGCTTGGTTTGAATTTATTGCGGATTTATCAAACACTTTGTGCCAAATATGTTCGTTATCTCGCGTTAGAAGCTCTAACGCTTGCGGTCGGAAGTTAACCATTCCTTAGCATTGTCCCGCCAAAACATGAGAAAGCGCCGGTTTTTCACTTCCGGCGCTGCGCAATTTATTTTTTCAAATTTGCCCTCGTTCCCTCTACCGGAACTGCGGTTCGACGTGGGAAAAGCCTTGATTTATAAGGGTTTTGGATGGGACAGAGTGATTCCATCCCGCCTTATCCCGCCTCTACCCGCCTATACCCGGATTGAAAGATTAAATTGATAGAGTACAGCTGGCGCCAGAGTTTGGCGCATTCGCCAGCATCCGATCAACCCGGCTGGCGGCGCAGGCCATGTTCCTCAAGATGACGCGGGAGCAAAGCTATCTTCTGGACTACCTCGAAGAGCAGCAGATCGCAGCCATTCAAGGCTGCGCGGGAACAGGGAAGACGATGTTGGCCATCCAGAAGGCACAGCGGTTGGCGGAGCGGGACAACGTGCTGTTTCTGTGCTTCAACTTGTTCCTGAAGAACTTTCTTCAGGAGAATTACGCCCGGGAGAACCTTACCATCACCAATCTGGACTCGCTCTTCGTCCTGAAAACTGGGAAGGAACTGCCGATGGGGTCGGCGCGCTCGCAGGAAAAGGACGATCAGATTCTGGAATTCCTTCTTGAATGGAAGGACTACCAACTGGATTGCCGGCACATCGTCGTAGACGAGGGACAGGACTTCAACAGCGATCATCTCCAGGCGCTATATGCCATCGCGCAGGAACAGGGCGGTTGTTTCTATGTCTTCTACGACAAGTACCAGTTCGTTCAGGGACAGGAGTTCCCACGGTGGATCCATGACATGGATTGCCGGCTTGTTCTGACGAGAAACTGTCGAAACACAAAGGAGATTGCCATCACGTCAACCCGTCCCGTTGGAATCGATGAAAGCAGGATTAAATTGCGCCTGGAGGCGCAGGAAAGCGCCGGATATGTCACCAAACCCAAGCTGTATATCGTGAAAGACAAGGCCACATTGATCGAGTATTTGGACGCGCTGATTACCAAATACCTGAGTGCCGGTATCCCAAGGGAAAGCATCGTCGTGCTGTCCATGAAATCATCCGGTGCATCCATCCTGACCGAGGGAGATTTCGCGCTTTCCGCGCAGAACCGGCTTGCCAGCGTCAAGGAAAAGGGAAAGATATTGTTTACCACCGTGCGCAAGTTCAAAGGCCTTGAAGCGGAAGCTGTCCTGTGCATCGACATCGACACCACCACCTTTTCCAGCGAGCGTCAGCGCAATTTATTTTATGTTGGTACTTCCCGCGCACAATCCTATTTGGAAATGCTGGCGCTTTTGCCCGACGAGGACGCGGAGAATGCCTTTGCTGATGCAATCTCCCCGCAAGGCAATCGCGTGCGTGCCAGAGCGGCCATTGCCACAGGCCTTAAGGCCAAAATCGGGACAAAGAGCGATCTTCTTGATTAGCGGTATGCCAAATAACGGCACCTAAAGATAATGTGACAAGGTTGGCCGAGCACATGAAATTATTTGAAATCATACCGTACCGGTTGTTTTCGGTTTTTACTTCGAAAAACCGGGAAGTGTATACGGATGTCCTATTTGCGCTGCAGCGTGTTATGCAGAGGCAAAATGTAAGCCGTCAGGAATTCGTGTCTGTTCTTCTCGAAGAGATGGAGGAGGAACTTTTCTCTCTGGATCTGGTTGAGGATCAATTGTCAGAGGGGGCGGAAGTGGAGACGCAGATGAATGCGAGGGCGTACGCACAATGCATCCTTCGCCATTTCCGGGACGTAGGATGGATCCGCCTGGAAACGGATCCAGTGACGTTTGAAGAAATGATTGTGTTGCCTTATTACGCGATACCAATCCTGGAGACGCTTTTGCAGCTCTCCAGCGATGAGGTGCGGGAATATGCGTCTTTTGTACACGCTACGTATGCGACATTAAAAACTGCCCAAGTAGAATCGGACGGGAAGATGCTGTACGCCGCATTGCAGACTGCTGTACAAAATACGCGTCGATTATGGGACGAGCTTCGGATGCTGCTTGATAAAATTTATGACTTCCATCAGCGTGCGATCAACGAGGCTGCGATCAATCAACTTTTGATTCAACATTTTGAGGAATATAAAAGGCAGTTACACGACAAAGTAATCTATCCTTTGATGACCGTCGATTCCGTCGCACGGTTTAAAACGCCGATCCTCTCCATCCTGCGAGATTGGCAGGATGATCCGGAAACGCTCGGGCGCTTGACCGCGCAGGCGCTTCAAAGCCATCGATACTCGACGGAGGGCGATGCGGTCAATGCGATTTTGGTCGAATTGATCTATGTCAGTGACACATATTCTCAATTGGATAAACTGATTGCGGATATTAAAAAGCGGCAGACAGCCTATACGGGTGCGACCACGGAGCGCGTGAACTACTACCTGAATGCGGATCATAGCGTCGCGTCGCATCTTGCCCAACTTTTGAATAAGCTTGCACATGCGAATGAGAATATGCAAAGACGCATGCTGGAATCCATGGTAGGTGCGCTGGGCTTATTCACGGAAGGATTCATCGACGAGGAATCCTTATATCAGCCGCCTAAGAAGAAGTGCGAAGAAGCTTCGCCGCAGCCAATCGTCATCGAGGCCCCTCAAGTCGATATCATGGATGGCTTTCTGAAAGAAATCAGTCGCCAGTACAATCGGAAACAGGTCCGCAGCTTCATACTCGGCCAGATGGACGCGACGGGCACGGTGTCCAGCGAACAACTTCGGATGCACACAATGGAAGACCTCGCGCTTACGATGCTGGCCGCAATTCAAGCGGACGAAGACGATGCGCCGTATACCGTCGAGTTCTTTGGCGCGCAGTGCGATAACGGCCGCTTTCGGATCCCTCGGATGGTGTTTAGAAGGAGGCGTTGATATGTGGTATCAGCAATATGAGCGAATGGATGGCGATGAAAAAGCAAACTTTGCGGAATACGTAAACAAATTGCTGTCCTCCGGCTTCCTTTGTGATCGAGTGTGGAATCGGAAGATCGATCAATTGGACCAGAATCCGGCATTTTCGTTCGCTCAGCATTATGAAGCCGTATTTTCCGGGTATTTCGCCGTCATGAATTGGAAATTCTCCTGCGACACGGTGAATGGCGTCATCCATATTGTGAATAACGCTGATGCGGGACGCATTCGCATGAGTGACCTGCAGACAAAAATCGTCTACACGCTCTACCTTTTGTACGAGGAGAAGCGCAGACAAATCGGCACGGGCATGTACGTCGCTGTGATCGCATCTGATGTGATGGCAAAGCTGCGCAATGTAGCGGGGATTGAAAAGGTCCCGGCGACGCGGTGGGAAGAGGCGCTATCATTTTTGGGCCGATATCAAATTCTTCAGCGCATACAAGGGGAGTGGAAGGATCCGGAGTGCAATCTGCTCATCAATCCATCCATTTTGCATCTGATTACTCCGGAAACCATCCATGCGCTTCATGCGGAATTTGTTTCTTCCGGAGAAATGGAGGCTGGCCAATGATACTGTTGAAGCGAATGCTACTGATTCACTGGTATCGCTTTATCCATGAAATGGTATTGTTCAAAGGAGTTAACTTTCTGACAGGGCAGAATGCGATTGGGAAATCCACACTGATTGACGCGATGCAGGTGGTCATGCTCGGTGAGCCCAACGGAGGTTTTTTCAATAAGGCTGCAAACGACAGCAGCAACCGTACCTTGGAAGGATATCTTCGCTGTGAACTGGGCGATGATGGTGCCGACGGTCTATCGTACCTGCGCCCGGGTCGTTTTACAAGCCACCTGGCCATGGAATTCTACGATGACAAGCGCAAAGCTTACGTTACTCTGGGCGCCGTATTTGAATGCTTCGAGACCGAGAAGACTCAGTATTGGTTCTATATAGCCCCGCTAGAGATCCCTTCTCACGAATGGATCAAACATACGAAAGGGGCGCAGGTTCCTTATACGTGGAGGGAGACAAAACAGACGCTCGAGTCGGATGCGAAAGCATACGGCAACTCAGGCAAGCTCTATTTCCCCCAAAGCAATATGGATAGGCTACACTAAACTGTACAGAAAAGATAAGGTCATGGTATACTTCCA
>CALGYL010000031.1 GCA_937934775.1 uncultured Clostridia bacterium
CCATGTGCGCGGCCAGCGCCGCCGCCTGATCTTCCGTTGCAAAGCCCGCCCACATCGGGATGAAGGCCGACCAGACGCGGATCTTGATGGGAAGCGTCTTCCAGAACACGCCCAGCCCCGCGTGGAACCAGTCAAATTTCCGGGTCTTCACGTCCACGTCGCAGGAGTAGAAGAACTTGTCCCGGGGGTCCCAGCATTCCTTTTGAATCGCCGCAATGAGCAGATCCCGCTTGTCCAGGTAGGCTTGCGCACGCTCCGGTTTGCCCAGCGCCGCCAAAATCCCGGCCATGCACCGCAGCTCCTCCACCATGAAGGCGTTCAGGAAGATGTTGGCGGTGGAGAACTTGGGTCGGCCAAAGGTGGCGGGATCGTTGTCCATGCCAATCATGATGTCGTCACACCAGACGTACAGCCCGCAGGATTCAAAGAAGTAGTGCCGGTCGTAGCAGGCGAAGTATTTTTCCAGTTGATCGATTGCGCCCGCGATCCAGCCGTAATCCCAGGCGCGCCGGGCGATCAGGTCAATCTGCTGGCAGAGGAAGGGCTTCATCATGTTCATGAGCACGCCTTCCTTGTGCTTCATGTTGAGGTAGGGCTCCGGCCAGTCGGCTACCTCGATCATCATCGGAATGTAACCGTCCTCCAACTGATGATCGAGGAAGTTGAAGATATTGCCCTTGGCGTGCAGGAGAATTCGAGCGTTTTCTTCGTCCGTCAGTTCTTCCGCCATGCCGAAAAGGCCGTAGACCGACCAGAAGGTGTCCCAGTCCCACACGTTGCCGTTATACACCGACCCGGGATCGACGAACGGGTAGCGGATAAAGCTGCGGGGCTGTTTCAGAACCCCGTTCAGGTTGCGCTGGACGAATTCCGAGACAGCGTCCCGGTACAGAAGGCTTTGCGTTTCCACAGGCTCACCCTTTCACGGCGCCGGAGGTCATGCCCTCGATCACCGCTTTGTTCAAAAACAGGTACATGATCAGCATCGGGAACACGCTGATCGAAACCGACGCGAAGATCGCGCCCCAGTTTTTGGAGCCGAACTCGTCCTGGAAGTAGAAAAGGCCCGTCTGCATGGTCTTAAGCTCCGCCTTACTGACGAAGGTCATCGAGTAGATCAGGTCGTTCCACTTGAAGAAGAACTGGATGACCAGCACCGTGATGATGGCGTTTTTCATCAGCGGCATCACAATGGATACCAGCATGCGGTAAATGCTGCAGCCGTCGATGACCGAGGCCTCCATGATTTCGTTGGGCAGCGCCCGGAGGTACCCGGAGATCAGGTAGATGCTGAAGGACAGCGCCGAGGCCGTGTAGACGATGATCAGGCTCCAGCGGTTGTTGTACAGGCCAAGCTTGGAGAAGATCTGGAACAGCGGGATCAGCGTGGTTGCCACCGGCACCATGATGCCAAAGGCGAAGTAGCGGTCCACGATCTTCCGGAAGCGCCACTCCATCTTGATGAGCGCGAAGGAGGCCAGCATGGACAGCGCCGTGATGAACACCAGTGAGATCAGCGTGTTGATCACGCTGTTGCCGAAGTAGACGCTCATGCGGCCGCGGGTCCAGGCGTCGATGTAATTCTGCCAGTAGAACCCGCTGTTGAGCGCATAGGCGGGCTTCTCAACAAACTCCGCGGGCACCTTGAACGAGGCGGTCAGCATCCAAAAGAGCGGATACAGGTTGATCAGCACCACCAAAAGGATCAAAACCGTCCGGGCGGCGGAGGAAAGCATTCTTTTCATGTGCATACCCCCCCTACTGTTCCAGCCGGTCGAACTTGCGGATGATGCCCGAGCCGACCACGCAAACCGCGAAGATGAACAGGGCGATCACGCTGCCAAAACCCATCTTGCGGAACGTAAAGGCCACGTCGTACATGTACATGGACATCGACTTCGTCGCTCCGCCGGGGCCGCCGCCGGTCAGCGCCAGCGCCGATTCAAACATCTTCACCGTGCCGGTAAAGCTGAAGATAAAGCAGGTGACGAGGATGGGCACGAGAAGTGGCAGAAGAATGTGCAAAAACAACTGGTGCGGTTTGCAGCCGTCGATCCGGGCGACCTCGATGATGTCCTCCGGAATGTCCAGCAGCGCGCCGTAGAGAATGATCGCGTAAAAGCCCACCGCGACCCAGATGTCCATCACCGCCAGCGACCCAAGCGCCGTCGACGCCTTGCCGATCCACGGGTATACCATGCCGGACAGCCCCACGTTGTCCAGAAAGCTGTTCAGCAGGCCGTAATTGGGCTGAATTTCATAGATTTTGGAAAACAGCTGCGCGACCGCCACGGTGGGCAGCACCACCGGGAAAAATACGATGGTCCGGACCGTGGAGCCGAATTTTTTAAGCCAGAATTTGAACATCAAGGCCATCAGGAGCCCCAGCCCCACCTGCCCGAACATCACGATGCTGACGTAACGCATGTTGACGCCGAAGGCCTTGAGGAAGTTCTTGTCCTTGAAAAGCTTTGCGTAGTTGGAAAGCCCGGCGAACTCCCATTTCATGCCGGGCATGCCGTCAAACAACGAATAGTAGGCCGACCACACAATCGGCAGAATGACGAAAACGCTGTAGACGAGCAGGCAGGGGACGATGAACAGCGCGATGGCCTTTTTGTCCCTGAGCACCTGATTCATGTAACCACATCCCACTTGAAATTCGGGGAGCCAATTGCGGCGGAAGACGCTCCCCGCGGGCCGCCAAAACCCCGTCGGTCCTTTCATACCAATGAAGCGTATTATTTCCCCCAAAGAGACGAGGGGTTTTCGATGCAGAACAAGGAGCCGGAGCGAGGAATAGCAGCGCTATTTTGAGCGGAAGGCGACGCTGTTTTGCGCGAAAAGACCCGGCCTGACGGGTAAATAATGCTTGGAATTGGTATCAATCGTTCCCGGTGGCGAAGCGCCGGGAACGCGATACTCCTGCCAGTCCGGGGACTGGCAGGAGTATCGCCTCCTTCAGTCAGTCAGAAATGGCCGCCCGGAAGCGCCCGCAGGCGGTTCCGGAAACAGGCTCCGTTCCAAACGCGCCGAAAAACCGCGGGGCAGTTTTCCGGCGCAAGCGTCTGAGGTTACGCGTTCGCGTCGTAGATGTCCTGCATCGCCTGGCAGTAGTCCTGGGCGGACATGTCGCCGTTCATCAGCGACTGCACGTTCTGCTGGGCCGCGGTGGACAGCTCGCTGGACATGGCGGCTTCGAACCAGGTGCTGGTGGCGGTGACTTTCTTCATCTCATCGGCGACCAGCTGGGTGTACTTGCTGATCTTGTCGGGATACTTGGCGACGGTGAAGCCCTTCAGCGAGCCCATGTTGTTGATGGCGTAGTCCGCGATGTGGGTGGCGAAGAACTTCAGCCACTGGGCGCTGGTCTCGTCATACTTGGCCTTGGACATGCACAGGATGGTGCCGCAGTTCATGGAGTACTCGGTGGCGGTACCTACGCCGCCGGTCACCGTCGGGATGTTGAAGTAGCCCACGCCGTCCTCGCCCGCCGGGTTGGTGTCCGCGGACAAAAGCTCGGTGTACCAGCTGCCGTTATACAGCATGGCGGCTTCGCCGGAGAGGATCATGTTGGCGGCGGTGTTGTAGTCCACGGTGGTGGGGCCGACGCCGAAGTAGCCCTTCGTGGTCATATCCTGCAGCATCTGCGCGGCTTCCACGATGCCCGGATCGGTGTACTTGATCTTGCCGGCCGCGGCGTCGTTCATGGCGTTGACGCCCAGCTTGCGCATCACATAGGCGTTCAGGTAGCGGGTGGCCGGCCACTGATCGGCGGCGCCCACGGCGAAGGGCTGGATGCCCGCGGCCAGCAGCTTATCCGCATCGGCCAGCATCTCATCCCAGGTGGCGGGGGCGCTTGCGATGCCCGCTTTTTCAAACAGCGCTTTGTTGTACCAGAACCCTTCGACGTTGAGGCCCAGCGGCAGGTCGTAGAGTTCGTCGGTCTTGCTCAGGCCCGTCAGGAAGGCCACGGCGCCGGCGTCCAGCGTGTCGTACACGCCCAGATCCTTGAGCGCGGTGCCCACGCCCAGCACGTAGTCGTTGTCGATCATCGCCAGGAGGGGCGTGCCGCTCTCATAGGCGAACACGTCCGGCAGGTCGTTGGAGGCCGCCAGCGTGGCCACCTTCTGCTGCAGGTTGTCGGAGGAGACGAGTTCGAACTCGTACTTGAAATCCGGGTTGACTTCCTTGATGAACTGCTTGGTCAGATCCGAAAGGATCCGGCCGTTGTCGCTGTCTTCCGGCCAGATGGACAGAATGGTGAAGGTCTTGTCTTCCGCGTTGGCAGTCAGGCACAGCCCAAGAACCAGCACGAGCGCGAGAACGACGGCGCAGATACGCTTCATGGAAAAACCTCCCGTATAAAATTAACTCCCGCATGAGGATACCGGTAACATGGTATCATGCGAATCCGACAGCATCCAGTGGTAAATTTATATCAGGATGTGCATTTTTTAAAGGTTGTCCGTGCGCAAAGCCTCGCGTCCAAAGCTCCATACGAACTTTTTGTCACGAAGGAGATATGGTTTTCACCCGCGCGAATTCCCGGTCATTCGGGCAGCGTATGCTCCCGGTATTCGCCCGGCGTCACGCCCGTGTACTTTTTGAAGACGCGGCAGAAGTAGTGATAGTCACTGTAGCCCACCTTCTCGGAAACCTTTGTGGCCTTCTCGCCACATTGCAGCATGCGCTTGGCGTGGTCAAGCCGGATGGAGGTCAGGTACTTGATGTAGCTGACGCCGACGCACTCCTTGAAGAGGTTGCAAAGATATGCTGTGGTGAGACCGGTGGCCTGAGCCAGATCATTGAGGCCGATGTCCCGGTCGAAGTTCGCATGGATGTAGTCGAGGACGCTGCTCACCGCCTTGTTGCGGCTCTCGGCCTTGACGGTTTCGCGGTCCTGTTCGACGGCTTCCAGAATTTTCAGCCGCCGCATCGTCTCCAGCTGCTTTCCCGCCCGAGTCAGCGCAGAGACGACATTCTGCAGAAGGATCGGTTTCTCCATGTAGTCCAGCACGTTCAGGGCCAGCGCTCGTCGGGCGTATTCGTACTCCCGGTAGCCGCTGATCACGATGTAGGCGCAAACCGGGTGTTCCTTTGCGGCCCGCTCGATCATCGTCAGGCCGTCCAACCCCGGCATGCGGATGTCCGCGATCACGATGTCCGGCTTTTCCCGCAGGATGACCGAAAGCCCGTCCGCGCCGTTGTCGGCGGAGCCGACCATCTGCACGTCCAGCCCTGCCCGCTCGATCATCGCGCGCACCGCCTCGATGACGATGAATTCGTCGTCCACCACCACCAGCGTATTCACTCCGCCACCTCCATTTTAAGGACCGGAACCCGGACTGTCACCTTCGTGCCCGCGCCGGACCGTCCCTCCACCGTGATGCCGTAGGCCTCTCCATAGAAAAGGCGGATGCGGTCGATGACGTTTCGGATGCCGTAGCCCTTCTGAAGGTCCGCCTCCTGCCCGATGCCCACGCCGTCGTCCTCCACGGTAAAGGCCAGCTCGTCCGACACGCGCGCGCCGGTAATCCGGATGCGGCCCGGCCCCATCTTGGGTTCAAGGCCATGGTACATCGCGTTCTCCACGAAGGGCTGCAGCATGAACTTCATCACGTACAGGTCCCGCACGTCATCCTCCACCTCGATGGAAAGCGAAAACCGGTCGCCGTAGCGCATTTTAAGCAGCGACATGTACTTCTCAATGTAGTCCAGTTCCTCCCGGACGGCGATGACCTTGCGCCCCTTGGACAGGGACACCTTGAACAGGTCCGAAAGCGCCGCCACCATATCCGCGATGGTGTCGCTCTTTTCGATGATCGCCCGGCAGTAGATGGAGTCCAGCGTGTTGTAGAGGAAGTGAGGGTTGATCTGCGCCTGCAATAGGAGCAGTTCCGCTTCCCGCTCCTTCACATGGGATTCGATCAGGCGGCTGCGAAGCTCCAGGTTCCGCCCCACCGCCGCCTTGAGCACCTGGCCCACCCGGCCGATCTCGCCGTCATCAAAGTTCTGCTCAATGGGCGCGTCCTCTTTCATCCCGGCGATGACCTGGGTCAGCTCGCTCAACGGGCGGTTGATGCGGCGGGAGATGAGCAGCGACACAATCGCGACCACCGCGATCAGCGAAAACGCCGTCACCAGGATCACTACGCCCACGTACCGGCTCATCTGCCCCAGATCGTTTTTGGCGATGCCGTTGACCAGCCGCCAGCCGGTCACGTCGCTGACCACGCTGGAATAGAGGTAGCGGCCCGCGTTCACCTTGTCCACATAGCCCGCGATCACGTCGGCGGCGTAGCGGTCCTCGCCGGTGAAGTAGATCACCTGCCGCCCGTCCGCGCCGAGCAGCATCAGGGTGTCGGTCTTGAAGTTTTTGTCGTTGCCCAGCAGGGAGTTGCTCAGGATGCCCGTCCGGAGGTTCACCACCAACATGCCCGCAGGCCGCATGGTGCCGGGGTCGATGATCTGCTTGGCGAAGGAGATCACACTCCGCCCGCTGCCCGGAGACAACAGATCCCCGCCGAAGAACACTTCCCGGCCCCTGGACCGAATGGCGGCTTTCGCCCAGGGATCCTCCGGACGGAAGCCTTCGGTATAGTAGCGCATGTAGGCCGCGCCGTTCTGGTTGCCCTTCAGCCGTTTGTAGTAGCGGCCCTGATTGTCGAAGATGAACACGCCGTCCACGTACAAATCCTGCCCCTCCACCCCGGCCCAGGCCTCGTCCAGCGCGCGGCTGGCCCGGGTGGCGTAGTAGCGGGAGCCTGTGGGGTTGTCCGCCTGCAGGATGGCAAGGAAGGCTTCGTCCGTCACGGTTTCACGCACCAGGTTGATCACATTCTTCAGTTTCAGGTCCACCACGTCCCGGAACACCTTCAGGTTGTTTTCGTATGTCTTCAGATAGTTCCGCTCAATGGTGCCCTTGAACAGCGCATAAGCCGTCAGCGAAAGCGCGGAGGCCAGCACCACCGTAAGCAGGATCATCGAAACGATGATCTGGTTGCGGATGCGCCAGTTCTTGAATTTTGTGATTCCGGCCATGCCCGTCACTCCGATCGCGCGATGGTGAGGTATTGGAAGTCGGCGTACAGCCGCCCGCCGGTCTGATCCTGGCAGCAGAGGCCGATGAACGCGCCGGTGAAGCCCTGCTCAAAGCTGAGGTTTGCGTATTCGTCCGACAGGATGCAGACCGGAAGCGGCTCCTCGCCCGCCAAAATTTCCGTCCAGTCTTCCGCCTCCGGTATTTTCGCAAAGAAGCGCGCCGCCTGCGCCGTCATCTCCGCCTTAAGGAGCACCGCGCCCGGCGGAAGGGGAACCGCCGGGGACAGACGCGTCATTTTCCCATCCCGGATCATCAGGCGGACGCACTTCCCCGCCGATTCGTCCCAGGTGACCTCAAGATAGTAGAAGTTGGCGGTGTGGTAGAATAGGGCCAGCCCCGCCGCCTGCTGGTAAAGCGTCGGTTCAAATTCCACCCGCGCGGTGACGGAAAAGGGCGTATCGCAGATTTGCGTACCGAGAAAGCTCTGATAATGGTGGGACAGGATCGACTCCCGCCCGTACAGGCGCAGACAACCGGGCCGCGCGGCCACGGACAGCATGTCCGCGTTCATCGGCACTCGCAGCGACAGAAAGTGCGGATCGAGCGGGCCGGAAAACTCGTAGTGCCGGTAGAAATCGTCCCGCTGCGGCTCCGCCGTCGGGGCAAGCGCGGTCATGAACGGGTGATGTCCGCCCCGCGTGAGCCTGAGCCAGCCGTTCTCATCCCACCGGACATTCTGAAGATACGTCTCCCGGCCCAATACACTGTAGCCGCCGTAGGCGTTTTTGCGGGAGCCCAGGTGGAACAGGTACCAATCGCCGTCCGACCCCTCCGCCAGGCACCCGTGGCCCGCGCAACGGACGGGCAGGGCGGGGTCGTCCCGGGCGGTCAGCATGGGGTTCTCCGGATCGACTTCGTAAGGCCCTTCCCGGCGGCGGGCGCGGCAGAGTGTGATCGCGTGGCCGTCGGCGGTGCCGCCCTCGGCGGTCATCAGGTAGTACCAGCCGTCATGCCGGTACAGGTGCGGGCCTTCGGTAAAACCCAGATCCGTTCCGGTAAAAATCAGCCGCGGCTCACCGGCGAGGCGCCGCTCCTCCGGGGAGTACCGCTGCATCAGGATGCCCGGGAAGTGGTTGGCCCCCGGCCGAGAGTCCCACCGCATGCTGAGAAGCCATTTGGTGCCGTCCGGATCGTGGAACATGGACGGATCGAATCCGCCCGCGTTCAGCGGGATGCGCTCGCTCCAAGGTCCGCGGATGTCCGGCGCCGTGACCAGAAAGTTTTCGTTGTCCTGGGTGGTCTCGTCAAAGGTGCGGGTGATGGTGTAGACCAGGTAAAACAGCCCGTCCGAATGGCTCAGACAGGGTGCCCACACGCCGCCGCCGTTCAGGATGCCGCGAAGATCGAGAAGGGACGGCCTGTCCAGCGGCCGGGCGACGATTTCCCAATGGACCAGGTCCCGGGAATGCCGGATTTCCACCCCCGGAAACCACTCGAACGTGGAGGTGGCCAGATAATAGTCCGCCCCGACCCGAACCACCGAGGGGTCCGGATGAAAACCCCGGACGATGGGGTTTTGCACTTTCCGCATGGGTGATCCTCCCCGCCGTCTCATTACGCGCCCCATTGTACGATAAAACGGCGCGATTGTCCACGAATTGTTGCCCCCTTCGATTCGCCGGGAGCGATTGGGAGGGGGACGGAGGAGGGGGACGGATGGGCGCGAAAGTCCTCTTTGGGCATTCAATCGTTTTCGCTCTTTTTTCGCAAAGTTTCGTCGGCGCGCCAAATTGGTGCGTTGCGGCCGGAATGAGGATCCTATGGGAATTTCCGCCAGCGTACCCGTCGGAGCGGGTCCGCTGGCCTCCGCACACGTCAAGATTAGGATGTGTATGCCATATGGTCTATTTGTTCAGCCATAAAATATTCATCCAGTTTGGTGAAAAACATTGACACGGCGTAAAATAGTGAGCTATAATAGCGTAAACGATTACGATTTCATTATGAATCACGGGTCGTTACACTTCCGACGGCAGTTCGCTCAGGCAATTGGTGTCCCTTCGAGCCGCCCGATGAGGTTTTTTAAGCGGAATTTCGAAACCGTTTTCGGTTCACTTCAGCGTCTCATCGCCGGAGGAAGCCGGAAAGGCCGCCCCGACGGAGGCGGCCAACCCCCCGTAGCGGACCGCCCGCTGCGCTCGCAGAGCCACAGCCGCAGGCGGCCCATCCGCTTTCGCCGGGAAGACCCGGCATTTCAACAGGGTCCTAGGCCAGAAAGGCCATATCGATCATTCATTGATGGAGGGATTGGATCATGAAAACTCGTAGGTTCCTTGGTCTCCTGCTCGCGCTCATGCTGGCGCTGCCGCTGATGGCCAGCGCACAGACCGTTGCGGAGTTGCCCCGCAACGAGACGATGTACTTTGGCGGCCAGCAGTGGGGCTCGATCAATGGCTGGAACCCGTTGTCGGACGACATGAACAACGCCATGGCCGTCACCCAGTCGGTCAGCGGCAGCCGCATCATCATGTTTGAGACGCTCTACATGTACAACATGCTGGACGGCTCGATGAAGCCCCTGCTCGCCGATGGCGACTACCAGTGGAACGACGCCATGACCGAGATGACCGTGAAGCTCAAGGCCGCCGCCAAGTGGTCGGACGGCACCCCGGTCACCTCCGCCGACGTTGCCTACACCTTTGACACCAACGTCAAGATCGGCAACACCCGCGGCAACACCTACAAGCCCTTCATTGATTCCATCGTGCCGGTGGATGACAAGACCTTCACCATCAAGGCGAAGCTGAACGACGACGGCAAGGCCGTCAACCCGCTGCAGCTGATCTGCTTCCTTGAGGACTGCTACATCGCGCAGAAGGCTTGGATCCAGACGCTGGAAACCCGCTGCAACAATGACGCCACCGCCATGAAGAAAGACGCGGCCGACGACGTCGTCTGGTCCGGCCCCTACACCAAGTACTACGCCGACGACCAGAAGGTCGTCCTGATCCGTGACGACAAGTACTGGGGACAGGACGCCTCCATGTGGGGCAAGCTGCCGGTGCCCAAGTACATCGCCCATGCCATCTACGCCGACAACCCGGCCACCGAGACCGCGTTCAAGGCGGGCGAGATCGACGTTGACCAGCAGTTCATCGCCAACGTTCAGGATCTGTGGCTGAAGGACAACCTGCCCATCTCCACCTACATGGACAAGGCGCCCTGGGGCATCTGCGTCAACATGCCCACCGCCTGGTTCAACCTGGACATCCCGGCCCTCCAGAACGTGGCGATCCGCAAGGCCATCGCCATGGCGGTCGACTATGACGCCATCAACCAGAACGCCATGACCGGCCAGAGCCCGACCTTTGCCGACGTGCCGCGTTCCTGCATGAACCCCACCGCCGGCGAGCAGGCCGCCTATGACCAGACTGCGGTCAAGGATCTGCAGTGGGTCGGCAAGGACATCGAAGGCGCCAAGAAGCTCCTGGACGATGCGGGAATCGTGGACGCCGACGGCGACGGCTGGCGCGAGCTCAACGGCGAGAAGCTGGCCTTCAACGCCTGCTGCCCGAACGGCTGGACCGACTGGATGGCCGCGATGGAGATCGTCGCCGCCGCCGGCAAGGAAATCGGCATCGAGCTGACCACCGAGTTCCCCGAGTGGAGCGTGTACCAGACCGTCGTCACCTCCGCC
>CALGYL010000032.1 GCA_937934775.1 uncultured Clostridia bacterium
TCTTCTACGACGACTACGACCGCGCCGAGTGGTTCATGGAAAACGGCGGCCCGCAAAACGACCCCAACTTCCAGATGGGTGTATTGAGCTTCCTTCAAGGCACGAAGGGCAAGGTGATGCCCGTCACCACCAGCACCCAATACAATGATGAGGTCGTTACCGGCATCAGCGCCAAGGTCAACGAGGAGAAGGCCGCGACCATCCTTGGGTTCATCGATTACTTCTATTCCGATGAAGGCATCACCCTGGCCAACTATGGCGTCGAGGGAGAGAGCTTCAAGGTGAACGCTGACGGCACCAAGGACTTTATCGTGGATTACGCCACCGAGGAATCCAAGGCGGCTGGCGAGAAGAAGTGGTCCTTCCTGAGCGACCGTTTCACCGTCTGCAAGCCCGTGGACGACGATGCCTTCTTCAAGTGGAACGCGCCCTTGATTTCTGAGGCGGCAGGACGCCTGCTAAAACCCGAGAGCCTGATGACCTCCTACACCCTCAAGTTCACCGAGGGCCAAGAAACGGAACTGTCCAGCTTTTCCGCCACCATCTACAACGCCGAGGTAGCCGGAATTCTCTCCTTCGTCAACGGCAGCCGAGACTTCAATAAGGCAGAGTGGGCTACCTTCACGGGCGAGATGAACGATCTGGGCCATGATCGCATCGAAGAGATTCAGTTGGCTGCCTACCGGGCCACCTACGGTAAATAAGGCCTTGGGCATCCGCCTTGCGGTACTCGCCGTTCCAGACACAACTCCACGATACTCGCCACTCCAGCGACAAAAAAGGGGCTGCCCCGTTGCGACACGCTCGCCTCGGGGCAGCCCCTTTTGTCTCATTCTCATGGCGGCAGATTCGTTTTGCCCAGATTCGCCGCGTGTCAAAGCCCGTCCTTGTACAGGGCCGTCAGCACGTCGTGACCGGCAACGCCATCGGCAGCCAGGCCTTGTGCCGACTGGAAGGCTTTCACGGCCGCCCGGGTCTTAGCGCCAAACGCGCCGTCCGCCGCGCCGTCCAGATATCCCGCTGCCGCCAGCGCAGCCTGCAGCTGTTTCACCGCTTCGCCCTTGTCGCCCTTCTCCAGCCTGATGTACGGCCGGAACAGCGTCTGTGGGGGCGCCGCGTCCACATCCCCAGTCCGGTTCAGGGTCAAAGACGTACCATTCCCGCTGGACAGTACTAGGCTCCCGCCATCGGCTTTATAGGAAATCGCCCAGGATTTCTCCGCCTCCTGCCCTGCCTCCGCCCACAAGGCGGGTACGTCTGCGGCCAAAGCGGCGTCCAGCGACGTCAGGGTCAGCGCATCCTTCGACAGCGTCAGGCGAGCCCCGTAGGCGCGCGCCTCCGTTTGAGCCCCGTCGTCTACCACCGGTGTCTCCACCCAGTACATAAAGCCGTCCTGGTAGAGCCCGACATCGTAGCGCACACCGTCCTGCTCCGCAGTCCATTGCCCGTACAGGTTGGTTGTCTCGGCCAGCAACGCCTCTTCCGAGCTGCCGCTTGAGCCCGTCCTACGCAGACTCATACTGCCGGAGTATTTGCCCTTGCTGCCGCGGATGGTCATGCGATTTCCGTAACAGGAGTACGACAGCGACATGCTGTACCCGTAGGCGGAGACGTGGATGCGCCCGCCGCCGTAACTGCCTGAGGCGGAGAAGCCCATCGCATACAGCGTACAGCTGCCGTCGCTGCGGAAGGTGGCGGAAGCGGAGCTGCTCCGCCCCTCCCCGCCGAAAGATCCCGACCAGTGACCGACCGGGCTGTCGGCGAGGGCATCTGTTCCGCTCCACAGCAAAGCAAAGAGCGCACACATTAGGGCAATTCCGATTACGCTGGTCTTTTTCATGATTTCTCCCCATCGAGTTGGACTTTATTGCGGTTTTCACACACAAAAAAACACCGTCGCGTTCGCCCTGCTCCGATGGTTCAGTACTTCCTCCAGACCATCCGGTCCACAATGCCTGTGTAACTCTGGATGATCTTCACGACCTTGACGGAGACGTTTTCATCTGTGTAGTCGCGCACAGGCAAGCCCAAATCTCCGTTCAGGTTCATGCTTACGGCGGTATCCACCGCCTGCAGCACCTGCTCCGTTGTGATACCCGACAGTATGAAATTGCCACGATCCAGCGCCTCCGGGCGCTCTGTGGAGGTGCGGATACAGACGGCAGGGAATGGATTCCCCGCAGAAAGGAAATAGCTGGCCTCCTCCGGCAGCGTCCCGCTGTCGGAGACCACGCAAAAAGCCTTCAACTGCAAGTGGTTGTAGTCGTGGAAGCCCATAGGTTGATGCTGAATCACGCGGCGGTCAAACACAAACCCGCGCTGCTCAATAAACTTTCTGGCACGAGGGTGGCAGGAGTATATGATTGGTATATCATACTTTTCCGCCATCGCGTTCACCGCGCTCATCAAGTATAAAAAGTTCTTCTCTATGTCGATGTTCTCCTCGCGATGTGCGGATAGCAGAATGTACTCGCCTTTTGCCAGCCCAAGACGATTCAAAACATCACTGGCTTTGATCTTGTCAAAATTGGCATGTAACACCTCTGCCATGGGGGATCCCGTCACATAGGTGCGCTCCTTTGGCACTCCCGAAGCATTCAGATACCGCCGGGCATGCTCGGAATAGCATAGATTCACGTCCGCGGTCACATCCACGATGCGACGGTTGGTTTCCTCTGGCAGACATTCATCAAAACAGCGATTGCCCGCCTCCATATGGAAAATCGGGATGTGCAGACGCTTGGCACCGATGACCGACAGACAGGAATTGGTATCGCCCAGCACCAGAACCGCATCCGGCTGGAGTTCCACCATCAGCGCGTAGGACTTGGCGATGATGTTGCCGATCGTTTCACCCAAGTCCCTGCCCACGGCATCCAGGTAATAATCCGGCGCGCGAAGGCCCAGGTCCTTGAAGAAAACCTCATTCAGCGTATAATCATAATTCTGCCCCGTGTGAACGAGGCTCTGATCAAAATACTTGTCACAGCATTTGATCGTGGCCGACAGCCGGATAATCTCAGGTCGCGTACCGAGGATGGTCATCAGTTTTAGCTTTGACATTTCACATCACCATTCCAATGTTTCTTTTCAACATAGATAATCTGGTTCTGATTGACATTCTTTGAAGATGTAGTATTCCATGTATTCGCTGGTCTAAATGGAGCTTTCCATTCTTAACTATGCTTTCACATTATTGCTTTATCCGTTTTCTCCGATGGGCTGGTATGACACTTATCATGTGATATTTATAGCATTCCGCCAATAACCATCAAACACCGGAATTCTAATTTCAGCAATTTTTGTGCAATCAGCGTTGGGTACTGAATAATCTGTATCAAATCACATTGTATCTTATTCTATCTAAAGTCACAAATCACGGGTTATGGCTGAACGCATCCGGTTTAGATACGCGTTATACTAATTGTAACATCATTATTAATGCACAGAGCTTATAGAACAGCTGCCAAAATCTACATCTAGCGCCAAGCTTAAACTCAAAAAAACCTTCTTTGGGCATAAAAATCTAATACCCATCAAACAGCCCCTCGCATTCGAAATTTATCTCGATCTTCGAAACCAATGCAGCATAACAAGGTTCTTTTGTTTCACACTAATCACGGAAACGCATGCCCTTTATAAATGCAGGGACGTAGGGTTCTTTATGGAAGACACATTCTCTGATCCTCGCATATTTAAACCATATGTATATGCGCAGAATTAAGTTGCGTCTAGCTTCATTGAAAGCGTCTCCCATCCAACTCACCTTATTTGACTATTAGCTATGGTGCTCATACATGGGCTATCCCTTTAGGGGTTCCGGTGTACAAAGAGGCATACAACTCAGCCATTTACCTTTTCATAAAAAGTATCAGGATGCTGCAGGTTAAAGGATTCGTTGGCCCACATGATGGTAACGAGGTTCTCCGTTTCGCTCAAATTGATGATGTTGTGCGTATAACCCGGCAGCATGTGAACAGCCTCAATTTTGTCGCCAGACACATCGAACTCCAGCACCTCGTCCGAGCCGACCTTCCGCTCTTGGATGAGCCCGCGGCCGGACACCACGATGAAGAATTCCCACTTGCTGTTGTGCCAGTGCTGGCCTTTAGTGATGCCGGGCTTCGAGATGTTCACCGATATCTGCCCGCAATTGGCCGTCTTGAGAAGTTCCGTGAAGCTACCGCGGTCGTCCACCTTCATCTTCAGCGGGAAGCGGACGGCCTCCTTTGGGAGATAAGACAGGTAGGTTGAGTACAGCTTCATGGCGAAGGAATCCGCCGGGATCTCCGGCATCGTCAGCGTTTGCGGCTGAAGCTTAAAGCGCTCCAGCAGATCGGCGATTTCGCCCAGCGTAACCCTGTGCGTCGTGGGAACATGGCAATAGCGGCCCGAGGCCTCTTGAATGGGATTTAAACCATCGTAAGTACAGCGGTGCGGCCGGCCCTCCAGCGCGTCAAACATCTCCTCCACCAGATCGTCGATGTAGAGCAGTTCCAGCTCGGTGGCGCGGTCACTGACGGCAATGGGCAGATCGTTTGCGACGTTGTGGCAGAAAGTCGCCACGACGCTGTTGTAGTTCGGCCTGCACCACTTGCCGAACAGGTTGGGAAAGCGGTACACCAAAACCGGCGCACCGGTCTCCTCGGAGTACTGGAAAAAGAGCTCCTCTCCGGCCAGCTTGGACCTGCCGTAGCCGGACTGTCCATAACGGCCGATCAACGTCGCCTGAATGGAGCTGGACAGCATGACGGGGCACCGGTTCCCGCATCCTTTCAATGCATCCAGCAGCGTGGAAGCAAAGCCGAAATTGCCCTCCATGAACTCCCTCTCGTCCTTCGGGCGGTTAACGCCCGCTAGGTTGAAGACAAAGTCCGCCTTGGCACAGAAGCCCTCCAGCAACGCGGAATCGCTATCGATGTCATATTCAAAGATCTCGCCGATGGTAAAACTCTGCGCGCAGTTCTTGCCTTCTTTGATGTTGCGCAGGTTTGCAGTCAGGTTCTGCCCGACAAAACCCTTCGCGCCGGTAATGAGAATGTTCATTTCTGCACCCCAATTTCGTGAACAGGCGATGGCCGTTCGGTCATTGTCCTCGAACCCATGCGCATGCACTCGCGCGGTTGTTGGTTCCGCTTTCCGGGTATGAAAACCACCGATCTATAGGGCTTCCTGCTTGCCGAGGCCCTTCAGGGCTTCCTTGACATAGTCCGCCGTCAGAAGCTTTTTGACCGTACCCTCCACATCCAGCCTTATGGTGTTGTGGCTGGTGTAGGATTCGTCCGCCATGGTCTGCACTTGTCCTTCGATGACATACTTGTCGTAATTCAAGTCGCGGTTGTCAGCGGCCACACGATAGTACCCGCCCATGTCCTCGCTGCGGAGCCGTTCCTCCCGGGTCATGAGCGTTTCATAAAGCTTCTCCCCGTGACGCGTTCCAATGACGCGGATGCCGGTATCGCCGAAGAGACGCTGCACCGCCTTGGCCAGATCGCCGACGGTAGACGCATCCGCCTTCTGGATAAACAGATCGCCGGGATTCGCGTACCGGAACGCGAACAGAACCAACTCCACCGCCTCGTTCAGGTTCATCAGGAACCGGGTCATGTTGGGATCGGTGATGGTGATGGGATTGCCCGCCCGGATCTGATCGATAAACAGCGGAATTACGCTGCCGCGGCTGCACATCACGTTGCCATAGCGCGTGCAGCAGATGACCGTGTTGCCCCGTTCTGCCGCCACGCGGGCGTTGGCTCGAATGACGTGTTCCATCATGGCCTTGGAAGTGCCCATGGCGTTGATGGGATAGGCCGCCTTGTCCGTGCTCAGACACACTACGCGATTAACCCCTGCTTCGATAGCAGCATGGAGCATATTGTCTGTGCCCTCGATGTTGGTGCGGACGGCCTCCATCGGGAAGAATTCGCAGGAGGGCACCTGCTTTAGCGCAGCGGCGTGGAAGATATAGTCCACGCCTGGCATGGCATCCCGCAGGGATTGGATATTGCGCACGTCGCCGATGTAGAATTTGACCTTCCGAATATGATCCGGGTAGTGCGCCTGCAGGTCGTGGCGCATATCGTCCTGCTTCTTTTCGTCGCGGGAGAAGATGCGAATTTCACCAATATCGGTGTTCAAAAAATGACGGAGGACGGTGTTCCCAAAACTCCCAGTGCCGCCGGTGATCAGAATCACTTTATTCGTAAATACGGACATGCCCGGTCCTCCTTGAAGCTGCTTTTCTCACACTTTAATACAAACCAGTCCGGGAGACTTAAACCCCATCTTTTGTTCTGCGAATAAGGTATTCGCCTTTTATATCCTTTGTTTGTCCCACGTAATTCCCCGTTTCATGAGAACCGCCGGATTTCCGCCTTAAACGATATTGCCCTCTTCAAATGCCTTCGTCACGATGGCTCCAGTGCCTACAATGGAATCTTCCAGGATGATTGCTCCTTTGAGAATTGTCGTCTGATTCCCTACCCAAACATGGTCCCCAATGATCACATTTTTCGAGTGATTAATCCTTTTCCCTTCCGAATCCAGAATCGAATGGCTATCGCCTGTCCGGACCACTACGCCCGATGAAAATAAGCATTCTTTTCCGATCACGATTCGCTTCCCCTCAATACACGCCAGATGGGTTGTTCCACATATTGAAGTTCCGTACCCGATCTCGATTGTTCCGTTTGAATCTTCAATGCACATATCCGCATTCATAAGATAGCATTCGTTTCCAATGTGAATTCTGTTGTTGCTTCCCGTGATGATGATTTTTGTGTGGTAAATCCTGGTCATTGACCCGATCTCGATCGTATTGCTTTTTCCTTTAACTCGAATTTCCGAACGCATCAATAATCCGCGATTCTTTAGCCGATTCCCAGCGCCCAGAAATCTGTATCGATTGTTCAATGGAAAGTAGCTAACGCACATAAGCAGGCATCTCGTAATCCCGGGATGCTTTTCAATTATGCGCTTCAGAATCAATGTAAATCTTTCTCCCATTGCAAACAATTCCTTATGTTAGGCTCAACGCCACATTCTGTAACATACACAGTGTCCTTGAACCGATTGGCGTAAATCAAATGCCTTACCTCTTTATGCAACACCACACGTGCCGTAGGGCGAGCCTCAGGATTTTCAAAGAAACTGCGCAGGTTCTCACGTTTTTGAATCTTCGGCCGGGAAATGAAGACCCTGGCTCAGAAGCGTCCGCAGATGTTTGGGATTGAAGGCGCTTACGATCATCCTGCTGTTGATGCGAAGGTCCGGAAAAGCGAAAGGCGCTAAAAAGTTGGTCAGAACTTGGGTAGCCAGAGTAGCCCAGGCCGCACCTTCTACACCAAACGGGATGATCAGGGTAACATTGAGGAGAATGCTGCATGCCGCTCCGATCAGGGACAAATATTTCTCATACCGCTGCAGGCCTTCGCTGACGAGCCAGATGCTGCGTGCAACGCCCAGATATGAAAACGCCGTATACCAGGAGATGATGCGCAGGCCAGGCAGCGCGGGTAGAAAGCTTGACCCGTACAAAATCAGTATAATGTACTTTCCCAACACAGTGATCAGAAGCGCCACGGCAAAGGAAAGATAGAGGATCAAGGAATAGAGCTGAATAATCCTATTGTGGTACGCGTTCCGGTCACGATCTTTTTCCTGCATGATAGCCGGCCTGGCAGAATCAACGATCGCTGCGAGCGCGAACGACCATACATTGTTGATTGCCAGCGCGGCCGAATAGTATCCAACAGACGTCGAATTCATGGAATGTTTGACCAAGATGGTGGCTATCTGTCCGTAGATGGCCACCGCCATGCCCGAGATAATGAAATGATAGCTTTGTCTCAGCAGATCCCATGCCTGATTTTTGGAAAAAGTCAACTTCTGTCCTTGATTCCTCATATAATGCGCCGTCAGAAGAATTGCGATCAGACTGTTGTCGATGGAATTGCAAACCGCAAACCAGATGATGCTCTTTCCGGACGCGAGCAGGTAGACCTTGTATGCAGATTCCGTCGCGTAGGCGATGAAGCCTATGATGGTATACACCTTGGATCTGAGATTTGATTGATACCAATACTGCAGTGTATCGAAAGCCTGAAAAAGCACGCACAGGCTGTACAGGACAGCGACCAGAACGATTACGTCATCCCCCGGATTGAGAATTCTCGCAACCGCTGCAATCGCCACCACCGACCCTGCGCTGGAAATCAAGCGAAGGACGATCGACGTACCGAGAATTTCCCCCTGCCTGTCCGGGTTTTCCAGAATCTGTTTGACCAGAATGCCGTTCAGACCAAGGGTACAGATTGAGGTGAAAAATGCTGTGAGCGACGCGGCGTAGTTAATCGAGCCGAAGTTTGCAGGCCCCAGATAACGCGCCGTGATCATGGAAATGACGAGTCCCAAGGCCATTTCGAAGATCTTTCCCGCAATCAGCCACGAAGCGTTTCTGACAAGCCGTGAACGGAATATTCTTATCATGTTCGACTCAACCCATTTCCCGGAGCGTTGCCTTTGACGTACCAGTCATTTCGCACGTCCTCGGCCCTGCTTAAAGGGCCTGCATCGAACTCGGGCAATCTCCGGTTCTTTTGATAGAAGGCAATCGCATCCACCAGGCGTCCCGCGGCGACTCGGGCATTCCAAGTTTTACAGATGGTTTCATAGGCGTGTTTACCCATTCTAACGCAAACGTCGGGATGGTCGAGCAAATGTTTGACTTTTTCATACAGCTCGTCCTGATTTCCGTATTGATAAACGCAACCGTTCTCTCCGTCTTGAAGTAAAAAAGGTACGGCCCCGATCGCGTGGCTTGCGACCACCGCGCAACCGCTGTTCATCGCCTCATTGAGCACGGCGCCCCATCCTTCTTGAAAATCACTGCTGAACAAAAACAGCCTGGCGTTCTCCATGCGCGCACGCACTTGTTCCGGCGGCATGGATCCCAGAAAGCGAACGCAATCCGTCAAACCGTTCGCCGCAGTCATCGCCTTCAGCGATGTCTCCAACGGGCCAATTCCGATGAAGTCCAACGTGAAATCATAGCCATCAGATTTCAGCCGTCTGGCCACTTCGAGAGCCGCCTCGGGATGCTTCCAATCCAGCACCCGACCCGCCCATAGGATGGACGCGCGGCCGCCGCGATACTTCGCTTCAATCAACCGATCAATATCATAATCGTATGTCTTGGGAAAATACCCCCATTTGTAGGTTTTCCCCGAAAAAGAAAAGGTGCTCCGGAAGTCTCCCGCGGCATAAGCGCTGGCGCAAAGCAGATAGTAAGGCTTTGTGTAATAGCGTCCGTAATGGTATAGCATGGACGCGATGTATCGCGGATGGAAGATTCTCCCGCATTTGTAGATTCGTTCGGCATATTGAAAGGTCAGCTTCCCTTCCCGCAACCGCCTCACGACCAGCGCCTGTGGAGCGGATCCTATGATAACCGCATCGCACGCATCACACAATTCCAGCGCCCTGTTCATCTGATCCGGGCCTTCATAGGCTCTTATGACGAACGGGTAGGTATTGTTCATGTCGTGGTACCCCAATGCGATGCGCTCATCCTCCACCGGCTGCGTGGCGACAAACGTGAAGTCAACGCCCATTTCCTGCATCGCTTGGCAAAGAGAAAGCTGATGATGGTTCAGAAAGTTCGAGCAGAATGCGATCTTCACTCTTCCACGTCCTCTGCAATTCGCGTCGAATATCGGCAGCCACCTGCGACTTTTCCTTATCGGCCCGCCGCATCCAGATAAATGCCCATCAACATTCGGGCATTTTGCTGAGGATCGTGGGTCACCCCCGCGCGCTTGTTCGCATTTCCGGAGAAGCTCAGCGCAAGAGCGTCATCGCCAAATAAACGCATGACGTCGTAGGCAAGCATATAGGGTTCATCGAAGGGGTACATGAATCCTTCCAGATTGTGCGTAAGCATGCTCGCGACGCCGCCCACATCCGACGCAACCACCGGCACGCCTAGCACCATCGCCTCCCCAACGGAATTGGACGAGTTTTCGATGGATGAACAGGAAGCGAACACGTGGGCCTTCAGGTATTGCGCACACATCTCCCGCTCTCCCAGCGTGCCGAGGAATGTGACATGCCCTCGCAGCCCATATTCTTCGAGTAACTTTCCCAAGTACCGCCGGTAATAGGTTTGCCGCATCCGGCCGAACGGAAACTTCGCATCCAGCGGATTACTTCCGGTAGTGAATAACTGCGCGTCAGGGTACCTGCGGACGATGTCCCGCATAGCCTCCAGCATCAAGTGAAACCCTTTGATCGGATAGTCGCTCTGGCTGACGAAGATCGAATGCCTTTGACATTGGTCGATCGACCAGCGATGCCGGTAGAATTCGCCGCGCAACGTCTCGTTACAAACGTGGTAATGCGCTTCGCGATTGATCCGCTCCACGCACGCCCTGTCCCAATCGGTCCGACCGATAATGTGCCGGGCCAACGACAGCGCGCGCGCCTCATACTTCCCTCGCTGGGCAAACATATGGGCCTGCTGCCGCACGCTCCCCCGCTTGATGAAGTCCCGGAGGGTGTGCCTGCGCGCAACCACCGGTGGCACCGCCGACAGAAAGTGCCTCGCATATACGCCAACAAGCCCCTGAATGTAGAGAAGGGTCCTTTCTAGCAGCCCCGCCTCGCGGCACGCCTCCATCATCGCCAGGGAATGCGGGTACTCCGTTCCCCAGACGTGGATCACATCCGGCCGACATTCCGCCAGAATTCTAGAAAACTGCGCCTTTACTCCCTCGTCGTAAACATATAGCGATTTGCCGCCTGCGGCAAAACCAAAGGATTCAATTCGGTCCAAACGATTTCGCAGCATCTCTCCGCGAATTTCTTGGGGGTAGCACACCGTCAGTTCAATATCGGGTTGTTCCAAAATCGCATTTGCCGCACCTTCAAGCCATCCGCCATAAGGGGAAGGCGTTAAGCTAAGCTTTTTTGATATTTGCGGGAGCGCAACATTACATAACCACAGAACCTTCACTTTTCAACCCCCTCGCGATCATTGCGCATCAATCCATCGACACAATTTTTCTATTCCCTGTTCAATAGTATACTCCGGAAAAAAGCCCAGCTCATCCATCGTATTCGTCAGATCACAGGATGCATGTCTCACATCACCGTTTCTATATTGTCCGCGGATTTGAGGGGAAGGCGCACCGTACCTCTTTGCAATGATATCAGCCACCTCGGCGAGGGTCGTTTCTTTGCCTGTACCGATATCATAAATCTTTCCATCAGCATTGTCTGAGCATAAGGCCATCAGAATCCCACGAACGACATCGTCTATAAAAACAAAGTCCCGAATGATATTTCCGTCCTCATATAGCGGGATAGGTTTGCCTTCTTTGGCAAGGCGAACAAAATAAGAAACGATTCCAGTGTATGAGTTGATTAATGATTGTCCGGGGCCATATACGTTTTGCAGCCTGACCGTCTTCAGCTGCACGCCATAGGACTTTGTCCACGCCGACAAAATGTTCTCTTGGGCCAGTTTGGTCGCTCCGTATATGCTAGTCGGAGACGGCTTAGTTTCCTTGGCGGAAAATGGCATGTGCTTTGCGTTGGGAAAATCCCACTCTCCCCGCAGTAATTGCTCATCCGCCCGCTGCCCCGGGTAGAAGATTGAACCGTCGTTTCGTTTCCATGCCCCTTCGCCATAGATCGCACGACTGCTTGCCAAAAAGATCTGCCTAGGCATCTTTCGATTCCTGACACAGCCGTCCAGGAGCTGGGTAGTCCCTACAACATTCGTCACGGCATGACGTGACGCATCCGACAATGATTGAGCAGTTCCGGTTTCTGCCGCTAAATCAACGATTGTGTCAATATTTTCGATCTTTGGCAGCAGTTCATCCCATGTTTGAGGTACGCAAACATCGGCGACGGTCAGTTTTACACCGTCGTATAAATCTGCCGGACGGTCCTTCCTCAAATGAATTTGGGGATGCAAAATATCAACAGCAATTACATCATCAAACAACTGGACCAAGCGGCTTGACAAAGCGCAGCCTATGAATCCAGCGCCACCCGTCACCAGACACGTCTTACCCATGTTTTAAGCACGTTCCTTCATGATCAATTCTATTTTTGCCGGGTCACCCCATTCGCCAGGCGAATCATATATCCTGTCAGGGAAAGCGCCATAATCCAACTTGATTTTAAAATTGTTTTCTGAAATGAATCTCTCCACTTGTTCCGCTAGGCTTCTAGGAATGCCGGTGCAGCAATTGATAATACCCGTGACATTTTCTTGCATAGCGCAAGCCGATATTTGATTCGCCAACTCATCTATGGAAATGAAATCATATTTGTTTTTCCCTGATGTGAACGGAAACGACGCCTTCCCTTCTTCTTCCGCCCGGACGATCTTTCCAAATATCGAGTTGCTTCTTTTGTCATCGCCATATATGTAGAACACCCTTAGCCATTGCGCTATCGCGTTGTTCCGTTTGGCGAGCAGAAAGGTACTTCTGCGAAGCGAGTCTTTTGCAATACCATATAGGCTGAGAGGGTTACACGGAGTATTTTCATCAACGGCCCCTTCCCAATATCCAATCTCATGCATTGTCCCCATAATCGTCATCTGTTTGAGTCCGTCTTCAAGCATCTGGCTGACGAACCGGTAGTGATCCGACAGCGAAAGCATGTGTAGATCAGAGTTGTGGTTAAAGCCATCCTTCCACGCCATATGCACGCATGCATCTGGAGAACCAAACTTATCAAACATTCCTTCCGCCCCACCAAACAGGTCGGCTTGAATACGTTCGGCTCGTTCGTCAATGCCTTCAACACTCAGATCCGTCGCGACCACATGGGCGCCGGAATTTAAAAGGGCTGCCACCACATGCCGCCCAATATATCCTCCCGCGCCTGTAACCAATACTTTTTTCACCTTTGCCTCCATTTTCTTTAGTTTATCTATTCCCATACATCTTTTTTTGATAATCACCCTCGAGAATGTTTCGCCACCATTTCTCATTATCAAGATACCACTGGATGGTGAGCTTCATACCGACGTCAAAGCCAGTGGTGGGAAGCCAGTCCAATTCCCTATGAATTTTCGTCGGATCAATTGCATATCGCCTGTCGTGCCCGGGGCGGTCTGCCACATATGTTATCAAGTATTCCGGCCTGTCAAGCAGCCGAAGAATGGTCTTGACAACCTCAATGTTTGTTCGCTCGTTATGACCCCCAACATTGTATACTTCGCCCTCACGGCCATTACGCAAGACGAGATCAATGGCTGAACAGTGATCGTCAACGAACAGCCAATCGCGGACATTTTCTCCTTTTCCGTAGACATGTAAATTCTCGTAAGCGAGCGCGCGAGAGATCATCAGCGGAATGAGTTTCTCAGGAAATTGATACGCACCGTAGTTGTTACTACAGCGAGTGATGCTGACCGGCAGTTTGAACGTGCGAGCATATGCCAGCACAATCAAATCTGCAGAGGCCTTGGACGCCGAGTATGGCGAGGACGGATGAAGTGGCGTATCCTCACGGAACAACAAATCCGGACGATCCAGCGGAAGGTCGCCATACACTTCGTCAGTTGACACCTGGTGGTACCGCTTGATGCCATACTTCCGACATGCGTCCATGAGTACTTGCGTCCCCATTACGTTTGTTCGAAGAAAAACCTCCGGGGCAAAAATTGAGCGATCAACATGCGTTTCAGCCGCGAAGTTGACGATGCTTTCTGGCTTTTCTTCTTCGAATAGCTGATAAATGGCCTGACGGTCGGCAATGTCCGCCATTACAAAACGGAAGCGTTCGTTTTTAATTGCTTCGGCAAGCGTTACGATATTGCCAGCATACGTCAGTTTATCAACACAGACGATCCGGTCTTCTGGATGATTCTTAAGCTGGTAGTAAATAAAGTTTGAGCCGATAAAGCCAGCGCCACCTGTCACGATAATTGTCATCTAGGCCTCCAATTCTTCTCTAGAAAGTAAAGTTGCAGTCGCTATCTTTAAGCAGTGGAGCATCCATATCTTTCTGTGATAAAATCGGTTCTTTAACACCCCAATCCACTCCAAGGGCGGGGTCGTCGAATTTTAATGAGCGATCGCATTCTTTGCTGTAGGGATTGTCTACCATGTATACGAATCCCACGTCATCTGTCAGTGTCACAAAGCCGTGTCCAAAACCGCGTGGCATATACAGCATCCGTTTATTCTCAGAGCTAAGTTCGACGAGTTCCCATTTCAAATATGTCGGTGATCCTTTTCGTAAATCTATGACCAAGTCTTTGACAGCGCCTTTTGTGACCCTTACAATTTTGCATTGCGCCATCGGGTTCAGCTGAAAGTGGATGCCGCGGAGCGTGCCTTTCTTTTGGGTGAAGGACTGGTTCTCCTGGACAATCGTACAGCCGATTCCAAGGCTCTCAAACACAGGTTTCGAGTACGTCTCCATAAAATACCCGCGGTAATCGCCGAAAACTTTGGGCTCCAAAATGAAAACCGAGGGCAGTGAAGTGGCTATCACTTTCATTTTTTAACCTCGTTCTTAATAATGAATTCTGTTCTCCGCAACGCTCTTTAGATGTTCTCCATACTGTGATTTGCCATATCTCTGCGCCGACTCAAGCAGCCTTTCTCTGCTGATCCAACTGTTTTGATACGCAATTTCTTCCGGCGCAGATATTTTGATGCCTTGCCGTTTCTCTACGATACGTACAAAATCTGACGCATCCACAAGACTATCAATCGTGCCGGTATCCAACCATGCGAAACCTCTACCCAATAGTTTGACATCAAGCGACCCGTCTCTAAGGTACAGATCATTCAATGATGTAATCTCGAGCTCACCACGAACCGATGGCTTAACCTGCTTGGCCATGGCAACAACGCGCTTGTCGTAGAAATAGAGACCGGTAATACAGTAATTGCTCTTTGGGTTCTCCGGCTTTTCCTCTAAAGAAACCACCTTTCCATTTTTGTCGAACTCAACTATACCAAATCGATGGGGGTCGGTCACATAATAGCCGAAAATAGTAGCTCTGGAATTCTCGGCGTTTGCAACAGCCTCACGCAAGAGTGTTGTGAGTCCATTGCCATAGAAGATGTTATCTCCGAGAATCATCGCGCAAAGATCATTCCCTATGAACTCTTCACCGAGAAGAAACGCCTGCGCCAGCCCATCCGGGGAGGGCTGAACCTTGTAGGATAAAGAGATTCCAAACTGGCTACCCTCGCCCAGCAGATGTTCAAAGTTTGGCGTATCGTATGGAGTCGAGATAATCAGAATATCTCTGATTCCGGCTAGCATGAGGGTCGACAATGGATAATAGATCATCGGCTTGTCATACACAGGGAGCAGCTGTTTAGATGTAACCATTGTTAATGGGTAGAGTCGGGTTCCTACGCCACCCGCCAAGATTATGCCTTTCATCTACTCACCTCATATCATTGGTATCCCTTACGACAAGCTGGGATATGATTTGCTGCCTCGCATCGCCCAGAATTCCTTGTAAGATGAAAACCTCATCCGATGTGCGAATGGAAACTCATACTTTTTGATCCGAGCCGGACACTTTTTTAAACATAAAAAGCGCGAATAGAATCCCTAAAACTCCGTCACTCGATCCAAATGGATATCCAATAATTGTTCTAAATATCATACCGGCAAAAATAAAATATGTCACAATATACACAATTTTCATCGTAGTCATCATTTTTCGGTACACATAGCCAATTCCAGTTCCGAAGGCAAACATAAAAAAGGCAACTCCAAATAGCCCGCCGTCCATATATGGATAATAAAACGAGGTTACGTATGCATTAATAAACATGCTCGGTCCAATTCTGTAGTAGGCCTGCATGTCTATTATTTGTTTGAACAAGAGATAATCATTAGAATATGGATGCAGGCCGATATTGTTAGCAATAAACGCCAACGGAGAAATCAATCCGTTTAGTGACGCCATCCCATAAAGTGGCTCTATGCTCTCTCCAATTCTTAACGACAAATGGGGCACACTTCCACAAAGATACATGTACATAGACTCTACAAATTGACTCGCTTCTTCCAATCTGCTAATTGTAGCAAAAAAAAGCATTATCAGAATTACAATAATTACCTTGCGGACTTTCTTCTTTTCCTTTAGGCTTCTATTCGGCATTCTCTTGCGCATAATAATAGTTCCAACAGCAAACTGGAACATCATAATAAATAAGCCGTATCTGCCGCCAGTAGTAATCGCATCCAAAATATTGAGTGCTAAAACAGTCACCAAAGCGCCCTTCTTATTCAATGCAATAACTCTATAAATTAGCAAGGGTGTAATGCAATATGCGAGAGGTGCTATAACGTATGTTCCGACCACAGTAATTATTGGATTTTCAACTTTATAAAAAAATTGATCCACATACTGACTCCTGATATAGGCAAGACTATTCCCACTAATCAAGTTTTCTATCACGTTTGTATTAATAAGGTTATAACAATAATATATAAATAATATTAGTACCGTCCCATTAACCAAATTAGTATTAATTCTATCTCTTATTCTGCTGTTTGCCCTATTTACTATCCGTACTCTTTCAGCGACGATACCTCCGGCATGCGTGCCAAGCACACAAAACATAGCTCCTGTAAATATTACTAGCCACGCCTGATTTGATGTCTCAATCATATTAAACAGTCTCAATGTTGCCATAAACGTAACGATAGCCCACGTACCACAAAAAAGAGTCACTGGGTTGGCTAGATCATTTCCATCGAGCTTATACTTATAATATGCTATCGAGGCCAAAACAAGGCTTATTACATATCCCACTATTATCCCTCAATCTCTAAATCTTGCTAGCTCGTATCTTATAGCAGAAATTTACTATCTTTTCTGCCTGCGTCTTTCCATTCTTTTCTTGCAAAATAAACTGCCTAGCTGATTGGGCTTTTTCTTGAATCATCCCTCTAGTCATGTCCAAAATCTCCTCAATCTGCCTGGCTATATTCTCTGGCTTTTCATCATCCGCAACAAATAGATACTTCCAATAATCGTCGGGGATTCCTGATATCTTTGTAGTAAGCACGGGCGTTCCCGACGCCATATATTCAGCGATTTTTGATGGAAACGTTGTTTTGGTGAACTTGTACTTTGTAGGACGCAAGTTTATCAACAGATCCGAGTTAACCTCAGCACGAATCACTTCGTCATGCGAAACAGATCCATAATAACGTATCCGCTTATCCCGGTCTGCTGCCTGCAATATTATACTTTCATATGGACCGCTTCCATAAATATCAAACGACACATTGCATCGTTGTATAAGTCTTATAACTTCTATTAGTTTTTCAATACCAAATTGAGCGCTCAACTTCCCGGCATAAACAACTTTACGAATTTCGCTATCGCGATACTCGTTTTTAAAATGCGCCCACTCAGAATCATCCACAATAGCTTCAATACATATAGATGGCTTATGCTTTGGGTTTACAATTTTGTCCATTGCATCGGATATATATATATATCCATCGTAATTTTGAATACTCTTCGCATCCATTTTTTGCTTTACTCGATAAAGCTTTCGCTTCAGGTTGCCCCAATTAGGCGTTAGAATTTCATATATGCTTTCCGTCAAATCAGTAATCGCCGCAACCACTTTGATACCAAGCAAGTGCCCGACAAATTTTGCAGCCGAACTTCCGGGTATTAGCGTGTCGCAGACAATAATCAAGTTCTGACCTTTGTTATTTAATACCCACTTGATTGCTTCAAATGCAATTGCGATCCATAGCCATATATCTCCGATAAAAGGAAATATTAACATCGGAATATAATTAAACTTTTTCCCTTCCTCTTCATCCATGCCTGATGTAATCCATTTTCTTTTTTGCTTCATATCAGTTCTTATAATAGGCCGAATGGCGCATACATCAATTTCGCATCTTTGAAGATCCACCCCGCTGAGCATGTTATGAAAGTACTGTTGCGATGGACACACAGGTTTTTTGTTGTGAAGGGCTTGTACTTCTTCGAACTTTAGTCTAGAACATACGCTTGAAATCAACAACATTTTAATCATTCGTTTCATCTCAATTCATGGTTATGCATACATTATACGAAATGTTCCAAACAGTTCAGTCAAGCGTGTCTTCCTTTTTGTTTAGATTGTCCAGGCTGCAGATTGCGATCCGCCTTAAATATTTTAATTCAGAATATAACCATACAAACACATAGATTGGAAACACAATTCTTTTCTGTTGATAGAGTTCTTTAATATTTATCATATAATTGTGGTGCATTTGCTTAATATCTCCTGACAATCCTCGAACGCCAAATCCACGTCTTCCTCCATCATAAACAGCCACCTGATCAGGCATGTAATAATAGCCATAACTTCCACAAATCTTCATAAAGAACTGTCCATCTTCACAGTACCTTCGTGTTTCATCATATCCGCCAATCTCTGTGAAAATTTTTCGTCTAAACATCGCAGTAGACGTTTGAGGGAACATTTTTATGCAGAGCTCATTTATATTTGGCGCGTACAACCTATTAATCTTTTTCCAAAAAACCATAACAGGCTCCGATGTATGATTTCCGCCAATAAAGTCTATTTCCGGATGCGCTTGAATTGTTTTAAGCTGCAATTCAATCTTGTTTGGTAGCCACTCGTCGTCTGCATCTAGTAACGCAATCCAGTCCCCACTCGACACATGAAGCCCGGCATTACGCGCCGTTGATACTCCGCCATTATCTTTGTTAACTAGTTTTACTGGTAGATTAGGATTGTCCCTTTGATACTTTTCAACTTCGTCTTTTGTTCTATCCTTTGATCCATCATTAACCACAATAATTTCCTTGATACATCTGATCCATGTCTGGTTTTTGATTGAATCAAGTGCACGAATTATTACTTTCTCTGCATTATATGCAGGTATTACAACAGAAACCGAAAATTTTGTTGGAGCTGAAGCATAACTAATTTTTTCGGTCTGAAAAACTTTACTCATTTGCTCTTCTCCATTCCCCAGCCTTCTCATCGTAGAACTTAACTATTCTTGCAGGAACACCAACTATTACTGAATAATCCGGAAATTGACCTCGCACTACGGCGTTCGTACCTACGATACATTGCTTCCCAAGTTTTGTACCTGCCTGGATAGAAGCACCGAAACCGATAAAACAGTTCTCTCCAATCACGGTCTCCTTGCAAATCATTGCCTGATTAAGAATATGTTCGCCAATCAGCTTATAGTCATGATCAATATTAGTTATAAACACATTCCCGGATATTGTCGTTTTAGCTCCGATTACAAGATTTGACCCTTTTGATGTTATATGAAAGTTCTGTCCAATTGAACAGTCGTTTTTAATTGTAATCTCTCCACCTTCATGCGCTTCCATTCTATTACCAGGATATATTCTTACTCTGTCGCCAATTGATATCCTCCCAAATCCAACAATAGAAATTGATGGACCCAAGTAAGAATACACACCAACCTTTTTAAATAACGGCTTCTTCGCTAAAAGGCGTAGCCACCACCACATTTTTTGGATGTTCATTTTTACTCCTTCAAATGCACGGGCTTTGCATATACTTTATTGTAATTCATACAACGTGTCGGACTCTCTACATTGTTAAAACATCAGTCACCCATCTGCTTATTGAATAACTATTGTAAACATCATCAGGCAATTTTACATACGGTTTGTTTAAGAATTCCGTGGGAACGTGTATATGACTTCTATCCATGACATACACATTGTTCGGATTGTAAAAATCATAATTTACCACATCTTTATTAGTTGTTATTAACTTTTTTCTCATTCCGATTGTCTCGATTGTTCGCATTGTAAGGCCTGTTTGGCCAGGATGCTGAATATCAAAAATCGCCATTGACTCACGCATAATCTCGCTAACTTTACCGGCTGATAGCGATTTATATTTGAACTCGCGTACACGAGCCTTCCGATACTGAATATTTGTAATTCGATACACAAAATATACGAATCTGCTCTGCAAATAGTAGTAGTGATAGAATTTCAGGTCACTTTTTTCGCAAATACGCCTGACGGTTTCCAGTATGTAATACCTGTCCGTATGGATCGTTCCGCAAAAGCTAATATGATATTGTGGCTTCTCACATTCATCTTTCTGTTTGTCTGACCACATATAATCGTTAGCGTAGAATAGCGGTCTAAATCCAAATTCAGGGTGATTTCTGCAATCTTCTCTGTCGAACGAGGTGATTCGATCAAAAAACCGAAGCTTGCTCTCAATTCCCTTAATATTGTTAAGTGAATCCCAAAGATGCAACCGCATTTTTGCATTCTTAAAAGTATGACGATATGATCTTAAGGTTTTGCACGTCACCATATCACACTTTATAAACAGAATGGTATCGTACACGTTTTTAGAAATTTTTCGTCTTATTATTTCATAGTACAAATCCGTAATCGCCGACAATATTGTAGGGGCAAATTTCGCAATTGATTTTCCAATTTTACTACGCACTGACCTAACACTATAATAGTCAACGATAGCACCCTGTGCCAGCATCTCATCCAAGATTCTTTTCTCATAGCCAAATGTCTCAAGACCAAAAAACAGTATCCTCATTCCCTTAAGTTGGCTTGTCATCTCATAATACTCCATCTTTTATTCATAACTTAATGATAAGCAACCATATTGGGATCGCAACAGTTGTATCGACAAAAGACAGCACCAAATCAACCATATGCATGAAGTATTGAAAATGTACTGTTTGTCAATTCACATAATCGAACCACAAAATGAATTTGCTTCCACACAGGTGCGTATCTGCAGTGATTACTTAGCCCACTGCCTGCTGCGCATTCACCCGGATGACCTCCTCGGCCTCACAAGCGCTGCGGTTGACCTCCTCAGGCAGGCGATAGGTGGGGACGATCTGCATCAGAGCGTTGCGAATGGCCTCGTTGTCATCCGTATCCAGTGCCATCCTGAGAACCGCAAGCCTGCGATCGATCTCTTCGCGGCTGAGCGGCTGATCGCTTTCAATGAAAATGCGGTCATTTTTCGTCTTGCTCAGGCAGGCTGTCTTAATGAGCAGCTCCTCGTAGAGCTTTTCACCCGGCCTGAGCCCGATTTCGACGATGTCGATGTCCTTGTAGGGCTCAAGCCCCGTCAGGCGGATCATGTTTTCAGCCAGATCCAGTATCTTGACAGGCTTGCCCATGTCCAGCACATACAGTTCTCCGCGCTCCGCCATGGCCCCAGACTGAAGCACCAGCTGCGAAGCTTCGGGGATGGTCATGAAATACCGGACGATCCTCTTATCTGTGATGGTGATCGGCCCGCCCGCCGCGATCTGTCGCTTGAACAGCGGAACCACCGAGCCATTGGAACCCAGCACGTTCCCAAAGCGCGTCGCGGAGAAGCTGGTCTTGCTCCCCGCCCGGCTCTGGACGATCATCTCACACATGCGTTTGGAAGCGCCCATGATGTTGGTGGGATTGACCGCCTTGTCCGTCGACACCATGATGAACTTCTGCGCGGCGTACTTCTCCGCCGCCGTCACGACGTTCAGGGTCCCGAACACGTTGTTTTTGACCGCCTCAGAGGCACAGCGCTCCATGAGCGGCACATGCTTGTGCGCCGCCGCGTGCAGTACAATCTGCGGATGGTAACGGCTGAACAGGCGCTCAATTTTTCTGCTGTCCCGGACAGACGCGATCTCTACCGAGAGGTTCAATGCACTTCCGTAGGCCAGCCGTAGTTCCTGCTCAATGTCGTAGGCGTTGTTCTCGTAAATGTCCAGGACGACAAGCTGCCTGGGCTGCATGCGCGCAACCTGCCGGCAAAGCTCGCTTCCAATCGATCCGCCCCCGCCGGTGATCAGTACGACCTTGTCCCGGTAGAACGAGACGACCTGGTCATCGCTGATGGCAACCGGCTTTCGGAACAGAAGCTCGTCAATGCTGAATTCCCGGAGCTGCCGCTTGCCGTTCTCGGTCGCCTGCTCCATGGGGAAATCGTAGATCTTCACCTTATAGCCGGCGCGCTTGTACCGCTCATACAGCGCCTGCCGCCGCTCCGTCGGCATGCCCGGAATGGCGAATACCACCTCGGACACCGCATAGGCGCGCAACTCCTCCATCGCCTCCAGCCGCTCGGGCAGAACCGGAAGGCCGGCCACTTCCCGCCCGGCCTTTTCGGGACTGTTGTCAATAAAGCAGCGCGGACGGAACCGGGAATTGGGGTTGTGCTGCAACTCCTCCGCAAGCATGACGCCAACACTTCCAGCGCCGATGATTGCGATGTCGGTGCGGGCGTTTTCCGCATTCTCCCAAATCACGTCTTCCTTATAGACGCTCTTGCGGAGGAAGGCGTATAGGCCCCTGAATTTGATCGCGTCGCTCCAGGGCTTGCTGACGTACTCGCGCAGGAATTTGTAGAAGAACCGGATCCCCAGCGTGACCAGCAGCGAGAGGGCCACCAGCGATACTTCCCGAACGAAGGATACGCGGATTTTCGTGGGCAGCGCGAGCTCCGTCAGCGCGTAGTACAAGCAGCCGGCGCAGAAGTCCGCCGCCATGAGGCGGATATACTCCGTCGAACCCGCATAGCGCCAGATCTGCCGGTACACCTTGAAAAGCAACCGGCACATGAAGATGCTGGCAGCCGCCAGCACGATGTGGAGCAGTACGGCGCCCGTCGTCAGCTTGGTCAGGCTGCTCGGGTAGATGACCAGGATAAAATAACAGACCGCCAGGATGCACAGGGCATCCACAAAAATCAACCGCATTCGCCTAGCATTCAAGTGAACACCCCCTAATTCGTTTTGCACGCGGGCAATGGCGCCGTTTCTGGCCATATATTCAATCCCTTGAAAATTCCGTTGGCATGGCTTCGCCACCCCAACACAGTTGGGCATTTTCCGCTGTTTTCGCACGGCGCGCCACCACGCAATGCGCTGTGTGTGGCGATACCGGACTGCCTGTGCGCGTACTGCCGCGCGGCTACTGGTCCTTCCCGTAGATGAATTCCCTCAGCAGCTTCCTGTTCGCGTCAAAGTCCGCGCGTATGGACCCGTCCGTCGCGTCCAATTCAAACGTGCCGTCCACTGGAATGCGGCACTGTTCAATCGAATCCACGCCGAACGAGAGACCCACGCTGGCCAGCGAGAGGACGTCCGCGATGCTTAAGCTGGTCTCGACGTGTTCGAACGCGGACATCACCACGCTCATGAGCTGTGCAGGGTCCGCCGTCCTTCAGCTTCCCAAGTACCGCCAGCAGCACCCGCCGCTGCCGCAGTGTCACGGCGTCATCCAGACCGGTCGCATTACTGCGGCAGAAGGTTATCGCCAGCAGCCCGTTGAGGTGAACGGAATCCCCGCTCCTGTCCAGAGAGGTCTCCCCCTCGTAATCGCCGAAAATGCTCAGATAGTCTTGAATGGCCTCATTGAGCCATTCCCGCTCGTCCGCGGTGACCTGAATGTCGATCCCGCCGATCTGGTCGATCACGTCGACCCGCCCAGCCATGTTGATGAGCGCGTAATCCTTCCGCCGAACGCGCCTGCCGCTTCTTCGCACCGCTCAGGTCCTCGCACTGAATGGATACGCGAATTCTACAACCGGTTGGGTCCAAGTTCTAGCCCTTTTCGCCGTAGATGAATTCGCTCAGAAGTTCCTTGTTCTTTTCAAAGTCCGGCCGGATGGACCAGAAGCCGTCCTTCATGCCCGATTCGAAGGTGCCGTCCGCCGGGATGCGATTCTGCTCGATCGAGGCTTCATCAAGATTCAGGCCTACATTGGCTAGCGAGATCACGTCAATGAGGTTCAGGTTGGTCTCGACTTCTCCAAAGGCGGAAGTTACGACCGCCGCAAGCTGCGCGGCATCCAGCGACTTCATTTTTTCGAGAACCGCCAGCAGCACTATACGCTGCCGCTGCACGCGGGTGTAATCTGTGCCGATTGTGCGATTGCGGCAGAAGGTCATCGCTAACAGCCCATTCAGATGAACTGAATCGCCACTCTTGCCTATAGACAGCTCTCCGTCGTAAGGGCCGAATGTTTCCAGATATCCCTTGGCAGCCGCATTAACCCATTTTTTCTCGCCTTCGGTGACCGGAATATCGATTCCGCCGATCTGATCGATCACATCCACGAGCCCAACCATGTTGATCAAGACAAAGTCCTCGATATCAGTCCCGAAGCTTTCGTTAACCGTCTTCACGGTCAGCTCCGGCCCGCCGTAGACATTAGCCGCGTTGATTTTGCCGTGCCCAGGCATACCCGGATAGCTGACCCAGGTGTCGCGCATGATCGATGTCATCTTGGCCTTGCTCTCAGCCTTATTGATCGAAAGGATGATTATTGAGTCCGTGCGCTCATAGGCAGATTTGTTACGGGAATCACCACCCAAGAGCAGAATGTTCCACCATTCGCTCTTATCTGCGGCTTCGGACGCAGTATCCTGCGTCGCCGCGGTGCTCTCCGCTCGTGCCACTGTTTTCAGCGCACCGACACAAACCGCAAAAATCAAGACTACTAAAACAACAACCAGTTTTTTCACGCTAATATGGCTCCTTCAGTCATCATTTTTGATTACAAATTTGCTTTTTTTGTCTTCAAATTGCCGTTTCAATTAAATAAAAAGTCGGCTTCATAATGATTAAGCCCTCTCTGACTTAGGTCCCAAATACCTGATATGGAGAATCTTCATTGGAGTCAACCTAACTCATTACTCCGGTTTCAGTCCTTTTAAACCGTAGCATTACTCCATTGGATAAATTCACAATGGGTGATCCCTTTACCTCATCGGGCTTATCTCTCTGTTACTTGGAAAGGCAACCAGCGCAAGAAGATGCTGCCAGCCGCCAGTGTGATGTAATCAGCACGTCGCCCGTCGTCAGTTTGGTCAAGCCGCTCTGTAGATTCAATCACTCGGAACGGTAAGGCTTCGCCATCCCAAATCAGCTGGGCATTTCTCGTAAATTTTCGCACGACGCGCCACCACGCAATGCGCTGTGTGTGGCTATATCGGGCTGCCTGTGTACGCACTGGCTACTGGCCTTTCCCGTAGATGTCGCGTCCAATTCAAAGTGCCGTCCGCCGGGATACGGCACTATTCAATCGAATCCAAGCCGAACAAGATGCTCACGCTGGGCAACGAGAGAACAGCCGCGATGCATAAGCTGCAGCTGTTCCACCTATCCCTTATCTATTATACAGTTTTTCCTTATTCTGTCAATCTGTAACAATTAAGACTCTCCATCGATTGAACCTCTCAACTACAAAGCCTCTTTGGTACTGGCATATTTTTACTGTTTCCTGATCAGTTAGCTATAAGATTCTCACAGAAAGTTCCTTCACTCTAGTGACTTTTCTCTCTCATAACGACGCTAGTCAATTCGGCAACTAATGCAGTCGCGAGTGACAATTCGACTATTAATTCTCGTGTTAAGAAACACTAACATATAATCCCGCGTATTCTGCGAATTTTCTGTTGATTCTGTGTGCGCCGCTGCCGGGCTGCGTGTTTATTAGTTCTATCAGTATATTTATTCCTCATGTGTCAAGACATCACTCACTCTCAAGCGGTGAAGATTCGCACTACCCGCCCCCCCCTCGCGCAGCCT
>CALGYL010000033.1 GCA_937934775.1 uncultured Clostridia bacterium
GCTTCTGCAGCGCCCCGGAGGTTTCCAGGTAGGCGACCCAGCAGAAGCACGCGCCCAGCATCAGGAGGTTCCCAAGCGCACTGTCCCCCTCGCCGCCCAGTCCCACCACCAGCATGACGCCCGCCAGCGACGCCGCGATGCCCGCGTAACAGGCGGCCTTGTAGCGCTTTTTATTCCGGAGCACCTGCCATAGGAGTGAAAACGCCGGGATGGCCGCCACGATCAGCGCCGCGCTGGAGGGCGACGTGCGGCTGAGTCCTTCATATTCGAACAGAAAATACAGGGAAACGCCGGTCAGCGCCGAGACCACCAGCATTCCAAGGCCTCGTTTCGGGAACTTGAAGCCGCCCATGCGCCGCCACAGAAGCGGGATCAGCAGCGCACAGGTGACCGCGTAGCGCATCAGCGCCAGCATAAAGGGCGAAAATCCGCTCTCCAGCGCATACTTGGACGCGATGAACGACAGCCCCCACATCACGTTGACAAAGACGACGGACACATATGCCATGCTTGCTTCAACATCTTTCGATCAAACGCTCGTTTGTCATTATAACGCCAGGCCACCGGCCGCCGCCACGCATTTAACGTAAATTCACCACAGCGCGCATTGACAGCATGGCACGGCGGGTTTACAATGATTGCAAAATGAATATTAGCATTTTTGTTAATTCATTTTGATAGAGGCGCGGGTCTCATCAGTAACGCGGGAAGAGCCCCTCAAAGGGCGCGGACTCTCACGTGAAAGGGTGGCTCGCCGAAGCGGTTTCCCGTTTGAGCGCGAAATTGCTGGACGCCGGCAGAACATGTCGCCGTCTGTCACAATGATCACATTGTGGAGCGCTATCGCATACGCCGCAACGGGACGGCCGAAGTGATTGAGCTTCGGTCGTTATTTTTTCATATGGAGGGAACGAACATGAAGAGAATTCTGGTTCTGGTTCTTGCCTGCCTGCTTACCCTGAGCGCCGCCGCGTCGGCCGCCACCCTTCGCGTCGGCATGGAATGCGACTATGCGCCCTTTAACTGGACGCAGGCCGAAGCGTCCGATACCTCGGTGCCCATCGCCTCCGGCGGTTACGCCGACGGCTACGATGTCCGCATCGCCAAGATGATTGCGGATGGCCTGGGCATGGATCTGGAAGTCGTCAAGACCGCCTGGGACGGCCTGCCGATGGCCGTGCAGTCGGGCGACATCGACGCCATCATCGCCGGCATGAGCCCCACAGCCGAGCGCAAGCAGACTCTGGACTTCTCCGACCCTTACTACGAGAGCGATCTCGTTATCGTCGTGCGCAAGGACAGTGCGTACGCCTCCGCCACGCAGCTTTCTGACTTCACCGGCGCCAAGATCACCGGCCAGCTCAACACCTTCCACTACACCGTCATCGACCAGATCCCGGGCGTTGACAAGCAGACCGCGATGGAAACCTTCCCGGCGATGATCGTGGCGCTGAATGCCAAGGGCATCGACGGCTACATCTCTGAACGTCCCGGCGCGATGGCGGCGGTGGGCGCCAACCCGGATCTGACCTTCGTCACCTTCGCCGATGGCAAGGGCTTCCAGGCCTCGCCCGAGGACATCGCGGTGGCCGTGGGCCTCAAGAAGGGCAGCGATCTGACCGCCAAGATCAACGAGATCCTTGCGGGCATCACCAAGGAACAGCGCACGGAGCTGATGGACACCTGCATCAAGGCGCAGCCTCTTTCGAACTGAAGCAAAGTTGCTCCGCTTCGCGTCTTTCAGAAGAAAGGCGCCGGGCCGGTTGTCCAGCCTTCTCCGGAATTTTTGGGCAGAGACCGGCTCCGGCGGGCTTTCCTTCCCCACAACGCACCGGGGGATCGCCACAACCCGCGCTTATCGCCGAATCTGATTTACGCATCGAGAGGGCGCTAACCCTCTCGATGCTCTCGAAAAGCCAATGGCATGCGTCCAGCCGGCCGCCGGCCGGGCTTCAATCCGCCGAATGGGAAATGGCCGGATTTTGATTTTCGGAGGTTGTTCCAATGCCTGATTCCTTCTTTGGCGCGGTGGGTTTCATCCTGCAAAAGTATGGATCGCTGTTCCTCAGCGGCACAGTCACGACGCTGATTGTGGCGCTGACCGGCACGGTGTTCGGCTTTGGCATCGGCCTTCTGGTGGCCATTGCGCGCACCACCGCACCCAGAGACGGCGCGGGTTTCATGCGGCGCGCGTTGATCCGCTTTTCCCACGGCCTGCTGGGCGCGTACATTGAAATCTTTCGCGGCACACCCATGATCGTGCAGGCGATGGTCATCTACTACGGCACGATGCAGTACCTGGGCCTCAAAATGCCCAATCTGGCGGCGGCAATCCTGATCGTATCGGTCAACACCGGCGCGTACATGGCCGAAATCATCCGCGGCGGCATCATCTCCGTCGACTCGGGCCAGACCGAGGCGGCCCATTCCATCGGCATGACGCACTGGCAGACGATGACCTCCGTCGTCCTCCCACAGGCCATCCGAAACATCATGCCCTCCATTGGCAATGAGTTCATCGTCAACATCAAGGATTCCAGCGTGCTCAACGTCATTTCAGTCTCGGAGTTGTTCTTCCAGTCGAAATCCGCGGCGGGCACCTATTACCGGTATTTTGAGGTGTTCTTTGTTACCGCGGTGATCTACCTGATCCTGACCTATACGATCACGCGGCTGCTCCGGTGGATTGAGCGCAAGATGGACGGCCCGGACAATTACACATTTCTGGGCAGTCAGACCGACAGCCATTCCGTGATCAAGGTGAAGGGGGCGGCAAAATGACCGGGGCGATCATCCGCGTTGAGCACCTGAAAAAGAGCTTCGGGGACCATGAGGTGCTGTGCGACGTCAATTTTGAAGCGCAGAAGGGCGACGTGGTCTGCATCATCGGCGCATCCGGCAGCGGCAAATCGACGCTGCTCCGGTGCATCAACCTATTGGAAAAGCCCACCAGCGGCCTGATCACCTATTATAATCGAGACATTCAGGACGGCAGCGTGCCGCTGGCGGAATACCACGCGAAGGTGGGCATGGTGTTCCAGTCGTTCAACCTCTTCCACAACATGACGGCTCTGGAAAATTGCATGGTCGGCCAGATGAAGGTACTAAAGCGCAGCCGCGCCCAGGCGGAGGAGAATGCGATGCTCTACCTGAACAAGGTGGGCATGGGCCCCTTCGTCAAGGCGAAACCCAAGCAGCTATCCGGCGGACAGAAGCAGCGCGTAGCCATCGCAAGAGCCCTCGCCATGGACCCGGAGATGCTGCTCTTCGATGAACCCACCTCCGCCCTCGACCCGGAGATGGTGGGTGAAGTTCTGGAAGTCATGCGGGATCTGGCCAAAAGCGGCCTAACCATGCTGGTGGTCACCCATGAGATGGCCTTTGCACGGGATGTCGCCACCAAGGTGGTGTTCATGGACGGCGGGCTCATCGTGGAGGAGGACGCGCCAAAGGCAATCTTCTCCCACCCGAAGCACCCGCGAACCCGAGAATTCCTGGCCCGCGTGCTCACTCCAAATGAGGAAAAGCCCAAAACCATATGCGGTTAATCTGCGCGCGGCTGCAAAGCCGCGCGTTTCCTCTACCTCGCCAATGTTTGGAGCCATATTTCGGCGTTTATCAATTCTAAGGCAACTTACATAAACGGGCATAAGCTCCAGTTCCCTAAAGAGCTTTCAGTCGAACAGGAGGATTCTCATGCTAAACGTTCAGGAAAAAGCCCCGGAATTCACCCTGCCGGATCAGTCCGGCAAAAGCGTAAGCCTTTCGGACTTCGCGGGCCGCAAAGTTGTTCTGTACTTCTACCCCAAGGACAACACCACCGCCTGCACCAGTCAGGCAGTCGCAATGAATGCGCAGCATGACCGGTTCGAGGCATTGGGCGCAACGCTTCTGGGCGTCAGCCGGGACACCGTAAAATCCCATGAAAAATTCGCCGCCGCGCTGGGGCTGACATTCCCGATTCTGGCTGACCCGGCGCTAAACGCGATCAACGCCTACGGCGTTTTTCGGGAAAAGAAGATGTACGGCAAGTCCGTGATGGGCATCGCGCGGACGACCTTTATCATTGACGAGCACGGCGCCATTGAAAAGATTTTTGAAAAAGTCAAGGCCGCGCAGAATGCGGACGAGGTGATCGCCTACCTCTCCGGCAAGCACGAATAATTTTCAAGAATTCAGATGATACTGGAGCCGAGGTGAACCTTGTGGCAAAGCAGGGTATGAAGCGAATCGATCCCAGGAATCCAAAGCGCACGCAGATGAATCATTGGCAAAACCTGCCCAAGAACGTTGTGCAGCCGGTGCCGGAGCATCGGGGCAAGAAGCCGGCGGAATCACCCAAATAAGGGAGAACAGGAAAGCGCGGCGCATCCGAACGAATGCGCCGCGCTTTCCTTCTCATAAAAGTATCAAAAGAGGTTGTCAGCTCGCTTTGACCTGGGTGAGTTTCTTGTCAATCTCCATCTTCCAATCGTCATAACTCTTGGCTCCGAGGATGGGCTCGCCGACAATCTGACCATTCTGATCCACGAAGAAACTGGTAGGATAAGCCGTGAGATAAGTCAACAGCTGTTCGTTGATGACTGAATCCGGCAGCACACTCACGTAACCCGCGCCGGTTTCCTTGGCAATATCCTGACCG
>CALGYL010000034.1 GCA_937934775.1 uncultured Clostridia bacterium
GTCGCGCAGCTCCGGCTGCGCGAGCAGCCGGCGCGCGTTGGTCACCGCCTCCGAGACGGAGGTTTTCACATCGCCCATCTGTTCCAGCGTCGGATTGAGCGGCAGGATAAACGCGCTGATCACCATGCGCGCAAAAGCTTCGTTTTCCGGGCACGCGAGAAAGTCCACGCGCATTTCATTGACGATACTCATTTTTGTCCTCCCGCTCACGCAAGTTTCTTGACGATCTGATACAGCCCCGCCAGTTCGAATACCCGGTCGATCTGCTGATTGGCGCACTTGACCGATACGCTTCCGCCCCGCCGCGCCATCAGCTTGTACCGGCCCAGCACCATGCCGATCCCGGAGCTGTCCATAAAGCTCAGCCCGGACAGGTCGAACACCAGTTCCTTGATCTTCGGATCCTTGAGCAACTCGTCCAACTCCGGGCGGATCTGATCCGCACGCCTGTGATCCAGATCGCCGGTGAGTGCCACCACCACCGCGCCGCGCCGCCGTTCATGATTGATCATCCGCCGCCCTCCCCGCTTGTCTCATCGCAGGTTAGTTCCACGGCCTGTCCCGCGAATCCTTTGGTGAAAAAACACAACCCCTGTCGAACGGATGGTTTCGTTCGACAGGGGTTGTACAGGATGAAGTGTGTTACGCCACCAACTGGAGAAAGCGTTCCTCGTCGATGGTCTCTTCCCGAATCAGCGCCTCTGTCAGCTTCATCAGGAGTTCCGAATTGTTCTGGAGCAGTTCGGTAACTGTGTCGAACTGCCGGTTTAAAAGTTCCTTGCAGCGATCCAGCGCGTCCCCCGTGCCGCAGGCGCCCTTGAGCGGCCTGAGCGCGACGCCCGGTTCCCCCGTCATGCCCAGATCCAGAGCCATCGCGGCCGCGATCTCCGCCGCTCGGGCCAGATCGTTCGATGCACCGCCTGTGATCTCATCCGGCCCGCCGATCAGAAGCTCCGCCGCGCGCCCGGCCAACAAAATCTGAATCTGCCGGGCCAAACGTTCACGACCGATGATCGAAAGCTCCGGCGGAATTGATAGACTGTACCCCGCCGCACCTTTGCCGGAAGGCAGAATGCTGATGCGGGTGACCCGCTGATCGGGAAGGAGAAGCCTTGTCGCCAACGCGTGGCCCGCTTCGTGCAGGGCAATGGTCGCTCGCTCCTTTTGCGCCGCGTGGGACGGCTTGTCCTCACCGGCCACCGTCGCAAGATAGGCCGCGTCGATGTCTCCGCGTTCAATCTCGCCGGAACCTCGCTGCGCTGCGCGGATGGCGGCTTCATTGAGCAACGCTTCCAGCGAAGCGCCGCTGAAGTAGACTGTCTGCGCCGCCAGGTTATTCAGATTGATCCCCTCCGCCAACGGCTTTCCGCGGCTGTGCAGCTTCAGGATGTCCAGGCGCTCGTTCAGACCCGGAAGGCCGACTTCAATTTTCCGGTCAAAGCGGCCGGGCCGGAGCAGCGCCGGGTCCAGCGTGTCCAGGCGGTTGGTCGCGGCCAGTATGATGGCTCCGTCGTTCTTTTTAAAGCCGCTCATTTCACTCAGCAGCGCGTTCAACGTCTGTTCCCGCTCTTCGGAGGCGTTGTCGTCTCGCTTTTTGCCCATCGCGTCGATTTCGTCGATAAAAATTACACATTTCCCGGCCTTTTTGGCCTTCTGAAAGAGTTCGCGCACGCGGCTTGCGCCTACGCCCACGTACATCTGCACAAAGTCCGAACCGGACAGCGCGAAAAACGGCACGCCGGCCTCGCCCGCGAGTGCCTGGGCCAAGAGGGTCTTGCCGGTGCCGGGAGGCCCGTAGAGCAGCACGCCGCGGGGCATGCGCGCGCCCATCTTTCCATATTTTTCCGGGTTTTTCAGGTAATCGACCAGCATCGACAGGCTGCGAAGCGCCTCCTCGTTGGCCGCAACGTCCTGAAACTTTGTCGTAGAGATTTCATACAAAGGCTTGCCTACGGTGAATTTTTGCCCCATGCGCCGGATCGGTTCCCGTTGCTTAAGCCGCAGTCCAAACACAACCGCAAGGACGATCGCAAGCAGGATTACATAACCGACTTCGGTCTGATTCATTCCATTCAACCTCCTTGCGTTGATATGTTTCATTATACAAGGGATGACAGATCCAGTCCACCGACATGTTCTGGGAATCGCTCAGGCGCGTGCGGGCATACTAGGCACAATATGATGCGAGGCATGACGATGAAAAAAAGAATCCTTATTATTGCGGGCGCTTTGGTGGCTGCCGCGGTTCTTACGCTAATCATCCTTCTGGACGTGGGCCACTGGACACCGCTGGACATGGACAAGCTGCGCACGTTTTCGCAGAGCACCCGGATTTTGGACGGCAAGGATCAGGAAGCGGCGGTCATATCCGGCGCTGGAAAGCGGACGGTAATTTCGGTAAACCAAATACCGACCAAAGTACAAGAAGCGTTTCTGGCGGCGGAGGACGCGAGATTCTATCATCATCATGGCGTTGACATCATCCGCATAGCGGGCGCGCTCCTGAGAAACGTGAAGGCGCGCGACTACGCCCAGGGGGCGAGCACCATCACGCAGCAGTTGATCAAACTGACCCACCTGACCAGTGCGAAAACCATCTCGCGGAAGCTGCAGGAGGCCGTACTGGCGGTTCAGTTGGAGCAGCGCGCAACAAAACAGGAAATCCTGGAAATGTACCTGAATGCGGTCTATTTCGGGAAGGGCGCTTATGGCATTGAAGCGGCTTCCGAGGCGTATTTTGGCATTCATGCCTCCGAACTCACCCTGGGAGAAGGTGCGCTTCTGGCCGGAGTTCTGAAAGCCCCGTCGATCTACGCACCGCATCTGCATCTGGAGAATTCGCTGAAGCGGCGCAAACTGGTGCTTGCTTCCATGGTGGAAAACGAATTCATCACCCAGCAGGAGGCCGATCAGGCGGAAGCGGAAAAGGTCGTGCTCGCGAACACAGAGGATTCCTCCCAGTACGCCTGGTATGTCGATCAGACCATCGCGGAGGCCTGCCGCGCACTGTCCATTGATTCGGAAGCACTCCTCTCCGGCGGGTATACGATCTATACGGCGCTGGATCAAGACATGCAAAAAAGCGCGCAGACCCTGTATCAGGATCCGACCCGCTTCCCCACGGACGCTTCGGATGGTGAAAAGGCGCAGTCCTCTCTGATCGTGTTGGACCCCAGGAGCGGTGAAGTACTCTCGCTGGTCGGCGGGCGCAGCTACGATGTCCAGCGAGGCCTCAACCGGGCGACCGAAATTAAGCGTCAGCCCGGTTCCACCTTTAAGCCGGTTTCGGTATATGCCGCCGCCATCGACCGGTATGGCATGCTGCCATCGTCTCTGGTGGACGACACGCAGCGCTCCTTTGGGACATACGCCCCCAGAAATTCCGGCGGCCGCTACTACGGCACGGTTACGCTTCGGGAAGCGCTTTCCAAATCGCTCAATGTGGCGTCGGTGGATTTATTATCCCGGACCGATGTGGACTCCGCCCGGTTCTACGCGCAAAAGGCGGGCATAACGCTGAGCGATCAGGATGAAAACCTGTCGCTGGCGCTTGGCGCGTTGACAGACGGCGTTTCGCCAATGGCGCTGTGCGGCGCATACGCGCCGCTTAGCAACGGTGGATACGCCGTAACCCCCCACTTGATCCGAAAAATTATGGACGGCGACGGGCAGATGGTCTATGCGTCCAGCGTCTCAAAACAGCAGGTGATGAAACCGGAGAGCGCCTACATGATTACCGATATGCTGCGGACAGCGGCGAAAACAGGCAGTGCAAAGGCATTGTCCACCGTGAGCTTTCCCGTGGCCGGAAAGACAGGCACCGTGGGGTTCGGCGGTTCCGGCAACCGGGATGCATGGACGGTTGCCTATACCAGAAGCGTGTGCGTCGCGGTGTGGATGGGGTTTGATAACCCGGACGACGCCCATAAACTATCCGACTCCGAGAGCGGAAGCAACAAGCCGGCAAAGCTGGCGGCGGAATTCCTGCGGGTGAATGGCCAGCGAGCCAATGGGGGCGATTTCCCGATGCCCGCAACATTGGGGCGCGCGCTGATTGACCGGCAGGGCCTGGTGACGCTGGGCCACCCGGTGCTTCCCAGCCTGTATACGCCCAAATCCCTCACAGCGGACGAAATCTTCCCCCTGTCGCAAATTCCGACCGAAGTCTCTTCTGTATGGATAAAGCCGACCGCAGTATACAATTTGTCGATTTCATTGGATGCCTCCCTGCATCCCAAGCTTTCCTTCACCGCGGTTCAAGCGGACGCTCTGTACAGGATCTTCCGCGTGCTGGACGGCCGGGAAACCATGGTGGCAGAATTGACAGGGCAGCCGGGCGATCAGTTGGAGTATGTGGATTCCATAGAAGGCGGCAATCTTTCATACTACATCCGCCCGATCAATGACACCCTATATCAGGAGGGTGTCTTGCTGGAGGGAGATTCATCCCAACTCGTGTCGGTTGCTCAGACCAATCCTCTCTTTGACTGGCTGAGCCGCCCCACGCCTACGCCTACGCCAATCCCCATCCGGCAGCAACCGTCGCTGTTTTAAGCATAAAAAGGCGCGCCCCGCTTACGCGGAGCGCGCCACAGACTGTCAAAAAAGCTCCCCATGAGGGAGTTTTTTTGATATAGTAGAG
>CALGYL010000035.1 GCA_937934775.1 uncultured Clostridia bacterium
CCACCTTCACCGCGTCGCAGGGCCTCCTGCTGATGATCCCCAACATGTACAAGATCGCCGGCGAGCTGCTGCCCAGCGTGTTCCACGTTTCGGCCCGCGCGCTTGCCTACCATGCGCTGTCCATCTTTGGCGACCATTCGGACGTAATGGCTTGCCGCCAGACCGGCTTTGCCATGCTGGCTTCCGGCTCCGTGCAGGAAGCCATGGACATGGCGCTGGTCGCCCACCTGTCCACGCTCAAGGCCCGCGTGCCCTTCCTCCACTTTTTTGACGGCTTCCGCACCAGCCACGAAGTGCAGAAGATCGAAGGCATCGACTATGAAGAGATGAAGACGCTGGTCGACTGGGACGCCATCCGCGCGTTCCGCGACAGCGCGCTCAATCCGGGCCACCCGAAGCAGTCGGGCACCGCGCAGAACCCGGACATCTACTTCCAGGGCCGTGAAGCCGCCAACAAGTTCTACGACGCCACCCCGGCCATCGTGGAAGAGGTCATGGGCCAGGTCGCCAAGCTGACCGGCCGCGCCTACAAGCTGTTTGACTACTACGGAGCCGCCGACGCGGACCGTATCATTATCGCGATGGGCTCTTCCTGCGAAGCCATCGAGGAGACCGTGGACTACCTGAACGCCCGCGGCGAAAAGGTCGGCCTGGTCAAAGTGCACCTGTACCGCCCCTTCTCCATGAGCCACTTCATGGCGGCCATCCCGGCTTCCGTCAAGAAGATCGCCGTCCTCGACCGCACCAAGGAGTCCGGCTCCCTGGGCGAGCCGATGTATCTGGACGTTTGCAGCGCGCTGCGTGAGCAGGGCCGCTCGGATATTCAGGTGGTCGGCGGCCGTTACGGCCTCGGCTCCAAGGAATTCAACCCCACGATGGTCAAGTCCGTGTACGACAACCTGAAGGGCGAAGCCCCGAAGAACCACTTCACCGTGGGCATCGTGGACGACGTGACCGGCACCTCCCTGCCGCTGGGTGACAAGATCGATGCCAGCGCGGAAGGCGCGAAGAGCTGCATGTTCTTCGGCTTCGGCTCGGACGGCACCGTCGGCGCCAACAAGAACTCCATCAAGATCATCGGCGATCACACCAATCTCTACGCGCAGGCCTATTTTGCCTACGACTCCAAGAAGTCGGGCGGCATCACCATCAGCCACCTGCGCTTTGGCAAGAAGCCGATTAAGTCCACCTACCTGATCGACTCCGCCGACTTTGTGGCCTGCCACAACCCGGCGTATGTCACCCGCTATGACATGCTCTCCGCCCTGAAGGAGGGCGGCGTGTTCCTGCTCAACAGCCCCTGGTCCGCCGCCGAAATGGACGCCATGCTGCCCGCCTCCATGAAGCGCGCGCTGGCCCAGAAGAAGGCCAAGTTCTACAACGTGGACGCCATCGCGCTGGCCCAGCAGATTGGCATGGGTGGCCGCATCAACACCATCATGCAGGCCGCGTTCTTCAAGCTCGCGTCCGTCATCCCCTACGAGGAAGCGGACAAGTACATGAAGCAGTACGTGCAGAAGAGCTACGGCAAGAAGGGCGAAGCGGTCGTCAAGCAGAACCAGGACGCCATCGACATCGCCGTCACCGGCCTCAAGGAGATCCCGGTGCCCGCCGAATGGGCCGCCGCCACCGCCGGCGCCATGCCCGCCAAGGTTGACGCCAACGACTACTTTGATTCCGTCGTGCTGCCCATCCTCTCCCAGGAGGGCGACAAGCTGCCCGTCTCCGCCTTCTCGGTCGACGGCGTCGTGCCCACCGGCACCACCAAGTATGAGAAGCGCGGCATCGCGGTCAACGTGCCCGAGTGGCAGATCGACAAGTGCATCCAGTGCGGCCAGTGCTCGCTGGTTTGCCCGCACGCCGTCATCCGCCCGATCCTGGTGTCCGACGAGGACATGAAGGCCGCCCCCGCCTCCTTCGAGACCAAGAAGCCCATCGGCAAGGAGTACGAAGGCTATCAGTACCGCATCCAGGTCTCCCCGCTGGATTGCACCGGCTGCGAGAACTGCGCCAACATCTGCCCGGCCAAGGAAAAGGCCCTCATCATGAAGCCGCTGGCCACACAGCAGGTGCAGGAAGCGAACTGGGATTTCGCGGCCAAGCTGCCGGAATTCAAGGGCGCGCTCAACACCCGCTCCATAAAGGGCTCCCAGTTCAAAAAGCCGCTGTTTGAGTTCTCCGGCGCCTGCGCCGGCTGCGGCGAGACGCCCTATGTCAAGCTGGTCACGCAGCTGTTCGGCGACCGCATGGTCATCGCCAACGCTACCGGCTGCTCGTCCATCTACGGCGGTTCCGCGCCCACCTGCCCCTACACCGTCAACGACGAAGGCCATGGCCCGGCGTGGGCGAACAGCCTGTTCGAAGACAACGCCGAGTTCGGCTTCGGCATGAACCTGGCGAGCGTGCAGCGCCGCGCGAAATTGACCGAGAGCATTGAGAAGCTGATGACCGGCGTGTGGGCCGGGTACGAAGAGGGCGTGGCCGCCTGCCAGGCCTGGCTGGACGCCAAGGAAGAGGGCGAAGCCTCCAAGGCCGCTTCCGCCAAGCTCATCGCGCTCCTCGAAGGCTGCAAGGACTGCGGCTGCGAAGCCGACCCGCTGTGCAAGGAAATCTACGCCGAGAGAGATCAGCTCGTCAAGAAGTCCGTCTGGGTTATCGGCGGCGACGGCTGGGCCTACGACATCGGCTACGGCGGACTGGATCACGTGATCGCCCAGAACATGGACGTCAACATCCTGGTGCTGGATACCGAGGTGTACTCCAATACCGGCGGACAGGCCTCCAAGTCGTCGCCCACCGGCGCGGTCGCGAAGTTCGCGGCGGCTGGCAAACGCACCCGCAAGAAGGACCTGGGCATGATGGCCATGAGTTACGGCTATGTGTACGTGGCGCAGGTCGCCATGGGCGCGGACATGAACCAGCTGATCAAGGCCATGCACGAGGCGGAAGCCTACCACGGCCCGTCGATCATCATCGCCTACGCACCCTGCATCAACCACGGCATCAAGATGAACAACGCGCAGGCTGAAATCAAGAAGGCGGTCGCCGCCGGCTACTGGCCGATGTACCGCTTCAACCCCGAAGCTTCGCCGAAGCTGACGATCGACTCCAAGGCCCCCACCGCCAGCTATCAGGACTTCATCAAGAGTGAGAACCGCTACGCGTCGCTGATGCGCCAGTTCCCGGATGCTGCCACGAAGCTCTTCGCGGAGGCCGAGAAGGACGCCGCCGAGCGCCTGGAGAACTACAAGAAGCTGGCGGCGGAATAAGCCAAGCGGCGCAACCCCGCTTCGCGGTCTTGTGCCATGGAAGGGCGCAAACGCAGAAACCGCCTTTGGATGCTTCCACGTAGAGGAAGCCGCTGCGCGGGCCTGAAACCCTCGCGGTTTTCCGGGCGACTCGCTGACTGAAAGCATTGTTTGCCCCACCAGTTTTGAACTGGTGGGGCAAACGCGTTTCCGACACGCAGGTCTCAGGAAACGAAATGAGGGTACGGCGGGGTTGAGGGCAAACATGTCGGCTTCTGGGGAATGCCGTGGCGGAGGCTGACCAAATGGTTTGATCGGCGGGTAACCCGAAAGGATACAGCGAGACAATGGCTTCTGCGGGTAGCCCGAAAAGATACAAACGATACAATTTCCTCTGCTGGTAGAGATTTCTCCATAGAATCCCCCTGTGTGGGGAGTCCAGAGGGAATTCCCTCTGGCGGGGGACCGGGGGCAGAGCCCCTGCCGTTCTCCCCGTTGCGATGCAATGCAGTGAGCCGCCGCGCCTCATGCGGCGCGACGGCTCTCCATGAATTCCCTATGTGGGGAGTCCAGAGGGATTCAATCCCTCTGGCGGGGGACAGGGGGCGGAGCCCCTGGCGTATCCCAGCTTACTTTCCGAATTCCTGTACCCAATACATGGTGTTGCCGACCTTGTAGGCACACACGCCGATGGAGCCGAAGGAGGCGCGCAGGATGTTGGCGCGGTGGCCGGAAGAGCTCATCCAGGCGGCCATGACCTTATCGGCGCTCTGCTGGCCCATGGCGATGTTCTCGCCGCGGACGGAAGAGGAGACGGTGGACCAGGCGCTGCCATCGGGCCGGGTGTGGCTGAACTTCTTGACGATTTCCTGAGCGCGGACGCAGGCGGCGCGGGTCAGTTCGCTGGAAACGGTGAGCGCCGCGAGGCCCTGCTTGGCGCGCTCGTCATTGGTCTGACTGACCACGGAGGCGGCCATCGAGGACATCGAAGAGCCGTTGGTTGTCGCGGGCGCCTTGGTCGCGGTGGGTTTCTTGGTCGCGGCAGGCTTCGCGGTGGCCTCGGGCTTTGCCGTGGCGGTGGGCTTCTTGGTCACGTTGGGGCAGGTGGAGCCGGAGCTTACGGATTCCGTCGGGCAGGAGCCCACGGTGCAGCCGGCGCTGGAGGTGCAGGCGGAGCCGCTTACGCTGCAGGAACCGGAGGTGCAGGTGCTCTGGTCCGGGCACGAGGAGGCAGAGCAGGCGCCGTTTGAAATGGTGATCTTGCAGACCGCACCGCCCGCGGTGATGGCATAGGTGTCGGTGACGTTTGCTTTGGGGCAGGTTGCCAGTGCCGGGGACGCGGCAAGCAGCAGCGCCAGAACCAGGAATCCAAACCGAGCGATAGGCTTCATCAAATTGCACTCCCTTTTGAAACAGAATAGAAACTAGTTTCAAAAGGATTGTAACAAAACGTATCAATATTGTCAACTATATTTGTGCAATTGGCAACAACTACCAATTCAGGGTCGCGTGAACGCGTATGCGCCCAGCGCCACCGCCACCGACAGGTTCAGGGAATCAATGTCCTTGCTCTGCGGAATGAACACCGGTTGCCCCAACGCGGCGAATTCCGGCGGAAGGCCGGTCGCCTCGTTTCCAAAGACCAGCGCGTAGAGCGCGGGCCGCGTCCGGACAGCTTCATCCAGCGCCGTCGCGCCGTCCAGCATAAAGGGATAGAGCGCGTGGTCCGGATAGGCGGCCCGGTAGTCCTCAAAGCGGTCGTAGGTTTCCACATTCATATGAAAGAACGCGCCCATCGACGCGCGCACCGCGTGTGGATCAAAGGCATCCACGCAGGGGCGGATCAGCGCCACATCCCGAATGCCAAAGGCCAGGCAGGCCCGGAGCGCCGTACCCAGGTTGCCCTGGTCGCTGATCTGGCAGAGCACCACATGGGGCCGGCCCTTTTCGGGCGGCGATGCGTACTTGTCAAATACGATCCCCGCGAAGCAGTTGTCCTTGCGGGATTCCCGCCGTAGCACCCGGTCGGCCTCCTCCTCGCGGATGTCCAGCGCGCGGCACTTGTCGCGCAGCAGTGACACGCCCTCGCTGTCCAGGCCTTGAGGGCTGAGCAGCAGGCGTCTGGCCGCCTCCGGCCGGGCTTCCATTATGACCGTGGCCGGATAGATACCCAGCGCATAGCTGTAAGGCAGCTTTCGGTGGTAGGATTCCAACTTGGGCAAGGGCTTCGCCTCCTACTAAACGTGTGCTTATATAATAGGAAAAACCGGAGGGATTGTCAATCTGGATAAACATGGAGTTAACATCGAAAAGTGTTGACAAGTGAGTGTGCACGTGGTATTATAGTCAAGCACTCGAAAAACGGCGCAAGCGAAAAACGGCGAGGGT
>CALGYL010000036.1 GCA_937934775.1 uncultured Clostridia bacterium
CGACCACCGAGATCTACACTCTTTCCCTACACGACGCTCTTCCGATCTAGCATCGAGGCACAGACAGAGCAGTCCTGCCTGAACGTTCAGGCGGTTCTGGAGGCGGCGGGCTCATCCTTGGAGCATGTCGTAAAAACCACCTGCTTCCTGCACGATATTGCCGATTTTCAGAAGTTCAATCAGGTCTACGAGCGCTTTTTTGTCAGTTGCCCGGCACGATCCTGCGTTGCGGTCAAAGCGCTGCCCAAGGGCGCGCTGTGCGAGATCGAGGCCATCGCGCTGACTGGAGAGGAATAGGGCGGCTCAGTCCGCATGAATAGAAAAGTCCCCGACCGCTCCTATGAACTGCTCCCAAAGGGTGCTTTTTGACAGTTGGCAGAGGGGGAGCGCGGCGATTGCCGCGCTCCCCCTCTGCCAGGTTCTTTACCGGATCGGGCAGGCGCCGCTGGCGCAGTCGTCGTCCTCGGTGTCCAGTTGGTCGCTCGCGTTCTCAAACTGCTGGAGCGCCGCCGGATCAAAGGGCTGGTTGACAAGGCGCAGCGCCTCGTACTGCTCTTTCGTGATGGTCTCGTAGGGCGCCAATTGGTAAGTGCCGCCGTCGTAGCTCAGGAAGGATACGCCCACAAAGGAATCCCACACTTGCGTGATGGCCCGCTCCACCTCCGGCCACTCCGACGGCCGGACGGTGATGGTGTTGGAGGAATTGTGCTGCGTGTAGTGCTTCTGGAACTGGATGTAGTGCTCCAGCTGTTTGAGGGCGGGCACATCGCCCTTGGTGACCGTCGCTCCGGAGGCAACCGGGAAGTCGATCACCAGCGTGCGCGCCTTATTGATGTCGTTGTCCGGGGTGCCGATCTCCGGCTGCACCTTCCAGCCCAGCATGAGCGCCGCCTTGGCCAGCGCGTCGTCGGAGGAGATGCGGATGCGACGGATGAAATAGGGCGCGTGGGCGTAGTGAAGACCCGCCGACACACCGCCGGCCACCAGCGAAAGCGTGCCCTCGGGCTTAATGGTGGTGGTGAGCAGCGGCGTGGGGATGCGCAGCTGGTAGGCGTACTGCGCTGCCGCGTCCCTTGCCGCCTGGGAGAGCGCCTCGAGCGTCTCATCCTGCTGCGCGTCGTCCATCCCGGCGAAGGCATCCTGTATGCCGGTCATACTGCATCCGGTCAACCGGTCGCGCTTGTGTTTTTCGTTCCATTCGGGCAGCTCCAGGTCGATCAGCGTCATGCGAAGGCCTGCTCTGGCCGACAACGCCTGCGCGCGCTTCGCGGCTTCCAGATCAAGACCCGTACCATCCCGGAAGGCGCACAGGTTGACGGTAGTCAGATTGCACTGCTGCTTGGAGTCCAGCAGAATCTCGCCGCAAGGGTTGACGCCTTCCACGTTTTCACGGCGCTTCCGGGCGGCTTCCAGGTTGACAAAGCCCGGTTCGCCGTCCAGCTGGATCATCAGGAAAATCAAGTGCAGCATGTCCTCCGAAGGCTTTTCCGTGAGCGCCATGGAGTTGTTGGACAGCCGCCTGTGGCCGATGTTGGTCCGGCCGTAGTGGAAGGGCGAGGAACCGTTGACCGATTCGTCATAGGTTTTTTCCGAAAGCAGCTCAAACCACGCAGGCGGCTGGATGCCCATCTTCTTCAGCTGACTGCGCACTTTTTCGTGCTGCGCAAAGTGCTGTTCCGACCAGAACCCGTTGATGCCGTACTTTGCGAACAGGCATTCCAGATCCTTCGGGTCGAACAGGAAAATTTCCGCCGTGCGCCGGACGCCGCCGGACACCACATTGTTGCCGATCAGGTTCCCGATATCGAGAATGTGGATGGGCCTGACGCGGCCGTAGCCCTTTTCATCCGTTGGAATGGGGGCAAGGCTGGGGTCGATCCGGTTTTTGAGCACCGCGTCAATCCCCGCGAACATCTCGCGGAGCGGTTCCGGACCTGAGGCGGTGCCGCCGAAAGTCTTCAGCCGCTCGCCCTTTGGCCGGATGGAGTTAAATGATACCTTGATGGTGTGCACGTGCTCGTAACGCAGCTCGGTGAGCAGCGCGAGATACTCCTTCAGCGCGTCCCGCCAGCCCTCCTTGCTATCCCCGACGTAAATCTTGGCAAACCCGTTTTCCAGCTGCCGCAGATCGGTGTGCTCCAGGCGGTAATCCACCGGCACCGGGATGTATTCCGACAGGATCAGCCGCGTGTTGACGCGGATGGGCACAAGCCCCGCCGCCATCTCGGGCGTGCATTTGAAACCCACGCCGCTGCCCAGCATGAGAAGGTAGAACAGCTCGCACAGATCATCCCATTTTTCAATGTTGGTGAAGCTGCAATTGTAGTTGGCCATTGGGTAGGCTTCAGCCACCGGGGTTCCGCCCACCCACAGCGTGCGCCCGGAGGGGAACTGGCGCAGGTTGAAAATGGCGTCAAACAGCGCCTCGGCTTCCTCGCGAAGCCATTCCTCCGGGATGGGCAGCCCGACTTTCGCGCGGTGGCGCCTGTCCAGCCCCACGTTGTATTCGACCGCGCGGGCGATGGTTTCCTTCCACGTCTCGCGCCGACCAAGCTCCGGCAGGAAGCGCGCGTAGGTGCGATAGAAGGTGAACTGCCCCAGAGGGGTCATGTGCAGGGGCTGATCGGGGTACTTTTTCAGGAAATCTGTTCTGAGCAGGTTCAAGGTGGGTTCCTCCATCCGCGGTGTGAAAACCGCCGCCAATTGTTCGCCTGGTAGAAAGCCGGGTTTCCCGCGCAATCCTTGCGCAAAAGCGGGCTGTTGGCATCCCGCCTCCGAAAACGTGCAGTATCTATTATACAGCATCGTTTGTAAAAATCAACAGGTAGTATATTTTCGCGGATTCTGTGCGTACCGCCTACAATATATAGATTTGCGGGCGTTTTACTGGCTTCAAAGCCCTTGTTTTGCCGGATGTAAAAAATATGGTATAATGCTGTGGAATCACAAAGAAAGGGGGCCGATGGCATGTCGATCTCCAAGGCGTGGAACTGGAACCGGGAGGATTGCCCCATCTGGCTCAGCCCCAGCGAGGAGAGCCATTACCTGGCGGAGCGTTGGTGGGAGAAGGGTTTCCGCAAGGTTCTGGACTTGGGCAGCGGGCTGGGAAGACACTCGGTGTTTTTCGCAAAGAAGGGGTTTCAGGTTTCGGCCTTTGACCTGTCCGAAGAGGGCGTGGGATATCTGAAAGACTGGGCTGGGCGGGAAGGACTGGACATCGACGTTCAGGTCGCCGATATGCTGAACATGCCCTACCCGGATGCCGCGTTTGACTGCGTGTTCGCCTTCCATGCGATCTCCCATACCGATACGTTGGGCATTCAGGTCATCCTGTCGGAGATGAAACGGGTACTGAAGCCGGGCGGAGAGTTTTTTCTTACGCTGTGCTCGAAGGAGACCTGGTCGTTCCGGGATGCTGGGTATCCGGCCGTGGACGAAAACACCGTGGTCAAGAATGGCGGCGGGCCGGAGAACGGCGTCCCGCATTTTTACGTCAATCTGGAGGATGTGACGCGTTTGTTATCCGGCTTTGAACTGATTCGCGTCAGGCATACGGATGACTGCTGGTTTGAGGGCAAGGCGCAGAATAGCAAGCACTACTTCATACTCGGGGCAAAACCCTGACGGCGGACGAAAAGTAAACTATCTTTTGACGAAGGACGGAGAAATACCATGCAGAGAAGCCGTGAGGAAGCGACCGCGCGCGCAAAGGCACTGGTCGCCCGGATGACGTTGGAAGAGAAGGCGTCGCAGCTTCGCTATGACGCGCCCGCGATCCCGAGGCTGGGCATTCCCACATACAATTGGTGGAGCGAGGCGCTGCACGGCGTGGCCAGGGCGGGCACAGCTACGGTTTTTCCGCAGGCGATCGGGCTCGCCGCGATTTTTGACGAGGATTTGCAGGAGCGCATCGCAGGGGTGATCGCCACCGAGGGCCGCGCCAAGTTCAACATGCAGGCCAGACGGGGCGACCGCGGCATCTACAAGGGGCTGACCTTCTGGTCGCCCAACATCAACATTTTCCGGGACCCCCGGTGGGGCCGGGGCCACGAAACGTATGGAGAGGATCCGACCCTGACCGCCAGGCTGGGCGTCGCGTTTGTCAAAGGTCTGCAGGGGAAGGGGAAGCACTTGAAAACCGCCGCCTGCGCCAAGCATTTTGCGGTGCACTCCGGACCGGAAGCGGTCCGGCACGAGTTTGACGCCCGCGTGTCCGAGAGGGATCTGCGTGAAACCTACCTGCCCGCCTTCGAGGCGCTGGTCCGGGAGGCAGGGGTCGAGGCGGTCATGGGCGCATACAACCGGGTGAACGGCGAACCCGCTTGCGGTTCGAAGCGGCTTCTCAAAGACATCCTCCGGGGCGAGTGGGGCTTTCAGGGCCATGTGGTCAGCGACTGCTGGGCGATTCGGGACTTCCACACCCATCACATGGTGACCTCGACCGCGCCCGAGTCGGCGGCGCTGGCGCTGACGATGGGCTGTGATCTCAACTGCGGCGTCACCTATCTGCACCTTTTGCAGGCTCATCAGGATGGGTTGATCACCGAAGAACAGATCGCCGCCGCCTGTGAGCGCGTCATGACGACCAGAGCGCTTCTGGGACTGTTCGACGGAGATCCGGAATACGACGCCATCGGTTTCGACCAGTGCGATACCCGGGAGAACGCGCATCTGGCGCTGGAGGCGGCGCGCAGGAGCATGGTGCTTCTCAAAAATGACGGCCTTCTTCCACTGAATCTCAAAAAGCTGAAAACCGTCGCGGTGGTCGGCCCCAACGCGGACAGCGTTCCGGCGCTGGAGGGCAACTACAGCGGCACATCGTCTCGGTACGTGACCTTCCTTGCGGGCATCCGCGCCGCCTGCGAAGCGGCGGATGTGCGCGTCTTGTACGCGCAGGGTTCCCATCTCTTCAAGGACAGCTGCCAGCCGCTGGCCGTGGCGGACGACCGGCTGGCGGAAGCCGCGGCCTGCGCGGAAGCAGCCGATGCGGTGTTTCTGTGCGTGGGGCTGGACGCTACGCTGGAGGGCGAGGAGGGCGACGCGGGCAACGCCTTCGCTTCGGGCGACAAGCTGAGTCTGGAACTGCCGGACTGCCAGCGGCGGCTGATCGACGCGGTTCTGAAAGCGGGAAAACCCGTAATCACCGTTGTCTCGGTCGGAAGCTCTGTCCGGGTTGAAGAAGGCAACGCCATCCTGCTGACATGGTATCCGGGCCAGGCGGGCGGCCAGGCGCTCGCGGATATCGCCTTTGGCAGGGTTAACCCGTCCGGCAAGCTGCCGGTGACCTTCTACCGCTCGGTGGACGATCTGCCGCCCTTTGAGGATTACGCCATGCGGGAGCGCACGTACCGCTACTTTACCGGCGAGCCGCTGTACCCGTTCGGGTACGGCCTGGGCTATTCGCGCTTCGAGCTGCTTGACGCCTGTTACGAGGACGGACGTGTGGGCGTGACGATCCGGAACGCGGGGCCGATGGCCGCGGAGGAAGTCGTTCAGATCTACGTTCGGCCTCTCGAAAGTACCTTTGCCCCGCCCAATCCTTCATTGTGCGCGTTCCGGCGCATAGAGCTTCCGGCGCTTGATGAGCGGAAAATCTGGTTAGATATTCCGCGTAAGGCGTTTACCGTCGTCGACGATAACGGGACTCCCGTTTCGGGCGGCAGGCGCTTCAAGCTGTATGTCGGCTTCGGCCAGCCGGACGCGCGCACCCATTCGCTCACCGGGCAGGCGCCGCTCGCGGTCGAGGCCGTTCCGTAAGCGACCGGCATTGGAGGCGTTTTTATGGGCGAAATCTTTCAGGGGCTGCCCAAGGTGGCCTATGCGGGCCCGAATTCGAAGGACCCGATGACGTTTCAGTACTACGATCCCGACCGGGTGATTCTGGGCAAGCCCATGCGGGAACATTTGCCCTTCGCGATGGCCTGGTGGCATAACCTGACCGCGCTGGGCGCGGACATGTTCGGCGCGGGCACCACCGACAAGCGTTTTGGCGCCGCCTATGGCACGATGGAGCACGCGCAGGCCAAGGTGGACGCAGGCTTTGAGTTCATGCGGAAGCTGGGCATTGCATACTTCTGCTTCCACGATCTGGATCTGGTGCCGGAAGGCGAGACGCTATCTGAAACCAACCGCCGCCTGGACGAAATCAGCGACTACATCCTGGAAAAGATGCGTGAGACCGGGATCAAGTGTCTGTGGGGCACGGCCAACCTGTTTTCAAATCCCCGGTATGCCAACGGCGCGGGTTCCACGAACAGCCTGGAGGTGTACCTGCACGCGGCAGGACAAATCAAAAAGGCCCTCGATGTGACCGTGAAGCTAGGGGGCAGGGGCTACGTGTTCTGGGGCGGCCGGGAAGGCTACGAGACACTGCTCAATACCGACATGCGCTTTGAGCAAGAGAACATCGCGCGGCTGATGCGCATGGCGGTGGACTACGGCCGCTCGATCGGCTTTACCGGGACCTTCCTGATCGAGCCAAAACCCAAGGAGCCGATGAAGCACCAGTACGATTTTGACGCGGCTACCGCCGTCGGTTTCCTCCGGCAGTATGGGCTGGACGGGGATTTCAAGCTGAACATCGAGGCAAACCACGCGACGCTGGCCGGGCACACCTTCCAGCACGATCTGCGGGTGGCCGCGATCAACGGCATGTTGGGTTCTATTGACGCCAATCAGGGCGATCCGCTTCTGGGCTGGGACACCGACCAGTTTCCGTCGAACGTCTACGATACCACGCTATGCATGTACGAGGTCCTGAAGGCAGGCGGCCTGCCCGGCGGTTTCAATTTCGACGCCAAGACGCGCAGGCCCAGCTACACCCACGAGGACATGTTTCTGGCCTTCATTCTGGGCATGGACAGCTTCGCGCTGGGGCTGATCAAGGCGGCGGAACTGATTGAGGACGGGCGGATTGACGGTTTTCTCGCGGAACGCTACAAGAGCTTCGATTCACCGCTGGGGAAGAAGATCCGGGAAGGCGGTGCGACGCTTGACGAGCTTTCAAGCCTCGCCCTTCAGAACGGTGCGGCCGGACAGCCCGGCAGCGGGCGGCAGGAGTGGCTGGAGAGCGTGGTCAATTCCATTTTATTCAAAGGGTAGTGGCAGAAAGTCAAAAGACCAGCCCGGAACGGTATGCCGTTCCGGGCTGGTCTCATCACATCCAGGAATCCCGCAGCTTTCATGACCGGAGCCGAAATGTGAATTATTGTCCGGTCCAATAGGCAGTCACCCGCATGCCGGGCAGAAGGCCGTCCGGAAGGGTTTGCATCGAGAGCGAAACCTGGTATTTGGTGGTGTCCAGAGACTTCACGCCCAGCGGATGGATCTCCTTGACGGACGCCGGAACCTCGAGGTTCAGTGCGTCCACCTTGACCTGAACCGTATCGCCCGGCTTCAAAGACGGGATGTCCAGCTCGTCCACGTTCACCAGGAATTCCAGTTCTGTCAGCGGCTCGAGCGTCAGGAGCAGCTGGTCCTTCTCCACAGCCTGTCCTCTCTGGACGTACAGGTGCGAAATAACGCTTTCCTTGTCCGCGGTAATCTGGGTCTGCGCGGGCTGAGTATACACGGTTCCTGCCGCGTCCAGTGTGAAGAGGACGTCGCCGCGCTTGACGCTCTGGCCCTCCGTCACCGAGACGCCCGCAATCACGCCGTCCGCCGTGACAGGGATTACCGCAGCGCGCTCAATCTCGCCGTCGCCCACCCGGTCGCCGGAGCGGTATGCGCCGTCGGAGCCGCGGTACAGTTTGACATCGTCCTCCAGGTCAAAGATTCCGGAGGGAATCTCCACGATGAAGTCGTCGCCGCTGACGGAGAGCACGGTGCCTTCCGCTTCCAGCGGGTCGCTGTCCTTGCCGTTGTAGACGCGCAAGGTCTCGCCCAGCGTAATCGCGCGGTTCTCCGGCTTATCGTAGGCGCTGCTGGTGTCGGCGTCCACCCAGTCGACGCCTGTACGGTCGATTGAACACAGCGCGCCGAACTGCTGCTGGACGTCGGTGGCCTGATCGCCCACGACCGCGCGCAGCGAGCGGATTACCCCGTCGTTTGCCGCCAGCACCTGCCGCGGCCTCACGGACAGCAGCGCGTCCCCCGCCTTCACCGGGTCGCCCTCCGCCCAGTCAAAGGGCAGAAGCTGCCCGCCGACCGGCGCAAAAATGTCCTCAGATCGGACGCTCTGTGTGACGCCCTTTGCCGACCGGGCCGAATCGCCTTCGCCCAGCGCGGGCGCGGCCGCAGAGAGCGCCAGAAATAGCGCCAATGCCAGCGACAGCGTTTTTTTCATGTTCTGAGACCTCATTTTGATCCTCCTCACTCGACGCTCTTGAGCGCCTCAACCATGTTGACAGATTTGAACTTCGCGCCGATGATGCGGTTGACCAGCCATGCGAACATCAGGGTCAGAACCGCGGTGGAGATCCAGCTCTCCAGCGAGATATAAGGCACGAACTGCATGATGCTGGGTAGCCCCGAAGCCAGCACCCACCGGTGCAGCCACGGGCCCAGCGCAAGGCCGATGGGCAGTCCGATCACCGCGACTACGATGTTTTCCCGCAGGATCAGCCGTTTGGTTTCCCGCGGGTAGAAGCCCAGCACCATCAGCGTGGCCAGATCCCGGATGCGCTCAAAGAAACTGAGCTCGCCCAGCGTGTACATGACCACCAGCAGCAGCGCGCCCGCGAAAATCGCCATAAGGAGTACCAATAGGTCCATGACGCCCGTGACCGCCAGCTTGCCCATCCGTTCCTCCTGAATGGTGCGCACCTTGTCCACGCCGTCAAGGTCGTTTATCGCGTCCGCGTTGATTTTGCCGCCCTTCAGGAAAACCGCCGTGGGCTGATAGGTCATCGCGTCCAGCTTGCGGAAGGCGCTTCGGCTGAGGTAGATGCCCTGACCCAGCTGAAGATCGATGATGGTTTTGATCTGGGTGGTGACCTCGCTGCCGTTTGGCATTCGGAGCTTGAGCGCGTCGCCGGTTTTAAGCCCCTGGTCTTCGGAAAGACGCCGTGTGACCGCCACGCCCTCTGGGGGCAGATAGATCCGCTGGCCGCCGACGTCCAGATAGACCATGTCGTGCCGGTCCTCCAGCACCGTAAAGGACTTCTCCAGCCACTGGCCATCATCGTACAGCTGCAGCTGGCCCTCCATCACGTCCTCCATCGACTCCGCGCCGGACCGGCTCTTGACGGACGCGTCGTACCCATCCGGCGCGGTGGTGTTCAGGTCCACGCGCACGTCGTAGAGCATGTTGACGGTGTAATAGTGCTGCAATACGTAGCTTACCGAGTCGCGCATGCCGAAGCCGGTCAAAAGAAGCATGGTGCAGCCCATCACGCCAATCAGACCGATTACAAAGCGAGAGGCGTTTCGGAACATGTTGCGCACGATCAGCTTGTTGCTGAATGAGAAGCGCTTCCAGAGGAAGGGGATGCGCTCCAGAAACACCCGCTTGCCGCTGTGGGGCGGCTTGGGCCGGAGAAGGCTCGCCGGGACTTCATTGAGCGCCTGATAGCAGCTGAGAAAGCTCGCGCCCACCGCGATCAGAACGATCATGACGGCCGCTATGGCCACCATCAGGGGATCCATGTACAGCGCGCCGCCGGGCATCACATAGAGCGACAGCAGCATGTTCATCGCGACGCGCCCCAGGAAGAAGCGAGCGCCCAGCGTTCCCAGCACCGCGCCCAATAGCGCGATCAGAAGACCGTAGCTTGCGTAGTGGCGCATCAGCTGCGCGCGGCCATAGCCCAGCGAATAGAGCGTGCCCAGCTGTACCCGCTGGTTTTCGATCATGCGCCGCATGGTGCTGAATGTGATCAGCGCAGCCACCAGAAAGAACACGGCGGGGAAGATCTGGCCCATCGCGCGGACCTGCCCAGCTTCCTCCACCGCCATGCGGATGTAGGCTCGGTCGTCCCGCGTGGAGACCTTGATGGTGGCATCGTCGATCAGCCCTTCCGCCGCCTGTTTGACCGCAGCGGCTTTCGCGCCATCCTGAAGCTTGACGACCACTTCGTTGTACGGGATATCGCCCAGCGTGCCGGGTGAAACGAATCCGTAGCCGAAGGTATGGGGATCGACGTTGAAGCTGTAGCCGTCAGAATGCACCACGTATTCGGGGCTGTAGCAGATGCCGAAGACGCGCAGTTCCCGACGGACGCCGTTTGCCGTCACGGTAATCCGGTCGCCCACGTTTACGTTCATCGCTTTGGCGAATTTCCGGTCGATCAGGCAGGCGGAATGCGTTCCCTCTGGCAGTGGGTTACCCTCGAGGAGAAGCGGCTTTGAGATACGGGCGTCGCCGTCGTACATGTACAGGTCCAGTTTGGGTTCTCCCGGAAGGTCCGCCTTGACCCGGAGGCGAACGCGGCGCTGCGCGTCCCGAGCCCCCGGAAGCGCCGCCAGATCACGCGCCCTGTGGTCGCTGACCTCGCCGGAGACCCAGAGATCCGCAAGGCCGCTCCTTTCAAACAGCGCGTTCAGCCCCTGATCCATACCCTGCGCCGCCGCGTTGATGCCCAGCCACAATGTGACCGACAGCATACACAGTATCAGCATTGCCGCAAAGGCCTTCCAGTTGGCGGAAAGGTCTCGCCACAGTTTGTGCCGGAGCAGATTGCGCCGCATCGCGTTCGTCACCATGCGATGGCCTCCATCGGCGCGGGATCGGGGTTGACCTCCACCGAACTGACCTTGCCGCTGTCCATGCGGATCACGCGGTCGGCGGCGGGCATGATGGCGGCATTGTGGGTGATGACCACCACGGTCTTGCCCATGTCGCGGCATACATCGGCCAGTAGCATCAGAACCATCCGCCCGGTTTTGGAATCCAGCGCGCCGGTCGGTTCGTCGCAGAGGAGCAGTTCGGGGTTTTTGCACAGCGCCCGGGCGATGGCCACCCGCTGCTGTTCGCCGCCAGAGAGCTGCGCCGGGAAGTTGTCCATGCGGTCTTTGAGACCCACCCGTTCGAGCGTCTCGGCGGGGGAGAGCGGGTTTTTGCACACCTGCTGCGCCAGCTCCACGTTCTCCAGCGCCGTCAAATTGGGCATCAGGTTGTAAAACTGAAACACAAAGCCGACGTCGAACCGCCGGTAGGCGTTCAGCTCCTTGGCCGACAGCGGCGCGATATCCCGCCCGCCCACGAGGATTTTTCCGCTGGTTGCGCGGTCCATGCCGCCCAGCAGGTTCAAAACCGTCGTCTTGCCCGCGCCGCTGGGACCCAGTACCACCGCAAATTCCCCGTGCCTGATCGTAAAATCAGCGTGGTCCACCGCTGGGATGGAGATTTCCCCCACGCGATAGGTCTTTGAAACTCCTTCGAACGCGATGTCCGCCACCACTAAAGTCCTCCTTGCACCCGTTGATAAGCAACACAGTGTTGCAAATCGGGGATGATCCGATTATAATCATCACAGTGTCGGTTTACAACGGGCAGATTGAACGACAGGTGTCCGAAGATCGACAGCGCGGGCTGGGATGTTGGTTTTCAATGTAAAAATCGAGCGCAGCCGCCGGAGGAACAAGCCATGAAGGAGAAAAAGGACGATCGCAGAACGCGCTACACCCGGCGCGTCATCCAGGAGAGCCTGGTGCGCCTGATGAGCCGGAAGCCCATCGCCAAGATCACGGTCAAGGAAATCTGCGAGGGCGCGGACGTCAACCGCAGCACATTCTACGCCCATTACCAAGACCCCTACGACCTTTTGCTGAAGATCAAGCAGGAGGTTCTGGAGGAGATCAACCGCTGGCTGAATGATCTGGTCTCTCCGATGGACGGCGCGAGCGCCGGTCAGATTATGAAACTGGTGTTTGAGTACGTGCTGAACAACGCGGAATTGTGCAAGGTGCTTCTGGGTGAATATGGCGATGAGAAGCTTCAGGAAGAGATCATGATGATCGCACAGGCGCGGGTGATGCAGGAGTGGCCGGGCAATGCCATCGCAAGCGAGGGCCTTTCAGAGTATCTGGTGCAGTTCGGCGTGTTTGCAGGGGCATCCGTGATCAAGAAATGGTTGGAGAGAGGCCTCAAAGAGCCGCCGGAGGAGATGGCGGAATTGGTGATCCGGCTGATCTATCACGGGCTGTATTCGGTGGTGCCGCAGCGCGCGGCGGGGATATAGCGAAGGTACAAAAAACGCGCCGGAAGGGAAATCCGTTCGGCGCGTTTTTATGTGGAAATTCCGTCTTGGCCGCGATGCCCCCAATGGGTTAGTAGCCTTTCGCCAAGTCCACTACATTGTTTAGCGGCTTCCCGTTCAGAAAGCGCTCCAGGTTGTCATGGAAGATGGCGAAGGTTGCGTTGATGCAGACCGGGTCCATGTTGCTGCCGGAGATGTGGGGCGTTAAAATCACGTTTTCCATGTCCCACAGCGGGCTTATGTCCGGCAGCGGCTCAACCGCCGTCACATCCAGCACCGCGCCGCCCAGTCGGCCCTCCTGAAGCGCCCGTATGAGCGCCGCCTCGTCCAGCGTTGAGCCGCGGCCCGCGTTCAGGATCACCGCACCCGGTTTCATGCGGGCAATGACATCCCGGGAGACGAGTCCGCCCGTCTCACCCGTTGAGGGCAGGCACAGCGATACCACGTCCGCGCCTTCCACCGCCTCGGTCAGCCGGGAAACGGGGTAGAGCGCTTCCAGGTATTCGGGTTTTTCAGAGGCGCTTCGCTTGACGCCGCGAACGCGCGCGCCCATGGCGCGCATCCTCACGGCGAAGCTGCGGCCGATGTCGCCCAGCCCGACCACTGTCACAAGGCTTTCATAGATGGCCTTGGAACTGCCTTCGCCGCGCCACAGGTGCTCGCGCTGGTTTTTAAGGTAGACCGGCATCCGGCGGTAGAGCATCAACAGGCCCGTCATCAGGTATTCCGCGATGGGAATGCCGAACGCGCCGGAACTGTTGGTCAGGATGGTTCGCTCCGGATCAATCACGCCCTTCAGGTGGTCCACGCCCGCGGAGGGCACCTGCAGCCACTTGAGGCGCTTCAGGTTCTTGATTCGGTCCGCTGGATAGTGGCCCAGCAGCACATCGAATTCCTCAAGCACCGCTTGCGCGAGCGATTCATCGGAGCCAAAGTAGGTCAAATGGGCGTCGTGATCCGCGGCGAGGCGGGTGAGCGCCTCGATTTGCTCCGTCCCGAAGAATACGTTGGCAAGCGCGATTTTCATGGATAAACACCCTTTCATGAACGATATGGGCGCCTAAGCGCGTTCGCGGGGTTGTCCGGCAATGCGATCAAGCGCGTTTTCCTATGGTTTTCAGGGCTGAGCGGGCAGATGGAAGTCAAACGGCGCGTTCCGGTCGCAATCGAGGCGTCCATCCCACACGGTCAGGCGCGCAGCCTGCAGGACACTGCGCCGCTGTGCGTAGGGCTGGATTTCTCCCTCGACCGAGTAGCCGTAATCGCCAGTGCCCGGATGCACGAAGTAGAAGATGTAGGCGCGGTCAGGAAGTGACAATATGTCCGCGTGGAGCCTGCGGCAATTGTCGCCTGGGCGCGTTCCGCCCTCGGCCAGAAGATTCCCCGGCTGCCGGTTCCGATGGGCCAGATCGCCGCTCCGGTAAACGGCCATGCCGTCCCACATGTCGGCGATCAGGAAGTATTGCCCCTCCAGCCTGAACACATTGGGGCCTTCCTGGCCGCAGGCGGTGGTCTGCGCGCAGATGGGCCGCCAATGATACAGGTCGGGGCTGTCGGCGGCGTGGGTGAGAGACGCGTCGCTCTCGTCCTTGTACCACAGCCGCCAGCCGCCTTCCGGAAGCGGGTGCACACAGGCGTCAATCGCGCGGTCGCCGGGCAGCGGCAGCCTGCTTTCAAACTTCCAATCCCACAGATTCTCGCTGGTATAGTGAAGGATATGGCGTTCGCCGGTCCAGGCGGCGGGCACGCCGGTAATGTAGCTGACGTACATGTGGCGAAGATCATTGTGGAACAGGATCTCCGGCGCCCAGAAGGTATTGCGGCCCCGTTCCAGCGCCGGAAGGTTCAGCGTGCCCCGGTAGAGCCAGCTGTGCCCTCCGTTCATCGACGAGGCGACGCCCAGATCGGTTCCATGAACCCAGCCGACGCCTGCTGAGTTCACGTTGGCGCGGCGCTGCGTGTAGACGATCCACCAGCTTTTTTCCAAATGGTTCCAGAGGACCGTTGGGTCGGGCCGTCAAAGACCGGGTCCAGGAACAGCGGAGCGTTGGCGGTCATGCTTCCGCCTTCGCCCAGACGAGCACGTTGACGCTGTGGGGTTCCAGGGCGAGCACCAGCCGCCCGGTTTCCGGCGTCAGCGTCCGTTGCCGAATGCTTACCCTGTCCGGGCATTCGGCGCTATTGTAAGAATCCTTGTCCGGGCCGTTGATAGTATAGAGCGCCGCACGGCCGGAAAACGCGCCGCCGCGGGGCGTAAAGTCCAGCTCCAGCGGCTTGTCCGGGTGCCGGTTGACCAGCGCCACCCGCATCGCGCCCTGGTCGTCCAAGGTTGCCGCCATATCCAGCGCGTCCAGACGGTCGCCGCCCGCGGCTAGGGGCATGGAATCGGGCGAGTAGCCGTCAATCAGCGTTTTGCCCATGTGGCTCATGTACAGCTTGAACACGTGGTAGGTGGGCCGGAGCACCAGCCCGTCCTTATGGGCGTGTATCGCGCCCCGGGTGTTGACGATGGGGGAGAAGTTCGCCATGCCTACGTTGTCCGCGTGACGCAGGCAGGCGTTGAGGAAGCATGCGGAGAACACGGCGTCCGCCATCGTATAGCAAGCGTCGTTTTCGTTTTCCTCCCGGTGCGCCTCGCACTCGGCGTGGTCCTGAATGGTCGAAACACCCGGGTGATGCCAGCCGCGCAGGTTCCATTCGTCAAAGGCAATGCGGATGCGTCCTTCAAAGCCCAGCGCCCTAAGGATGGCCTCGGTTTTTTCGATGGAAGCCTCCACCTTCGCGGACGCGCGCATCGCGCCAAGGTAGTCGGTCAGATCGTTTTTCTCCCACAGCGGGTCCCAGTATTCGTGGATGCTCAGCCACCGGATCAGATCGCCCGCCGCGCGGAGCAGGCCGACGTTCCAGTCCAGGTCCGCGACGCTGGCCGCGAACAGCTCAATGGACGGATCGACGCGCAGCATCATCTTGGCGGATTCCCGCACAAAGGGGCCCCAGGCCGCGATGGTCTTGGTTCCGATCTCGCCGGGCAGGTAGTTTTCGTTGCCGATGGACCAGTATTTCACGTGGTAGGGCTCCGGATGGCCGTACTCCGCCCGCTTTTCGGCCCATTCGCCCAGACGTGCTTCGTTGCAGTACTCCACCCAGTCGCTCATCTCTTCGCCGGTGCCGGTGCCGGCGTTGGTGCAGATGTAGGGCTCGGCCCCGATCTTCCGGCAGAAGCGGATGAACTCGTCGGTGCCGAATGTGTTCGGGTCCTCCACGCGCCAGGCTTTGTCAAAGCTGGGCTTTCTGATCGGTCCAATACCTTTCGCCCAATGATAGGCCGACGCAAAGCACCCGCCCGGCCAGCGCACCACCGGCACCTTCAGCTCGCGCAGCGCCGCAAGAACGTCTGTGCGGAAGCCATCCGAATCCGAGAGGAGAGAGCCTGGTTCGAAAATACCGCCATAAATCTGCTTGTAGAAATGCTCGATGAACTGGCCGTAGATCAAGGGGCTGATTGAGGCCAACGGTCGGGACGCATCGGCAAAAACGCGCATGACTCCTCCTATCCCTTGACGGCGCCCGCCGTCAGGCCTTTGATGATGTGCTTCTGCATGAACAGGTAGAATACGAAGATCGGGAAGATGATGATCACCGACAGGGTCATGAACACCGGCCAATTGGTGGTGAACTGGCTTTTCGCGCGGAACACCTCCAATACCAGCGTGGTGTTGGAGCGGGAATTGAGTAATACTCACTCCAAACATTAATCACTCGTTGCGCTGGTTCTTTTCGCGCAGAACCGTGTCGCTCTCCGCTCAAC
>CALGYL010000037.1 GCA_937934775.1 uncultured Clostridia bacterium
GAGGGTTCCTCCGGCTGCGCACCCTGCCCGTCGTCTGGTGCGGAGGGTTCCTTCGGCTGCGCATCCTGCCCGTCGTCCGGCGCTAGGGAGGCCTCCGGCTGGCTGCCGGGTTCTTCCAGCTGCTCCTCCGCAAGGGCTGAAAACCCTGCAGGAAAAATCCAATACGCCGGGATGCTGCCGATGGTGGAACCGGTGATCAGCAGAATGAACGAAACTGCCGCCGCGACCAGTTTTCTCAATGAACGTCTCATAAAGCGCCCCATCCCCCGCAATAAATTTACGCGTTCTAACTATATATTTAATGGTATCGCTTATCAACCGCGTTTTTAAAATATTTCTAACTTAACATCAAGCGCCGCGGGAATCGCCCGAACCGGCGGAGTGGCTGGGCGCGTACCGGTAGCGAAGACGCAGACCATAGAAAAACCCCCGCTCCGCTTTACGCCGAGCAGGGGTCGTAGCAGGGGTTCGCGTGATGTCCTCTGTTCGCCTCCGAAGCGGGGCGAACGGCTTTCCATTATTTAAACGGTCATAGGCGCTAAACGCCGCCCCTGGACGAAAAGGTCGGGTTCGACGAATAATAATACGGGATCGTTATCAGTAGCCCAGCGATCGCAGATAATCCCGGCTCATCGCAGCAGCCTCAAGCGGCGTTCTGCCCAGAGATTGATCCTGTTCCACGACAAAGCACGTTGCGCCCGCTTCCAGACCGGCCTTCAGAATTTGCGGGAAGTCCTGGCAGCCATAGCCCACGGGCCGAAATTCAAACGCGGTGTCCGGCTGCTTCACATGTTCGTCGATGCCGATCAGGGCGTAAGGGGACGCGTCGCCCTTTGTGCCCACGTAATCCTTGAGGTGCACGACCGGGCAGCGCCCAGTGTATTTCCGGATGTACTCCGCAGGATCGAGCCCTGCGTATTTGACCCAGCAGGTATCAATTTCCGTCTGAAGCACTTCGGACGGCACGGCGTCATAGAGGAAGTCCAGGCCGTACTGATCCGACAGTCTGATGAATTCAAAATCATGATTGTGGTAGAGTAGCCGGATGCCAGCCTTCCGGCACAGCCGCCCAAACGTCTGAATGGTGCTCAGCGTGCGGGCAAAGCCCGCGGCTCCCGGCCGGTTCGCCTCGTCCAGATAGGGAATCGCGATGGTTCCGCATCCGATGGCCAGGTGGTAGGAGATGACGCCAAACATATCCTTCTCAATGGCGGCCATGGGCACGTGGCTGGAAACGGCGATCAGCCCCGTTTCATCCAGCATTTCCTTGACCTGATCTGCGCTGTGTCCGTAAAAGCCGGCAAATTCCACGCCGTCGAAGCCGATCCGCCTGATTTCTTTCAGTGTGCCGGACAGATCTTTTTCCGCCTCCTCGCGGGCGGAGTAGACCTGATAGGCAATCAAGGGCTTGGGGACCGGGTTCTTCGCGCACAAAAGGCATTCCTCCTTTTCAATTTCCCGCATCATGTCGACGCGGCGCTGATGACGCCCGCCCTCGTAGGCGGCGGATAAAAACGCATCCACAATTTCCTCGGCTCGGCGCACGTCCACCACATTGGCACCGAACGCCACGATGTTGGCGTTGTTGTGCTGCCGCGAAAGGCTTGCGCTGTAAGGCTCGGAGCAGACGACGGCCCGGATGCCGTGCATTTTGTTGGCGGCCACGGAAATGCCTACGCCGGTGCCGCAGATCAATATACCCAGATCGGCCTGCGCGCCGCGAACAGCATTTGCCACCCTTTTGGCAAATACCGGATAGTCGCAGCGGTTTTCATCATACGTTCCATAATCCTGGACGGTGTGTCCTTTTTCCTCAAGATACCCGGCAATATGCCGTTTCAGGCTCAGGCCGATGTGGTCGTTTCCAATGGCCAGTTTCATTTCACATCATCCTTTCCGGTTCCCGCAGCGTTCGTCCCGCGGCGTCAAACATTGCAAGCACGTTTTCGACGGGCGTACCCGCCTGCACCGCGTGCGACGGGGCCAGTATATAGCCGCCGTTGTTCCCGAGCACTTCCGCGCGCTCGAGGACTTCGCGCCGCACTTCCTCCGGCGAACCGAAAGGCAGCGTGGACTGAACGCTTATACCGCCGTGAAAGCACAGCCGGTCGCCGTACAGCGCCTTCAGCGCGGCCGGATCCATGCCTATGGCGTCAAACTGCAGCGCCTCCAATACGTCAATGCCCATGTCTATCAGACCAGGGACGGCCTGCATTACCGCGCCGTCGGTATGGTAGATGACCTTCGCGCCGTACTGGTGCACGATGCGGTTCACGCGTTGATGGTACGGCTTAATACTGCCGGCCCAGAGCGGCAGCGAAAGGAGCAGGCCCGTTTGCTGGCCGATGTCGTCCGCGGTAAAAATCAGGTCGATCTGCCCCTTCGCAGCCTCCAGACAGCGGCCCACAAATTCGCAGTAATAGTCGGTCACCCGCCGCATCAGCTCCGCGGCGAAATCCGGTTCGGCAATCAGGTCCATCATCATGTTTTCCAGACCGCGCATGTACCAGGCGGTTTCAAAAAGGTTCGCGTTCCCCACCACAATGGCGCGCGGCCCGCCCGCCTGCGCCTTGCGGATGATTTCAGGAAGCGCCGAATAGTCAAACCAGTCCGGACTCGGAAAGCGATACCCTTTCAGCGCCTCCGCATCCGAAAAATCGCGCAAAGGATGGCGGCATATTTCATCGTAACAGCCCTCTCCATAGGAGACGGAGCGCCGCTCCACGCCCCAGATGTCGGTTTCCCTTCCGTCGGCGGACCGCACGTTGCGGTCCTTTGGACCGATGTACCGCGGCGCCACCCAGCGAAGGTCGCTCTTTGATTCCACCAGCGCCTTCGCGTCGCGTGCGTCCGGCAGCTTCATTTCCGCCGCCAGCGCCTTCAAAACAGGCTCGTTGAGGCCAAACCCCAGAGAAAACGGCAGGATGTCCGTTTGCTCGTGGTTGAGCGCAAGAAGGACGCGTTCCCTGGAATTCATTGGACAACTTCCCTTCCCTCATTGCGCTGCGGTCGTACGCGCCCCATTATGCCCGAGGGGGGGATTATCCCCCCTCGGGCATAAGCATATCAGCCGGCCATGATGTCGTTGATTGCGGTCACACAGTCGGCGATTGCGGTATCCACATCGGCGCCGGCCATGACGGAGGTGCACATGGTGTTCATCGGTCCGTTCGGGAAGGCGTCAATCTGACTCCACGCGGGCAGCGGCATGTCGCCCGGCACGGCGCGGGTGTTCTGCTCCAGAACCGCCTTAAACCAGTCGGTGGAGAAGTTCGCGTCCGCCATGACATCCTTCCAGACGCTGACCAACGCCAGGTCCTTCATCGCGGTGATCTGGTTCTGGGTGTTGCAGAAGAACTTGAGCCATTCCTTGGATGCTTCGGGATGTTTGGTGGAGCCGAAAACGCACACCGGCGCGGCGAACGCGATCGAGGACGCGCCTTCGCCCGTTTCGCTGGGCATGACGGCGCTGGCGGTTACCGCCGCGATCTGGGGCGCGTTGTTTTCAAGCTCCTGCAGGAATCCGGGGCCGTTGCCCAGGACGATGGCGGCTTTGCCGGCGGCGTAGGAATCGGTGGACTTGTGGGTGGGGTCGAGCACGGTGGTGGGGAAAAGTTTCTCCACATACAGGCAATCCTGCATGAAGTGCAGCGCCTTGCGCGTGGCGTCGGTGTCAAGGGTGAACTTGGAATAATCGTCATTCATCAGTTTGCCGCCGAAACCCGCCAGAACCGCGAAGAAGGTCTGGTCGAAGCGGGCGTTTTCCTGATTGAACAAGAGGCCAGCGCGGTCCACGTTGCCCGCGCTGTCAAAGGTCGTCAGCTTCTTGGCGACTTCGACGATTTCCGCATAGGTCTTCGGGAATTCAGTGATGCCGGCTTCCTTGAACATTTCGGTATTGTAGGCGGCAAACCGCGTGTCGCCGCGCCAGGGCAAGGCGATCCAGTGGCCGTCCACGTAGCACTCGGGGATGGCGAAATCGTAGAAGCCGTCGGAGCCGATTTCCGCAACGACATCGTCGATGTTCATCGGGCCGTACGCGTCTCCGCCAATGGCTTTCCAGGAATAGGCGAAGAAGGTGTCGGCAACGTCGGGCGCTTCGCCGCCGGTCACGGCCAGCGTGTACTTGGTGTTGGCCTGGCCCCAGTCGACGATGGAGTAAGTGACCTTGATCCCGGTCAGCTCTTCAAATTCGGCGGTCATCTTGTCCAGCATCTTGGCCTGGTTCTCGGGATCCGCGCCATACTTCTGCATCCAGAATGTGATTTCCTGTCCGGCATAGGGCTTGTCCGCCTCGGCCATAGCCAGCGTGGCAAACATGCCCATCGCGAGAACCAGAGCGACCAACAGAGCGAGCGTCTTCTTCATCAACGAATCCTCCCTTATTATGTTATAAATCTCATTGTGTGAGATTTATATCCTCTCCAAGGCGTCCTTCGGGCCCTTTGCGCGATCTTTGTGCATGCGGGAATATGGACCCGTCCCGCGCGGCTCGTCCGTACGGATCCAACACCGGACCAGATTGTGAGGGGGGATTAACCCTTTACAGCACCGGCCGTCAGGCCGCTGACAAGGTGCTTTTGCATAAACCCGAACAGCACCATGGTGGGGATGGTGATCAAGACGGCGGTCGTCATGGACAGGGCCTTGTTTACATTGCTACCAAACTGCCCGACGTAGTCATAGATGCCAATGGCAGCCGTCTTTTTTGTGTTGTCCACCAGCATGACGCTGGCCCAGACAAAGTCGTTCCAGCCGGTGATGAACGCGAAGATCGTTGTGGCGACCAGGCCGGGCAGAACGAGCGGAAGCCCGATGCGCCAGTACATGCCAAACTTGGAACAACCGTCGATGCGCGCGCTCTCCAGCAGCGATACGGGCAGCGCCTGCTCGAAATAACTGCGCATGGTCAGCGTACAGAACGGAATGGACCAGATGCAGTACGCGATGATCAGGCCTTCATAGGTGTTGGTCAGCTTCGCGGAGTGCATCATCATATAAAAGGAAACGAAGGGCAGCGTGAAAGGGATCAGTTGGGTGAACAGAAACAGCGCAATCGAGATTTTCCGGATTTTCGTTTTAAAGCACGCCAGGGAGAACGCGGCGGATGTCGACAGCGCAAGGCCAATGACCGCGCCCATGCCCGCGGTGAAGACGGAATTGCCAATGTAGCGGCCCAGCGGCACGGTGTTCCACACCTTGATGTAGTTTTCCCACATGAACTTGCTGGGTATCCATACGGGCGGGGACAGCATGATTTCCTCTGCCGGCTTGAGTGAGGTCATGACCATCCAGAAATAGGGAAAGATGACAAAAATCGTGGCCAGGCCGATCACCAGGAAGCAAACCAGCCTGTCCGAAAAAGAACGATTGCCTCCGATGCCGGATGCTGAAATACGCTGCGCCATGTTTGCGGATTCCTCCTGAATATCAGATGATCAGATCGTTCTGATGGCGTACAACCCGGTTGATGTACATCAAAGCGGGAATCAGGGTGATGATCACCATCACAACGCTGATGGCGGCGCCGTACCCGTATTTGAAATTGGTCATGGATTCGGTGTAGACGCGCACGGCCAATAGCTCGGTGGTATTCAGCGGGCCGCCCTTTGTGACCAGATAGCTGAGATTGAAGTTGTTGAACTGCCAGATGCATTGCAGCAACAGCGTGGTTTCCATCACCGGCGCGAGCAGCGGCAGCGTGATGTGCCAGAACTGGCGGGTCTTGCTGGCGCCATCCACCGTGGCGGCCTCGTAAAGCTCCAGCGGAACGGTCTGAAGTCCCGCCAGAAACATGACCACCATAAACGGCTGCATGTTCCAAAGGTTGATGAGAATCAGGTAGAGCATGGGCTTGGACAGAAATCCCCAGTAGATGGTGGGGTCCGCCAGAAAGGCGACGGGCGTTTCGGTAAGGCCAAGGCTCATGAGAATTCCATTGACTGGGCTGAGATCCCGGTTGAGCAGCACCGCCCAAATGCTGGCGACGACGACCGGCGGCGTCACCCAGGGCGCCATGAACAGCGAACGGAAGGCGGCGCGGCCGCGGAAGGGCTTGTTCAGCTGCACTGCGGTGAACATGGCGAGGATCGTACCCAGGCAAACCGAGCACACCGCCCAGAAAAAGGTATTGAACAGAACGCGCATGTTGGTGGAATCGGAAAAGAATTTCGCGTAATTTGCAAGGCCTATGAACGGCGTCTTGGGCTTTAAAAGGTTGATATCAAAAAACGACATGAGGATGGAGCGGACGCTGGGATACAGGCTGACGAAACCGATGCAGACCAGCGCCGGAAGCACCATCAGATACGGCGTCGCATCATCAAGCGTAATTCTGCGCTGCCGTGCGCTTTTGTGCGGTTGCGCTGCGGTTGTATGGTTCATGCAAGGCGGCACCTTTCCTTTCATAATTGAAACATGCAATTTTCATGTCGTATGATGATTTACAGCCATCATTATACCCAAGTCAAAACCATGTGTCAATAGATTTCTCATAATAAAATTCCGCTCATTGAAAAAAAGCCAGAAAACAGCGGCGGCTATTGCGGCAATGCGTACAATTTCCACCGTATTTGCAAACGGGGTGCATCGCCAGACGAGAACCATGCGCGAAACAGATCTGAAATATCTCTTGACAGTATTCATATAATATGTTATTTTGCATACGACGGCAACATGTGCCCGCATCGGGAAATACAAAGGAGCTGAACAAATGGATACGCCGTTTCCGCGCACAATGGTCGGGGGCGTTTCGATGCCCAGAATGTTAATAGGAAGCAACTGGCTGGTCGGCTTCAGCCACACCAGCACGGCGTCGGACGACATGATCAAGGGGCATCACACGCAGCGGGATTCGATTGCTTCGGTCATCGAAGCGTACCTTGCATACGATATCGACGCCATGATGGGCTTGATGGTGCAATCCCCGATCCTGGTCGACGCGGCCAAGCTGGCGGAAGACCGGACGGGTAAAAAAGTCATCCTCATCGATACGCCCATCCTGAACGTGGACGACAGCGCCGGCGCGCGGGACGAAGCGCGGCGGATGATCGAAGAATCTCGCCGGGCTGGCAGCACGTTCTGCCTGCCACACCATTCCAGCGTGGAACAGCTGGTGTGCAAAAACACGCGCTCGATCGACCGCCTGCCGGACTACCTCGGCATGATCCGCGAAAACGGCATGATTCCGGGGCTTTCCGCGCACATGCCGGAGCTGATCGTCTACTCTGACCTGAATGATTACGACGTGGAAACCTATGTGCAGATCTACAACTGCATGGGCTTTCTGATGCAGGTGGAGGTAGAATACATTCACAAGGTGATCCATTCCGCGAAAAAGCCGGTCATGTCGATCAAGGCGATGGCGGCGGGGCGCGTCTCCCCCTTTGTGGGGCTGACCTTCTCGTACAGCACGCTGCGCAGCCAGGACATGGTGACGGTCGGCGCGTTTACGCCCGCCGAGGTGCACGAAGATGTTGAAATCGCGATGGCCGCGCTTGAGCGCCGCGCGCCGAACATCAAGGGGCGGCAAAGCCCAAAGGTCACCGACGCGATGCGAGGGTAGCCTATGCTGAGAATGGGCATTGACATCGGCGGCACAAAGGCGAACATCGGGCTTCTGGACGACGAGGGAAAAATTCTGGCGCGGCGCAGGCTGCCCATGTCCAGGGAAGAAGGCTGTCCCACATCGCTGGAACGCATCGCCGGAGCCGCGCGGGAACTGCTGGCGGAACACGGGCGATCGCTTTGCGATCTCGGTTTCTGCGGCATGGGCGTACCCGGAACGGTGGACGCCTCGGCGCGGGTCGCGCTGAACTGCCCCAACCTGGGGTGGGTCAACGCGCCATGCGCGCGGTATTTTGAGGAGATTTGCGGCGTTTCGCCCCGCCTGGCCCAGGATTCCCGCGCGGCGGCGCTGGGCGAGTATCTGTTTGGCGAGGGGCGGGGCAGGCAGCTGTTGGTCTGCGTGACGCTCGGCACCGGCATCGGCGGTGGCATCGTCTACCGAGGGGAGATCTTTTCCGGCGCGCTGGGGACCGCCGGAGAAATCGGCCACATTCCGGTGGAGGGCGACGGCCGCGTGTGCGGCTGTGGGCAGAAGGACTGCGCGGAGAGCCACGGGTCGGGAACCGGCATCGCCGTAAACGCGGCGAAACATCCTTCCTTTCGCGGCCGGAACCTGACCAGCGAGCAGGTTTTCGCGCTGGCGCAGTCCGGAAACGCCGATGCCCTTCAGGTGCTAAAGCAATCGGTGGAGCGCCTGGGTCAGGGACTTGTGGCGGTGGTGAATACGCTTTCGCCGGACGCGCTGATCTTCAGCGGGGGCCTTTGTGCGCAGCGCGCGCTGTACGTCGAACCGCTGATTCGGTACATCCGCACCCACGCCTATGCGCTTGCCTGCGGCGAGGGGCTGCGGATCGAGGTGACGAAGCTGGGCAGCGACGCGCCGATGATCGGCGCGTCCATGCTGGACAGGGCGAGAACTGGAGGACGCGAATGATTCCTAAGAAGATCGCGGCATCGATTATGTGCGCGGATCCCTTCGCCATGGGCAAGGACATTGAGCAGCTTGAAAAGGCGGGGGTTGAATACCTGCACTGCGACATCATGGACGGGCGGTTTGTGCCCAACCTCATGCTGTCCACCGAAATCGTCAACGCGGCCGGCAAGCGGTACAAAACGCCGCTGGATATCCATCTGATGGTGGAGCGGCCGGAGAACGTGCTCCCATGGTATGCCCTCAAGGCAGGCGACGTCGTATCCGTGCACTTTGAAAGCACGCAGCACGTTCAGCGCGTGCTCAGCATGATCCGTAAAAGCGGGGCGACGCCCGCCCTGGCGCTCAACCCCGCCACGCCCCTGGAGTGCATCCGGGAAGTGCTGCCGGATATTGGAATGCTGCTTTTGATGACGGTGAACCCTGGATACGCGGCGCAGAGGCTCGTTCCCGAGACACTCAACAAAATCTGCCGCGCTCGCAGAATGCTGGACGAGCTGGGTTACGACAATATGCCCATCGAAGTGGACGGCAACTGCTCCCTTGAGAACATCCCCAAGATGCTGGACATGGGCGCGGATGTGTTCGTAGTGGGATCGAGCAGCGTGTTTGATCCAAAGCTGGGCATTGAAAAAGGGGTGGCCGCCGTACGCGCGCTGTTCCCCGGTCCGGGCGAGCGGGACTGGCTGGACCGCACCGGGCGCCGCGCCGCCGGAATGCAGGCGTAATGGAAAATTCGTTCCCGGCGTACATGCACGCCGGGAACGAATTATTACCAAGTAAAAACAATAATTACTCCAAAGAACCGAGAGATTTTCGATGCAGGAC
>CALGYL010000038.1 GCA_937934775.1 uncultured Clostridia bacterium
GTGCTCGCGGCATGCAAATCCCTCCTATATAAATGAAGAAATCAGATGAAGAGCAGCCCACGTCCATCGTCGTACACGCTGCCGCCCGAGCCCTGGTTCTTCATCGCCCGGTCCAGCGCCATCACCAGCGCCACCGCGCCGTCCACCTTTTCCGTGGACTTTTCCTTATCAATCTTCAGGTTCCCGGCGGGGTCGGTGCGCACGAATACATTATCCATGTTCCACCGGAGTACCGGGTGCCCGTTGTGGGCCAGGCTCTTTTCCAGCACCAGCCGCATCAGATCCTTCGTGGGGTTGCTCATATCCTTAAACCCCTGGCCGAAGGGAATCATGGTAAAGCCGTCATCTTCCAGCGCCTGTACCATCATGCTGGCGTTCCAGCGGTCGTAGGCGATCTCCCGGATGTTGTACTTTTCGCCGAGCCGGATAATGAACTGCTCAATGAACCCGTAATGGACGACATTGCCCTCGGTTGTCTGGATGAACCCCTGCTTCTCCCACACATCGTACATCACATGATCGCGTCGCACCCGAAGCTGCAGGGTCTCCTTCGGCAGCCAGAAGAAGGGCAGCACAACATAATGTTCTCCCTCATTCTCAGGCGGGAAGACGAGCACCAACGCCGTCAGGTCGCTGGTGCTGGCAAGGTCGAGCCCGGCGTAGCACATCCTGCCTTCCAGATCAGCGGCTATGAATTCGCTTTGGCACGCGTCCCACTTGTCCATAGGCATCCACCGTACTGAGGTGTTCGTCCACTGGCAGAGGTGGAACTGCCGGAACTGGATCTCCTCGGCGGGATTCTCTTTGGCGCTCTCGCATCGGGCCACATAGTATTCCATGTCCACCGTGCGCCCCAATGAGGGATTGGCCTTCTTCCACACCTCGGGATCCGTCCAGTCCGCCGTGTCCGGAGCGCTGTACACCACGGGGTAGAAGGTGGGGTCACTCTTGCGCCCCTCCAATAGATCCATCGCCTTGGAATGCACCTCATAGCAGATGCTGGTGCGGTCGGAACCGGCCGTCGTAATGATGAAGTTCAGAGGCTGTTTGCGCGCGGCGCCGGCGCCCTTGGTCATGACATCAAACAGCTTTCGGTTGGGCTGGCCGAGCAGCTCGTCGAAGATGCATGCGTGGACGTTGTAGCCGTACTTGGAAGCCACATCACTCGAAAGCGCCTGGTAGATGCTGCGTGTCGGCATGTACACCAGGCGCTTTTGTGATTCCACGATCTTGATGCGCTCCAGAAGGATCGGCGACTGCAAAATCATGTCTTTGGCCACCTCAAACACGATACCCGCCTGCTGGCGGTCATTGGCGCAGCCGTAGATCTCCGCGCCATCCTCGTTGTCCGCACAGAGCATGTACAGCGCGATGGCCGCAGCTAACGCAGACTTTCCACCTTTTTTACATACTTCAACAAATGCCGTGTTGAACTGTCTGTATCCGTTCTCCTTTATTGTACCAAATAGGTCGCGGATGATCTGTTCCTGCCACGGAAAGAGGAGGAACGGTTTGCCCGACCAGACGCCCTTGGTGTGTTTCAGCCCCTGGATGAATCCGACGGCGCGGTCTGCGCGGCGCTTGTCGTAGTAGGATGTGGGCAGCATGAAGCGGGTGGGGATGTACGCTTGCTTCTTCCCCTGGGCATCCGCGCGCGCCTTACCATTCGTCATTCAGCAGCATCTCCAATGGATCTTGCGCATCTGTAGCCGGATCCGCCTGATCCATGCCCAGCGTACAGTTTTCGCGCAGAAAGCGCTCCATTGGATCGTTTTCAAGCGCCAGCCCCTGATCCTGGCGCTTCAAGCGGCGATACTTCTGGGTGAGCAGCACCCGGGCAAGCGGCGACCAGCCGAATTCATACGTGTCCCGCTGGAACTTGCGGGTGCGCTTGAAAAGACCATTCATCTGCTTCTGGGCGTCCATCCATACTTTGCCGGCAAACGCCGCAAGTTCGCAAGCCTCGATCAGATCCTTGAGCTGAAGCTCGGTCTTTTCTATGGCTTCAACATTCCTGCACGCGTCCGCCAGTTTCGCGCGGTTCTCTTCTGTTTCCATGCCGAACACATGCAATACCCGCATGCCCTGGGCGTGCATGGCTTCAATCGCCGGGCTCCAGCCGTTCTGCGCGCTGTACATCGTCATTACCTCCCTGTGTCTCCTGTGTCCCCCGTGTCGTCTGGTTCATCCTCCAGAAAGTTGCTTCCGCCTTCCACCAAAATTGCGTCATCCAAACCGGAAGTCAGGATCTGTTCCATCGGGTCTTTCACGCCCCTGGCGATGCTCAGCGCATTGGCGATGATCGCGGTGCGGTTGGCCGGGGTCAACCCGAACTCGGCCGCCAGCGACTTGATCTCCCGCAACTGGTGTGCCGCAATCGCCACATATGGGTTGGGCCGGGCAAAGCCCTTGGGGTCCTTGTAAATGGCGCCATGTTTGGTGATGAAGTCCTCGGCTTCACGCCACCTGGCAAACGCAGTACAGTACGCGGCAAACGGCACGGCGTCCGCAACCGTCAGTACCCCCATATCAATCAGCGCAGGCGCAAGCCTGCGCCCAGACCATCAACAAAGGCGCTCAGCCCTGTCGGGTTGGGCGCAAATTTTATG
>CALGYL010000039.1 GCA_937934775.1 uncultured Clostridia bacterium
GATGGTGTAGCGGATGTCCTCGCCCGCCCGCACTTCCGTCTGCTCCGTCGTCTTCGTGATTGCGAGCACGGCAGGCGCATGGTAGGTGTTGACAAAGGCGATACCCACGACGCTCGACTCGCCGTTCCCGTCGGTTTTTTTGTACGCAACCGCGGCGGAGAGCTTCCCTTGTGTGTCCGTCACTGTGACGGTCGCGGTGTAGTTCGCCGTGTCGTAGCTGAAATACTTGTTGCTTCCCGACGTTTCGCGCACCGTGTAGGTGTACACGCCCGGCAGACTGTAGAGGATCCCGCCAAAGTCAATGGCCCCCGCGCCGCCCGTCACAGTCTTTGCGCCTGACGCGCTGCCGTCCGGCATGGGATAGGCGGCGTCGTCCGCAGTCAATGTGAAATCGAACATCTCGCCTTCCGGCGCTCCGATTCCGGTGACCGTCTTCGTCCCCTTGATGCCCAGCGAGACTGGCGCGGGATTGTAGGTATTGAGGATGGGGATGGTCACATTCCCATTCGCATCCGTCTGGGCTGCGTCAATTTGCGTATCGTACCCGGTGACCGGCGTCTCCGTCACCGTATAATTGTACGGATTTCCGCCTGCATCGTACCGGTCAAGGCCTGCGAACGAATAGGAGGCCGCGCCGCTCGTGATGGTCGTCGTGGCAAACTGCGTGTCCCCCGGCTGCGGGTTCGAGTTGTTCCGCCACAGCTTGATCTCAACGGTCGGGACCGTGACGCCCGCGGGCACAACCCATGTTTTCGTCCCGGAAACCGTGACCTTGGGCATCACGTAGGCATTCGTGATCCCGTAGGTCATGGTATCAATCTTCTCGTCCCCGTCCGTGTCCGAAGGAATCGGAACGGCGAACGATGTTGAATAGCCGGTAACGGCGTCCTCTTTCAGGGTAAAGGAGTGGTTCCGCGTCTGCGTAACCGGGATAACGAACACGTGCCGCCAGTTATCCGCCGCGTTTACGCTTGCAGCGAGCGTCGCCGAGGCATAGGGAGTGGTTGGATTGTCATCCCGGTAGAGCTTTACCGTGACGCTTGTCGGCCGGCCCGCGGAAGGCGCGCCCGTGTAATCCCACGATTTTTCCACGATGAAATAGCGGACGTCGTAGGTGTTGGTGATGTTTGTGCCCGCCACCGTCTTCATGTAGTTCGTCGGGACGGCGGCCTCGTCCACCGCGTAGCCGTATTCCGTTCCATCCGGTGCATACTGCAGAAGGCCGGTAAATTTGAAGCTCTGGCTCGTCACGCTGTCATCGCGTGCGATGGAGGCCGTCGCGAGCACCTTGCTCGGGTCGTCGCTGCGGTAGATCTGGATCGTCAGATTGTCAGGCCGGGTAAAGCCGGTTCCGTTCTCGGCCCAGATCTTCTCGCCGCTAACCGAGATGGTATTCAGGGTGTTGGTTACCGTCGGGTTCCCGGACGCATCCTGGCCGTAGGCCGCAGTGTAGTTCTTGAGGTTGTTCGCGGCGATTTCCGTCACCGAATACGTGAACAACCCGCCCTGGGCGTCGTACTTCGGCACGCCGGCAAACGCGTATGTCCAGGTGTTCCCGCCGCCCGTCACCGGGGTGGGCGCGCCCACATTCTCCAGCGGCACATTGGCCGAGGTGCGCTGCAACTGGAGCGAGATACTGGCGGGGCGCGCGCCGAGCGCGTTCGACTTGTCCGCCCAGATCTTCGTCACCGGTATGCTGATCAGCGGGTTGATTACGGTGATTTTGAACGTCACCGTTACCTCGTCCCCCAGGACGTTGGTGGTCGTCACGGTCGCCGTAGTCTCGCCCGGCTTCAATCCCGTTACTGTCGTGGTTCCTTTGGGGTTCGCGGCTGTGCCGGTCAGGACGACCGTCTTGGCGTCCACCGTGGCAAACGTCGCGTCGGCCGCCGCGCTGAACGTCAGGTTGTAAGAACTGGTGGGCAGCGAGGCCTGCAAATACTCGGTCAGCGTGGCGGTGATGTTCGCCGTTGCGCCTACGTTCACCGTCACATCCGGGGCCACGATCGTCGGAAGGCGCACAAGGCCCGCGGACACATTGGCGAACCCGTTCGCGGTCAGCGTGGGCAGCGTCAGAGTATTGGTTGCGCGGAGGAAGTCGCTGTCCGCGATGGACGCGCTCATTGCGCCTGTGCTCTGCTTCGTCAGCTTCCAGGTTCCGCCTGTCGGCATGGTGATTTTCAGCACCTGTCCGGCGTCGTTTTTGTAGCTTTTGAGCGTAAAGCTGCCGTCGGCCGCGGTGACCGTGCTGTCGATGAGCGTCGTGCCGTCCTTGTCATAGAGCGAAACCGTCACACCGACCGCGACGCCCTCCGGCGTGGCATTGGTATTGTAGCGGGTACCGTTCTCATCATACGTGTCGTACCAGACGCGGGAGGTGCTGGCCACCAGATAATCGGTGTAGACGTATGTGCCCAGCCGGAGCGTGTTGGTATACGGGACCGTCTGATCGGCCGACACCTTGTAGCTCATCGTCCCGCCGATGTAGGCGCGCATGTCTCCGATGGCCGTCTTGTCGTCCGTGGAAAGGTTCAGGTTGATGTTGAAGCCCTTGGTGCGCTCGATGAACGGCACCACGACCTTGATGCCGGTGACGCTGCGCCACTCCTCGATGCTGCTGGGCGCGATGGGCGAATAGCTGGAATTTTCATCCGGCGTCGGATCGGTCGTATAGTAGTACTTGGCGTTCATGGTTGACGCGCTGCCCAGTTCCTTGATGCCGGTCAGGTACGTCGTAAACTCGCTGACCGCCGTCTGCGGCTGGTTGTTGTCGTCCAGGTACTGTACGGCGGTTCCCGCCTTGGGGATCGCGATGTAGCCGGTGTAATCATAAATGTCGCTATCGTCCGGCGCGAGCATGCTGAACAGCCCGTCCAGGTCGTCCTTCTGATCCATCCGGAAGGTCGTCACCCGGTCGGCCCACGCGTAGACCCCGTCCGTGCCCGGGATCAGGTCCGCGCCCAATTGAACCTGCAGCGTGACCTGCACGGTGTAGGGCGTAGCGGAAGCGGCGCTGCCGTCGTACTCCCACAGCTTCGCCTCCGTCGTCTCGGTAGGCGAAAGCCCCAGAGCGTCCTTCACGGCGTTTTGAAAGAGGAGATCCGTTCGGGTCGGGTTTTCCGCCGCCGTGTCGTTCGGCGCGTCAAACGCGTCCAGGGATTCGGAAAAATCCAGATACACCTTCCCGATCGGGTGATGGACCCCCACCGTGCTGCCGGGCAGCGCCGTGAAGCCCAGCGTGACGTTGCCGGCGAGGTTGAACCAGCCCCCGTAGAAAATCATCGCGTTGTCAAACGATCCGCGCCAGCCTTCATCCACAAGCGCGCCCCTCGTGGGGTGCAGAACGCCTTCCTTCAGCCACATCTTGAAGTACTTCTTGCCGCCGACGTACACGGTTTCGTACGCCACGTCGCCGCTATTCGCCGCGATGCCAAACAGGGAGGTTTTGCTGGGGTCGACGATCAGCTCCTCGTCCGTCAGCTCAATGTACACGGCCTCCTGATGCGCCCACGGAATCGCCTGGCAGCTGCCATTCCAAGTGCTATTCGTGAGCCCGTAATAATCGTAGAAGCGCTGGGTGAACACATAGGTATTGGGCTTCCCCGCCGCAAGGGCCGTCAGGCTGAAATCCGCGCTGAAGGCGCTGGTTCCGCCCTGCGGGGTTGTATCCACCACCGTATCCATCGCCGTCGTGGGTTTGGGAAGCGTGGCCTGCCGGTTCCACGTCAGCAAGTACTGCGGGCCAAGTTCTTCATTTACATTGTTAACATAACCCGTCACCATCGGCTGTCCGGCGTGGTCAGGGGCGTGGATCAGGTCGCCGTCCGCGCAGTTGTCCCAGTGCGCGGTCGCCGTAAGAACGATCGGGTTCCAGTCATACAGCGTCGCGGTTGAGATCGCCGCGCCGGTAAAGGGGTTCTCCACGAGCGTCTGAAGATCGATGCTCTTCATCAGCGGCAGCGTCTCGCCGGAGGCCGCAAAGTCCGCGTAGAGGTCGATCTCTCCAGCGTAGGCCATCGAAAGCGAGGTGAAATACTCGCCAGAGTTCAGCGGAATCTGAACTTCCGCATCGCCCGTCAGCGCCGGCACGGTGTAAGTCGCGCCCGAGCGCTGGTTCGTGGAGTAGGTGAACGTCCAGCCGGAAAGGTACTTTGTGGCGGTGAACTTTCCGGTCAGGAAGGCAAGCCCCTGGGCTTCCGAGATGCCCGTCAGCCCGTTGGCCTTGTTTATGCTGCCGTTTGCGTTTTTCCGCGAGAACTTCATGCCAAAATCCACGACCGGGTTGACGATCTTCGCGATGTGGCTGTTGAGCGGCCCGATATAGAGGGACACGCTGCCCATATTGTCGGTGACCGTGTCCGTTCCGTCCGCCAGTCGGACGTAGTAGTACGACGCGCCAGCCGTATCAGTGATCGTACCATAGCTGCCCGTCAAAACCGGGCAGGGCGGCTGGGTGATCTTGTACCAGATGTAGTCGGCGTTGGTATATTCGCTCCCGGCGGTCAGGGTGTACGCTACCTGCACCATGCCGTTGGCCGCATCCTGCGGCACCGTATAGTCGTAGGATACGGCGGCCAAGAATTTGTCGCCAATGAGCGCGCCGTCGCTGGCGCGGTTTGTGTAGGGCGCACCGGTGGTCGGATACTTGATCGTTTTCGCCGCGAGGCTGTCCCAGGTGAGCTCCACATTCGTGACGCGCTCGCCCGCGGGCACGGTCAGCGCAACCGTGGGCCGGGTCGCGCCGGTGCCGGCGAAATAGGCGTTGGCGGTGGCGATCTCAGCCGCCGTCGCATCATGCCAGACGCCGTCCGACGTCTGGTAGCGCGCCGCGCTCAGCACCGCGTCCGGCTCAAAGAAGGCCGGCGAGGCAGGCTTTGACAGATAGAGCTTGGTGGGCTGGATCTCCTCCGGGAAGGCATAGGTCTGGGTGACCGCGCCGGTGTAGGCGGGCATGTAATCCGTAAGCTTGTTGGTGCTGACGCTGTTTAAGTTGCTGGTATAGGTATACGCCTCGTCCACATAGCTGGCGCCCGGGACGACGGGTGACAGGTACGCAAGGTCGTCCCGCCGGTTCTTCAGGTACGCGTGGGCCATCAGGCCGTCCAGCACCGCGCGGGTCTGGATGCTGGGGCCTTTGTGCGTATATGTGGCGGCGGACGGCGCGGTCGCGTTCGGCGTTTGGTATAGAACCTCGGTATCCGCGGCGTTGAAATAGGTCAGGGTATCCAGCGTCGTGCTGTACGGGAGCGGATTGTTTACGTCCACAAGCTGCCAGACGAGGCGCAGGCCGTAAAAGGCGTCCATGTAAGCGTTGTCGTTGCCGATGTTGAACCAGCGCGTCGGCGGCGTGATGATGTAATAGCTCTTCCCCGCGTTCGGCCCGCTCGCCTCCACCTGGCGCGCGCCGACCTTCCAGGTGCTCCAGATTTCGTCAAAATCGGCGGCGTCCAGATCTCGGCCCAAAATTCGGAGAGAATTGTAATTCTCCGTCGTTCCGACGGCGGTGAGGGCCAGCTTTTCATCCGGCACGTAGATCTTGAGCCCGGTCACCTCGACCAGAGGGTTCCCGTTGTCCACCGTCGGAATTTGGTAGCGGAGCATGCCGTTCATATTCGGGCCGCAGTAGTTTCCGTCGGACGACCAATATTTGCCTGCGTTCAAAAGCATGTAGTTGGTAAACAGCGGGTCGGCCGTCACGGTGAAGTTGTAGGTGTGCGTGGCCGTAAAACTGGCCGCGCCGACGCTCTCCGGGCTCATGGTGCAGTAAGTTGAGACCGTGCCCGTCGCGGTCGTCGTCAAAACACCGCCCGAGACGCTGCCCTCCATCTCCGTCGCGCGAATCTGCGTGGACAGGCTTCCGTTGTCCATCCAGGCGATCGCGCTCGCCTGGGTGATGGCCGTGCGCTCGAGCACGAACTGCACGGTCACGTCGGCCGTCAGGTTGTTCGCGAGGGTGAGCGCCATTTTTGTGCGTTCGCTGTTGAGATAGACCGCGCTGGTGATGCTGGCGCTGGTCGCCGGCAGCGCGGCGAAGCGCGCGCCGTATTCCGGACAGTCGATGACCAGCACCGTGCCGCTCGTGCCGCTCACCGGCGGCGTGTATTTCACGGTAAACTCTGCGCTCGGTGTGTCCGTGTATATATTATAGGTCGTCTGCGTCGCGGCGAAATCCGGGCTGGTGATGATAAAACTGCCGCCGGTCGCGGCCATCGCCCGCATCATAACAGGCGCGAGCGTCGTCAGTTCCTCGTCCAGGTCCAGCGGATAGTCGCCCACGTTTTCGCCGTATTGATCGCAGGCGAAAAAGCCGGTCTCCCCGCCGACTTTGGTGCCATAAATGCGATAATAGGTGTTCCCGTCCCTGCCCACGAAGGTGTAGACGGTCGTGTTCGCGCCCGCCGGAAAGGACGTATAGTAAAAGGGCGCCGCCGGCTCGGTCGCCGGAGGTGTGAGGGAAAAGTTTTGAAGTCCGCGGGTCGAGATGCTGGGCACGCCGCTGGCCAGCGTCTCCTTTTCCGCCTGGAGATCGATCGGTTCGGTGCCGGTCAGGTTGCCGTTTACGTCGCAGGGGTAGTAGCCCTCCACGCCGTCGACGCTGAGGTAGATCCGGTAAACCTGAACCCCGTCGGTGCCGATGAAGGTGTAGATGGAAGCGGTCTCCCCGCTGGTTTCGTCGGCATAGGCGCTGGGAAAGAAATAGCCGTACAGCGCGGAGGCCAGTGTCTGGCCCTCCGCGCTTTCAGGTTCCGGGGCGACGGCAATCTCCGCCGTGCCCACGGCCAGGTAGTACGCCGGAACATTGGCAGGCGCGGCAGGTTCGATCACAGGACCGGAGGGCTCCTGGGCGGGCTCGGCCGAAGGTTCGGCGGCGGGAGCCTCCTCCATTGTCAGGAACTGGCTGCTGGCGTAGCCGCTCACATAGCCTTCCACGCCGTCCACCGCGACGCTCGTCCAATCCCCTTCCATGGCCAGCACGGCCACGCGCGCCCCGTTTTCA
>CALGYL010000040.1 GCA_937934775.1 uncultured Clostridia bacterium
ACCGTCACCAGGCAGCCGCCAACCAGTTCCCTGCCCACCAGATGGACGTTGGCCGCTTTGACCATCGCGTCCGCCGCCTCGATCGCCGAAACCAGACCGCGGGTTTCAATCATTCCCAAAGCTTCCTGCATAGTGGCTGCTCCTTATCTTGTTTGAAATTAGAGTAGTGCCCGGATCATATCCATATGGGGCGACGGGATCACCACGCTGGACCCGATCAACCCCTTGGCCCCTTCGCTTGCCGCGACGGCCTTGGCGGCGGCTTCCACGGCGGCCACATCGCCGGTGAACATCAGGAAGGACTTGCCGCCCATGCCCCGCCCGAGCCGGACCTCGATCAGCTCCACCTGGCTGGTCTTGACCGCCGTGTCGGCGGCGGAGATGGCGCTGGCGAGGGAGAACGTCTCAATCACGCCCACCGCCTGCGCCTGGTCCACCGTGGGCGCGCCCATCATGGCGGTGAGAACCCGCTCGTCCACGTTCGGGATGACCAGGCTGTCCACCAGCTGGGCGGCGGCGCTCTCCACGCCCGCGGCCACCGCGGCCCGGACGGCCGCGACCTCGCCGCTGACCATGACGATGTACTTGCCCGCGCAGGCCGTCTGCGCGGCGACCAGTTCGACCGCCGCGGTCTTGACCATCTGATCCCCCGCGAGCACCCCCAGCGGGATGCTGTTGGTTTCAACGACGCCGATTGCCGTCATGTCTGCCTCATTCCCCTCCTTATACGATGGAGCATTTGCGTTCATCCGGCGGATGGACCCGCAGCCGGGACTACGCGTCCTGAAGGACGATCGCCCGGTCGCTGACCTCCGTCACGAGGCCGTCCATCGAGGCGTGCAGCATGGCGCCCAGCGCCCCGTCCGGGATGTGCGCAATCAGCTGCCCCTTGTGAACCCGGTCGCCGGGATTGACCACCGGCTCGGACGGCTTGCCCACGTGCTGCCGGAGCGGCAGCGTGACCTTCCTGGGCACGAGCGTCCGGCCGCTCCAGGGCGCGGGCCGGTCGAAGGCGGTCAGGTTCATGCGGGCGATCAGCCGCTTGACCGGCACGGACTTCATCGCAATCCACGACTCCGGTTCGATCCGGGCCTCCGGCACGGGGCGAACCCCCGCCTTGCCCAGTTCCTGCTTGAGCATGGTCATGACCACGGACGGGGTCAGGCCCATCTCGCAGGCGAAGTTGGTGCACAGGCCGCAGCTTGAGCAGGCCAGTACGCCCGCCGCGTCGCCCAGAAGATGCGCGTTGCCCGTGGAGATGGCCCGCATCGCCTTGTGCGGTTCCACCGGAAGTCCCATCGCGTGCCGGGGGCACATCTGCGTGCAGCGGCTGCACTGGCAGCAGATCGCGCGGGCCAGCCGCGCCTGCTGCTCCACCGTGATCGTGCGCAGGCGGATCTGCGGATGCGTCCGTTTCAGCGCGATCAGGCCGCCGGTGGTCTTGGTGACCGGCGCGTCCCAGTCTTCCGCCAAAGCGCCCATACAGGGCCCGCCGGCGATCAGCGCGTAGTCCCGCCGGTCCCCCTGAAAGCCGCTTAAGCCCAGCGCCTCCCGGTAGGTGACGCCGAGGGGCACAGATGCGGTCAATGGATCGGGCACGTCACCCGCGATGGTTAAAATCCGCTCCGTCACCGGGATTCCGTCCGCGGCCCGGGCTATATTCAGCGCCGTGCCCGCGTTCACCACCACGCAGCCTTCGTCTATGGGCAGCTTGCCGGTTGGAACCACCCTGCCGGTGACCTCGTAGATCACGCTTTTCTCGTCGCCGGAGGGGTAGTAGCTCCCCATCAGGTGCAGGCTCAGGTTCGGCTTCCCCTCGATTGCGTGCCGCAGGGCTGAAACGGCCTCCTCGTAGTGGGTTTTGGTGGCGATCACGCCCGCCGGGGCGTGGGCGGCCTCCATGGCCAGTTCCAGCCCGCGGACGATTTCCGCCGCCCGGTCCCGCATCGTGTACTGATCGGCCCTCAAAAGCGGCTCGCACTCCGCGCCGTTTACGATGACCCGCTCGGCGCGGACATTCAGTTTCACATGGGTGGGAAAGCCCGCGCCCCCCGCGCCCACGACGCCCGCGCGCCGGATGGCTTCAATCACGTCCATATTGCTTCCTCAACTGATCCGGAAATCCCCAAAGAGCACGCAGCGGCGCAGCCTTGTGAAGGTTCTCGCGCTGGTGACGCCCTCGCCGGTGGGGGTTGCGATGGTCATCGTGGTGAATCCCTCGCCGCCCATGCCCAGGCCGGAGTAGCTCGGGGCGTTTTTCACGAAGATGGTGGTGTTCATGCGCCGCGCGGCCTTCGACATGTTGTGTACGTTGGCGGAGTGGATCATCGCGGAGTGCTTACAACCCTGCTCCGCGCGGAACGCCTCCTCGATGGCCTCGTCGATGCCGTTCACCCGCACGATGGCCAGCACCGGCATCAGCATTTCGGTCATCACGAAGGGGTGGTTCCGGTCGACCTCCGCGATCACCAGCCGGGGGTCGCTCAAGAAGCTCACGCCGGAATCCTTCAGGATGATGGCGGCGTCCCGGCCCACGTACTTGCGGTTGATGACGTGCCTGCCGTCCTTGGGGATGAGGATGGTTTTGACGATCCTGTCGATGTCCGGCCCCTGGACGCGCAAAGCACCCTGCTTCTCCATCGCGGCCATCAGGCGGTCGGCGACGCTTGAAAAGACGAACACCTCTTTTTCCGCGATGCACAGAACGTTGTTGTCAAAGCTCGCGCCGTCCACGATGTCCTTGGCCGCTTTTTCGATGTCGGCGGTGTCGTCCACGATCACGGGCGGGTTTCCGGGGCCGGCGGCGACGGCCTTTTTGCCGCACTTCATGGCCACATGCACCACGGCTTCGCCGCCAGTGATGGAGAGCATCGCGATGTCCGGGTGGGTCATGATGGCCTGCCCGCTCTCCAGCGTCGGTTCCTTCACGGTGGTGATCAGCGTGGCGGGACCTCCGGCCTGGACGATGGCCTCCGTCAGGATGCGCATGGCCTCCTGGGAGGCGCGCTTGGCCGACGGATGGGGGTTGAACACGACGGCGTTGCCCGCCGCGATCATGCTGATGGTGTTGTTGATGACCGTCGCGGTGGGATTGGTGGAGGGCGTGATGGAGCCGATGACGCCAAAGGGCGCCTGCTCGATGAGCATCATGCCGTTGTCGCCCGTCTCGCAGCGGGTGGAAAGGTCCTCGATGCCGGGGGTGCGGCGCGCGACCAGCAGGTTCTTCTGAACCTTGTCCGCGACGCGGCCGTAGCCGGTTTCCTCATGCGCCAGCCTTGCCAGCGGCTCCGCGTGCTGGATGGCGGCTTTGCGCATGGCCTCGATCAGCTCGCCCCGTTTTTCCAGCGTGGAATTGGCCAGTTCCATTTGCGCGCGCTTGGCGTTTTCGATGGCTTCTTCGGCGGTATCGCACAGCCACCGGCCGGTGAAGCCGTCCCTGGGTGCGGGCGCGGGGTTCGGCGAAGCCGCCTTCAGCGCGCCGGACAGGCTGCGCACGATCTCATCCGTAATCTTGCGGATCTCCTGTTCAGTCAGTGCCATTCTTCTCAGGCTCCTTACATCAGCTTCATCAGCTCGACGCCCCTGCCCGAGGCCGCGTCCCGGGCCAGCGGGGTGATGATCGCGTCCTTTGCGCACCGGATGATCCTGTACCCATCGCGCGCGGCGTTCAAAACGTCCTCCTCGGAGAGGAAGCGGCGCGGTTCCGCGGAAAGGTCCAGAAGGGAATTCCCGGTTCCGGGCGAATTTCCGGGCGCGGAGGCGGCCTTCTCCGTCCCGGGCACATAGGTCTTGAGCGCCGGAGCCGCTTCGGCGAGTGCGACGGCCGTCAGGGCTGGGGACGCGGTTTCCGCGGCGGGGGCTTTTGACGGCCGCGGGCTCGCCGCGCCGAACATGGGCGCGGGCGCGCGGGCCGCGGTCAGCAGGCGGCACAGCCGCCCGTCCTCAAGGCCGCAGGCGTTGGCCTCGTCTTTGTCGATGTGCGCCTCCAGGCTGTGTGCTTCGCCGGTTCGGACCACCACGTTTTCCAGCACCGCCGCGCGGGGTCCCTCCACCTGAAGGGCGACTACGTCGCCATCCCGGAGGCCGAAGCCCTCCGCCTCGGCGGGGGACATGTGCAGATGCCGCGCCGCGACGATCACCCCGTGATCGATCGAGATGCGGCGGCCGGCGTTTGCCAATGTGCAGCCGGGCGTGCCCTTCGTCTCGCCGGACATGCGCAGCACGGGTTTGATCCCGAGTTTGAAGCAGTCGGCGAAGCTCAGTTCCACCTGGGTTTCCTTCCGGGCGGGGCCGACCACGCGCAGGGAAAGGCTGCCTTTTTCGGTTTCGATGGTTACGCTCTCGTTCGCGGCGTACTGGCCGGGCTGCTGAAGGTCCCGGAACCTGGTCAGGCGGTAGCCGGGGCCGAACAGCCTTTCCACATCCGCCTGGCTCAGGTGCGCATGCCGGTTGGAGGACGACACGGGCACAAAGCGTTCGCCTTTTTTCGAAAGCTCCGTCAGCACGATGCGCAGAACCAGGCCTTCAAGCGCTTTATCGTTCATAGTGCTTCTTTGCGCGCTTCCTGCTTCTTCCGGAAGATCTCTTTCAGGCTCTCGCCGTAGGGCGGGCGCGCGATGCCGTATTCGGTGATGATCGCGGTGATCAGCTCGTTGTCCGCAAAGTCGAAGGCGGGGTTAAAGACGTTGACGCCCTCGGGGGCCATGCGCTTTTTGTACCACATCTCGGTCACTTCGTGGGCGGGGCGCTGCTCGATGGGGATGTCCTCGCCCTTCGCCACCGACATATCAAGGGTGGAGGTGGGGCCGCAGACGTAGAAGGGGATGCCGTAGTACTTCGCCAGGATCGCTACGCCCGAGGTGCCGATCTTGTTGCAGGCGTCGCCGTTGGCGGCCACGCGGTCGCAGCCGACAAAGACCGCCTGCACCCAGCCGTTTTTCATGACCTGAGAGGCCATGTTGTCGCAGATGACGGTGGTGTCCACGCCGTCGGCGAACAGCTCAAAGGCGGAGAGGCGTGCGCCCTGAAGCAGCGGCCGTGTCTCGTCGGTAAAGACCTTGAAGTTCATACCGCGCTCCCGGCCCAGGTGGATGGGCGCCAGCGCCGTGCCATATTTCGAGGTGGCCAGCTGGCCCGCGTTGCAGTGGGTGAGGATGCCGTCGCCGTTCTTGATGAGGCTCAGGCCGTATTCGCCGATCTGGCGGCACATCCAGACGTCCTCGTCCTTGATGGCGACGGATTCTTTGTGAAGCAGCGCCACGATCTCCGGCACGGACTTGTCCCTGCTTGCCAGCACCACCCGCTCCATGCGGTTCAGCGCCCAGGACAGGTTGACCGCGGTGGGGCGGGCGGAGTCCAGATATTCCTTCGCGGGCTTGAACTGGCGGTAGAACGCCTCCCAGGAATCTGCCTGAATCCGCTTCGCAGCCAGGTAGATGCCAAAAGCCGCGGACACGCCGATGGCGGGCGCGCCGCGCACCTGGAGGAGGTAAATGGCGTCCCAAATGTCCTTCTGCTCGGTGAGGTGCAGAATTTCCACTTCATAGGGCAGTTTGGTCTGGTCAATGATGACCAGCGCGCTGTTTTCGTCATCCAGCGCGACGGTCTCGTAACTCATGATGTTCTTGTCAGCCATGATGCATCATCCTTTGCTGGGTAGCCGCTGATTGATTCGGCGGCAGGCTTGCCGGTCGCTTTTCCGCCCCCACTTTTGTCGCCCATCCGGTCGCCGTAGCGCTGCATTTCACGCCGAAGGCGTATCCCGAAGGGTCGGCTTCCTTCTGGCTCCCTGTGGGGACAGAAAATCACCTCGGCAATCCACCACCTTATTCAATCAGCGGTTCCCTGAGGGTTTATTTGGCGGCTTCGGCGGCTTTCCGGACGGCCTCGAGGAAGTCCTCGCCCGTCTGGAAGGCGGCGCGGTTCAGGATGTACGCCTTGGCGCACAGGACGTTCAGGCGCTCGCAGTAGGCGCGCTTGTCCGGGTCGGAAATGGTGGTCACGTCCTTCACCTGCGCCATGCCCACCGTGCGGCGGATCAGCTCCGTGCCCGCGTAGGCGGCGGTGTCGGTCATGACGCTGCCGAGGTACCACTCCTTGAAGCCCGGCGTTTTCGCCATCCGGTCGGTGACGCACGCGTCAAATGCCTTGAGGAACTTCTCGCGGAACAGGTTGAGCGTCTCCCGGATGGCCTCCAGCGCCCAATCGCAGAAGGCCGTTTCCTCCGCCGCCCAGCCGTTGTCGTACGCGAAGATCAGGTTGGCGACGACGTTTCCGATGTCGTAGCCCATCGGGCCGAAGAAGGCGAACTCCGGGTCGAACACGCGGGTGGAATCGGGCTTTACAAAGATGGAGCCTGTGTGCAGGTCGCCATGGATCAGCGCCTGGGCGTTGTTCATGAACTCAAACTTGATCTTGGCGATTTCAAGGTGCAGCGCCTCGTCCTCGTAGAGCTCGCGCCGCACAAATTCGGCGTTGCGGGGGAACACGATGTTCCGGTGGTTCACATCGTTGTAGGGCTCGGTGAGCACCAGGTCCTCGGTGATCTCGCACAGTTCGGGGTTTATGAAGCGCTTGACCAGGTCCTTTTTCGCCTTGTGCTCCATGGCGACGTCCGTGGTTTTGAGGAGGGTGTTGACCATGAAGGTGGAGATGTCCTCCGCGAAGCGGGGGAAGGTTTCGTGGCGCATCAGGGCATAGCGCATCAGCGCGTGATCGGACAGATCCTCCATCACGCAGGCGCTCATCACGGTGTCGTAGCCGAAAATCCTGGGCACCAGCCCGGGCGCGTATTTCCATTCGATTTCGAGAATTTCACTCTCGATGCGGTTGCGGTCGGTGGAGACCTTCATCTCGGCGGAGATGCGCAGCGCCACGCCCGCCTGCTTGACGATCACGCTCTTTCCGGTCTTCTCGTCAACCACGCGGAAGACGTAGTTCAGGTTGCCGTCGCCGATTTCCTTGGCGGACAGCGCCGCGTCCTGGGGCATATAGCCCTTTTCCGCTACATATTCCAGCACATCCGGGGTCTTCATCAGGAAATAGGTGTCGAAACGGGACATATTCAAGACTTCCTCTCTTGCAAAATCACGCAATGCGTTCGTTTCTAGCGAAATTCCAGACTGCGCAGATCCTGTGGGTCAATTTCGTCGAGTTTGCGCCGCTCCTCGGGGGAGGGGGGCAGCGTGGTTTCCAGCGACAGGTAGCGGATGGGGAAGGCCGTATTCTCCGCGACCTCCCGGGTCGTGGAGGTCGGATGCACGCTCTTCAGGATCAGCTCGCCGCGAAACATGGTGAAGGTACACAGCGGGGTCACGATGTCTGAGACATTGCCCCGGGCGGTCAGGAAGTCCGGTGTATCCACAAACGTTCGCCGGTCGTGCTTGGTGCGCCAGAGAATGGCCCGGCGCGCGGTGGGGATCAGAACCGCGCTGCCCGCGCCGCCCGGCAGACGGACCTTGGGCTTTCGGTAGTCCCCGATGACCGAGGCGTTGACGCCGCCCCGGGCGTCAAACTGAACGCCGCTCAAAAACGCCACGTCCAGCCCGCCCCGCATGCTCAGGTCAAAGACCTCCATCAGGGGGAATTCCGCCTGGGCCGGCTCCCACAGGTCGTCCCCCGCGCTAGTGAAGTGCTGGAGGCGGGGCTTGAACGGGTCCACGCCGCCGGGGATGTTGAGGTGTACCGCGTTTGGCGCGTGGGTGGCCTTGGCCAGCAGTACCGCGATCAGCGGCATGTGGGAACTGACGCCGTGAAACACCGTCTCCCCGTCGCGGATCAGCCGCGCCATCTCAACCACCATGATGTCACAGGGTCTGAGCATTTACGGCCTCCTTTTCAGCCAGTCCGCAAGCGCGTCCCGGTCTTTCAGACGCAGGAAGGAACGGATGCACTCGTCCTGAACGCCGTAAGCGCCGTGGCATGCGCCGGGGGCCGCGCCGCGGGGCGCATACGCGACCGCGCGCACCAGAAAGTGCGGAATGTTCGCCTTCCGGTCCGAATGGGCGAAGTACTCGTCGCCCACTATGCGCTCCGCGGTGATGATCACCGCCTGAGACGCCCGGGACAGGAGCACATCCTCGTACAGCAGATCGGAAGAGCGTCGTGTAGGGAAAGAGTGTAGATCTCGGTGGTC
>CALGYL010000041.1 GCA_937934775.1 uncultured Clostridia bacterium
GGCGCCGGTGTTGATCCGGTGAGCGTTGACGACAATCATGCTCTCCTGCGCCTGCCGGAAGATCTCGGTGAGTCTTTTGACCGGCACGACCCGGCTTTCGATCAGGTCATGCAGCACGTTGCCCGCGCCAACCGACGGCAGCTGATCGGCATCGCCCACCAGAACCAGCCGCGTACCCGGCTTCAGCGCGCGCAAAAGCGAGCGCATGAGCAGCGTATCCACCATGCTGACCTCATCCACGATCACGGAATCCGCGTCAATGGGGTTGTCCTGATCCCGCTGAAACATGCCCTCTTCCCCGCCGTATTCCAAGAGCCTGTGGATGGTCTTGGCCTCGACGCCGGTGGCCTCGGTCATGCGCTTGGCGGCGCGGCCGGTGGGCGCGCACAGGATCACGCCGCCCTTTCGGGATAAAAGTTCGATGATGCACCGGATGCCGGTGGTCTTGCCGGTGCCGGGCCCGCCGGTGATCACCGTCACCGCGCCGGAGACCGCAAGCCGTACCGCCTCCCGCTGCTCCGCGCCCAGCGTGACGCCGGAGCGCTGCTCGTACCCGACGATGCCATCCGCATCCAGCGCGGGCGGGGCCATGCGCATGAGCAAAGAAAGCCGCCTGGCGACCTCCGCCTCCGCCTCGTAGAGCCGCCCCAGGTACACCGCGTCCTGCCCGTCCGCTGGGGCAAAAACAAGCCGCCCGGCCAGCGCCAGTGTCCTGAGCTGCGTATCCACCAGCTCCTCCGGCGCGCCGGCGAGCCGCGCGGTCTCGGAGAGCAGCATCCCCTTCGGCAGGTACATATGGCCGGAGACCTGCGAGGCCTCCTCCAGTACGTAGCCGAGCGCACAGGAGAGCCGTTCCGGCGATTCCGGCTCAATGCCGATGGAATGGGCGATTAAGTCGGCGGTCTTGAAACCGATGCCCTCCACCCGCTCCACCAGTTGATAGGGGTTGGCCCGGACCACCGCCTGCGTGCGGTCGCCGAAGGCCTTGAAGATCTTCATGGACAGCGCGGGTGTGATGCCGTAGCTCTGCAGAAACACCAGCGCCTGACGGGCGGCGCGCTGCTCCTGATAGGACTGCGCGATCAGCTTTGCTCGCTTGGGTCCGATGCCTGGAATCTCGCCCAGCCGCTCGGGCGTCTCGTCCAGAATGGCCAGCGCGTCTTCCCCAAACTTTTTCACGATCAGCTTGGCGGTGACAGGGCCTACGCCGTGGATCAGTCCGGAGCCCAAGTAGCGCTCGATACCGCCGACGGTCTCCGGCTCCACGTTCTCGCAGGAGGCGATTTTCAGCTGGCGTCCATACTCCGGGTGCTCCACCCAGTCGCCCTCCAGGATTACCCGTTCCCCCTCGACCACAAACGCCAGCGCGCCCACCGCGGCAAAGCGCTCCCGGCCGGCCTTGACCGAGAGCACTGAAAACCCGTTCTGATCGTTGCGGAAGACGATCTCCTCCACGACCCCTTCGACGCGCGGCATGGAAAACCTCCCAGTGTGATGTATGCCTCATTATACCGTTTCCGGCGGGGAATGTAAAACGCTTTCGCGGGGTATGTAGAACGGCGCCGCGGCCTTCCACTTGAATGCGCAAGGGCCGCCGGGTGCGAACAAAGCCTGAAACAAAGGATCAAATGGAAAGCGCCCCTCTTGCGAGGGGCGCTTTGGCGATCCGGAAGGGGCTCGAACCCTCGACCTCCAGCGTGACAGGCTGGCATTCTAACCAACTGAACTACCGGACCACAAAGGGCCGACGCGGCCCTAAGGAGCTTGGTGGGCCTTCAGGGACTTGAACCCCGGACCGATCGGTTATGAGCCGACTGCTCTAACCAACTGAGCTAAAGGCCCGCGCTTCTGAAATGACACACCGGCATTGCGCACAACGCCGGTGCATCTCTTGGTGACCTCTAGGGGACTCGAACCCCTGTTACCGCCGTGAAAGGGCGGTGTCTTAACCGCTTGACCAAGAGGCCACATCGCGCAGGCTGAGAAATGGTCGGGGTGACAGGATTTGAACCTGCGACCCCATGCTCCCAAAGCACGTGCGCTACCGAACTGCGCTACACCCCGCTGGGGTTCGCCCAAGCCCGCTTAGGCGACGCAAATTATTGTATCAAACTTTCGCTTCTTCGTCAACACCCAAACCCGAAAATTTACCGGATTTATTCTTCTAAATATTCATGACCCCAGAATCCTGCTTGTGAAGGAGGAATCATCGGTCGAAACAAGAATCCGTCCGGTTTTTCCGGCGGCCCGCCGCCACACGGAGCCGCGCCCTCCGCCCGCGCACTTCGCAATAAAAGCGCTGTTCCCGGCGCGTTTGCCGCCGGGAACAGCATGCAGACGATCAACAAAGTCTCGCTCTGCTTCCATCGCTTCCGGCGACATGTGCGCCGGAAGCGTGTTTTTACCATCAGTGCACATACTGGTGGTGGATATGGTACCAACGGTCAGTGCGCCGCACGGAAATCCGGCAGGATTTCAGGCGCACGCAGTTTCTTCCTTTTGAATCAAAAATACCGCAGGATTTTTTGATTCTCTGAGCACTGTTCCCGGCGCGTTTGCCGCAGGGAACAGCGTGTCAAGGCAGGAAGCGATTGCCAAGGCGCCGGATAACCCGCTCTCTACTGCCCGATCTTCTCCGGATCGTAGGGCGTCTCCTGATAGACGCAGTAGTTGAGCCAGTTCTGGAAAAGAAGGTTCGAATGGGCGCGCCAGACGACCACCGGCTCACGCGTCGGATCGTCGTCCGGGAAATAGTTGCAGGGGACGGGCACGTTCATGCCTTTTTTCACATCCCGCTCGTATTCCATCCGGAGGGTGTTGGGGTCGTACTCCGAATGGCCGGTCACAAACACCCGCTTGCCCAGCGGCGACGATGCGATGTACACGCCCGCATCCTCGCTAACGGACAGGAGCGTCAGTTCCGGCACGGCCAGAATGTCCTCCGCGCGCACTTCGGTGTGGCGGGAATGGGGCGCAAAGAATTTGGTATCGAACCCGCGCATCAGCGGATGGTTGGGCGCCAGCACCGTGTGCGGGAACACGCCGGAACACTTCATCCCAAGCTCGTACTTGGGGATGCCGTAGTAATAGTACAGGCCCGCCTGCGCCGCCCAGCAGATCAAAAGTGTCGAGAATACATGGGTTTCCGCCCATTGAAGGATGCTTTTCAGCTCCTCCCAGTAGTCCACATCCTCAAACCGGAGCATTTCCACCGGCGCGCCGGTGATGACCAGACCGTCGAATTTTTCCTTTTTCACGTCGTCAAACGTCTTGTAGAAGGAATCCAGGTGCAGTTTGGAGGTGTTTGAGCTTTCGTGGGTGGCGGTGTGCAGAAGCGTCACCTCCACCTGCAGCGGGGTGTTTCCGATCACGCGAAAAAGCTGCGTCTCGGTGACTTCCTTGTTGGGCATCAGGTTCAGGATGGCCACGCGCAGCGGTCGGATGTCCTGACTGATGGCGCGTTCCTCGGTCATGACGAATATATTCTCGTCGCGCAGCACCTGCACGGCAGGTAAATTGTCCGGGATCATGACAGGCATAAAACTCCTCCTATTTCCCGACCCGGATGACCGCGCCGGCCGACCTGTACACACTTTTGAACAGGCGCTGACGATCAATCTCCTTGCCGTTTGCGTCGTAATATACGCGGTAGGTTTCGGCGGAGTAACCCTTGCGGGCCTTCTCCACGACCACCTGTTCGCCCGGGGCCAGGGAACTGTCCACGATGATCTGGTCCGCACCGGGGTTCACCACGCCGGTCCGCTTGGATGCGATCTTGATGGTCACGCCGTCGTCCAGAAGCTTTCCGTAGATGCTGAAATTCACTTTCTTGTCCTTACCCAGCGTAGCCACGATGTAAACCGGGTAGAGGCTGGTGTTCTTGAATTTAAAGTCCTGATTGTTCCAGTTGACCGCCGCGTCCTTGCCCAGATCGACGTATACCGACGGAATGGTGTGTGGAGACCGATCGACAATCGTCAGATCGGCTTTGGCGACGGCGTTGAACAGCGTGGTGGACACCTGGCAGATGCCGCCGCCCACCTGCTGCGTGTGCATGCCGTTTTCCAGCGCGCCCGCCGCCTTGTAGCCCTTCTTGGTGGTGCGTTCCCCCAACGCCTTGTTGAAGGAGAAAGTCTCTCCCGGCTGGACGACCGTGCCGTTGATCGTCTTGCAGGCCACCTTGATGTTGGTCAGGCGGTTATTGGTGGAAAAGGAAGCGTTGGTGGAGGCCGAGGAGACCTTGCCGAACAGCTTGGACAGCTGTTCCGCGGTCAGCGGCGGATCGATTTCATCCCGGGTAATCGGGAGTTCACCGCCGCCCTGATTGATCTTGTCCAGCACCTGCTGCAAGAGTTTTTCCGCATCGACGATGTAGCCCACCGTGCCGTCCGAAAAAGTGAACTTGAGCTTGCTGGTGGAAAAGCCGGTCACCTGCGCGTTGGTCCCCGGCTGGGTCAGCGACGCGGCGATGGGCGTCAGCTCGTTTAAAAGCTTCGTCCGGTCGATGGTGCGGGTGATGGTGTAGTTTCTGGACCACTCCCCCGCCGCCCTGGAAACCGCGGTATACCGCTCCTCAAAGGAGCCATAACGGCCCACGGCCCACGCGCTTTCCAAAATCTGCCGGTAGTCGCTCTGGTAGCCGAAGGCGTCCTCCTCCAGCGTCCATTTTTGATTCCCAAAGGTAAGCTCCACAAAATAGGCGCTCTCCTGCTGCTCGTCCAGCGCCTGAAAATGGGCCAGCGCGGTCGCATAGTCCATGTCGCTCACGTCGATGCCCTCGATCGACAGCCCAGGGTAAAACGTCGTCCGGTCGACCTGCGCCCGTTTTTGCATAAAAGCGCGGTACTCGCCCATCTTGTCCGCCACGTACAGGCCCACGACCACCAGCACACAGGCCAGCGCCAGCGAAACGGGGCCGGCCCACCAGCATTGTCGGGACTTTTTCCGGCGCGCGACGCGCGATTCGGGCGATTGGGCTTTCTGCCCAGACGCCTTGCTGTCAGACATTGAAAGCCTCCTGAATCCGATCGGAAATATCGAACTGCCTGATGCCAGCCGTAGCGATATTATAGCCCATTTCGGCCTGTTCCTTCCAGTATTGTTCGGGTAAATTTACAATAATACCCGAATAAAACCGCAGCCTGTCGGCGTAACCGTGGAAACCAGCCGGAAAATCTGTTGAAAGCGTTCATCGCACCCTTATCCCTGCGCGAATAGAAATAGTCCCCGCCGGAACAGACCCCGGCGGGGAGCGGGAAGGCGAAGAAAAGATATGCGATCCGGAGTATCCCTTGTATCGCCGCACGGGTCTCCCCTGCGTCCATGCTCGGGATCCGATCGCTTCCTTTGCCGTATCGGACAGGAACGCGCGGGTTTCTCCCACGCCCAGACTGATACCGCGGATCGCACTAAAACAGCCCGGTGATCCGGCCCTGCTCGTCCACGTCGATCCGCTCGGCGGCGGGGGTCTTTGGAAGACCCGGCATGGTCATGATGTCGCCGGTCAAGGCCACGATGAAGCCCGCGCCGGCAGACACCCGAAGCTGCTTGACTGAAACCTCAAACCCCGACGGCGCGCCCAAAAGCAACGGCTTATCGGAAAAGCTGTACTGCGTCTTGGCCATGCAGATGGGCAAACTGCCAAACCCCAACTCCGTCAGCTTTTTCGCCTGCTTTTTCGCCTCCGGGCTCAATTCAGCCTTGACGCCACCGTAGAGGCGCGTGACGATGGCCTCGATCTTTTCCTCGATGGACTGGTCCAGCTCGTAGCAGTAGCGCAGCGCCCCGCCGCACTGCGCCGCGACCAGCTCCGCAAGTTCGACGCCGCCCGCGCCGCCCTTCTCCCACACTTCGCTCAGCGCAACCGGAAGCCCCAGCGCCTGGCACTTCTCACGCACCCGCTCCAGTTCCGCCACGGTGTCCGCAGGGAAGCGGTTGATCGCCACCACAACCGGCAGGCCGAAGATTTCCCGGAGGTTCCGGGCGTGGCGCGCGAGGTTTTCAAAGCCCGCGTCCAGCGCGCCGAGGTTTTCCTCGGAAAGGCGGTCCTTGGGCACGCCGCCGTGCATCTTCAGCGCCCGGACGGTGGCCACCAGCACCGCGGCGTCCGGCTTCAGCCCGGAAACCCGGCACTTGATATCCAGAAATTTCTCCGCGCCCAGATCCGCGCCGAAGCCCGCTTCGGTGACCACATAGTCGCCGCACTTCAGCGCCATGCGGGTGGCCAGTACGGAATTGCAGCCGTGGGCGATGTTGGCAAACGGGCCGCCATGGATGAAGGCGGGCGTGTGCTCCAGCGTCTGCACCAGATTGGGTTTGAGCGTGTCGCGTAATAGCGCCGCCATCGCTCCCTCGGCCTTGAGGTCGGCGGCCGTGACCGGCTTTTCCTCACAGGTGTAGCCCACGATCATACGGCCCAGCCGCGCCTTGAGGTCGCCCATGCCGGAGGCCAGGCACAATGCCGCCATGACCTCGGAGGCCACGGTGATGTCGTAGCCGTCCTCCCGGGGTACGCCGTTGACGCGCCCGCCCAGGCCGTCCACCACAGAGCGTAGCTGCCGGTCGTTCATATCCACACAGCGACGCCAAGTGATGCGCCTCGGATCGATCCCGAGCGCGTTCCCCTGGTAGATGTGGTTGTCCAGCATGGCGGCCAGCAGGTTATTTGCCGCGCCGATGGCGTGAAAATCGCCGGTAAAGTGCAGGTTGATGTCCTCCATCGGGATCACCTGCGCGTAGCCGCCGCCCGCCGCGCCGCCCTTGACGCCAAAAACCGGTCCAAGGGAAGGCTCGCGCAGCGCCACCACCGCGTTTCGTCCGGTGCGCCTGAGCGCGTCGGCCAGGCCCACCGTGGTCGTGGTCTTGCCCTCGCCGGCCGGCGTGGGCGTGATGGCGGTCACGAGGATGAGCTTGCCGTCGGGCTTCTGGCTCTCTCGCAGAAATTCCAGGTCGATCTTGGCCTTGCCGCGGCCATAGGGTTCCACAAACCGTTCGTCGACACCCGCGTCCCGGGCAATTTCCCCGATCGAAAGCGGCGACGCAGTCTGCGCGATCTCAATGTCGGTCAGCACGTACATTTCCTCCAGTCGCATTCCGGGCGTTTGCAAAGCCGATGGCGCAGGTGGGGCAAGCGCGCACACAGTCGCCGCATCGGATGCACTCCGGGCTGTTGGGGTTCTTCTGTGGGTCGACACCCATCTTGCAAACCTTCGCGCACGCGCCGCAGCGGGTGCAGGCGTGCTCGTTCACCTGATAGCGCAGAAGCGCCACCCGGTTAAACGGCGCGTACGCCGCGCCCAGCGGACACAAGTATTTGCAAAACGGGCGGTAATACACCGTCGCGCCCACCAAAACCACCAGCGCGAGGGCGATTTTCCAAAGAAATCTCAGGCCCACCAGCGGGCGGAGCGCCGCGTTGGCCGCGAGCAGAAGCCCACCCGCCACCGTGCCCGCCGGGCAGAGCCACTTGCAGAACTGCGGGCTGCCCAGGCCGAATTTGTCAACCAGCATAAGTGGGCCCAGGATGACGAACAGGAGCAGCACCACATATTTGACCCGCACCAGCCATCTGTGGCCGGGCAGGTTCTTGCGCTTCCATTTTTTCGGCAGCGGAATCTTGTAGATCAGGTCCTGCAAAAGCCCAAACGGGCAGGCCCAGCCGCAGATGAAGCGGCCGAAAATGCTGCCCACGCACAGGAGAAAACCCACGACATAGAACGAAAACCAGCTGCCGCGGCCGCTCAGAACCGCCTGCAGCGAGCCGATCGGGCACGCGCCCAGCGCGCCCGGGCAGGAATAGCAATTAAGCCCAGGCAGGCAGATCGACTTGGACCAGCCGGAGAAGATGCGCCCCTGAACATACCCGAGCGCGTATCCGTTGGTCAGCGCCGCCCACGCGAGCTGAAAGATTGTTCTCTTGTTTGATTTCCTAGCCAAGGCCGATGCACTCCAGACAGATGCGCGCCGCCTTCTGGAACACCTGGAGGGCTTCGCCCCGGGCAACGCCGATGGCGATCATTCCCGCTCCCAGCGCAAAAAGAAGCGCCGCGGCCCCATTGCGGCCCAGCCTTGATTGGATTTCCCGGAAGCGACCGGTCAAACGCCTCACCTCGAAGGATAGCATATCACAGCCGCACGATTCTGTAAAGATTGACAGCATCCCCTTTCCGGGGATATAATTCGCATACAGCAATGCGGATTTTGGGAGGCGCGGACATTGAAGAAGAGTCAGGAATTCGAACTTCGCAAATACGTCGGAAACCTCAACTCCCTGTGCGGCATCTCGTCCTTCACCTACAATGACGGCCCGGCACGGGGCGTCAAGGCCTACCGGGCCAAAAACGGCCAGGGGCTCACGGTGACCATCGCGGCCGACCGCGGTATGGACATCCCCTATGCGTCCTTCAAGGGCGTTTCGGTGGGCTTTGCATCGGTCACTGGCATGCGTTCCCCGGCCCTCTACCAGGAAGATGGCGCGCTGGGCTTCCTCAGGCAGTTCTACGCGGGCCTTCTGACCACCTGCGGCATCACTTACTCCGGCGCTCCCTGCGTGGACGAGGGCCAGAAGCTGGGCCTGCACGGCCCATACAACAACATCCCGGCGCAGGGCGTGTGCGCGGAGAGCTTCTACGACGGCGACGAGAAGAAGCTGCGCTTTGCCGGCAGCGTGCGGGAGTCCAGCGTCTTCGGCGCGAACATGCTGCTGCACCGCGAAATGATCGTCGAGACCGAGCGCAGCATCATCCGCGTCAAGGACGTGGTGGAAAATCAGGGCTTTGCGGAGCAGCCGGTAATGATGGTCTACCACGTCAACTTCGGCTACCCGCTGCTGGACGAAGGCGCGATGGTCTACGCCAACTCCAAGACGGTGGTCCCCAGGGACGACATCGCCAAGGCGAACCTGTATAAATACAACCAGATCGAAGCGCCGGGCGTCGGGCGGCCGGAGGAGTGCTTCTTCCACACCCAGCCGGAGGGCGAGGCGTTCGCGATGCTTCATAACCCGAAGCTGGGCATCGCGGCCATCGTGCGCTACGACGCGGAAGTGCTGCCGCTCCTGTGCCAGTGGAAGTGCATGCACGCAGGCGACTACGCGCTGGGCCTCGAGCCCACGGCTGCGGGCGTTCTGGGCCGCGCCGCCGCAAAGGCCGCGGGCGAGCTTCCGACGCTGGCCGCCGGCGCGTCCCGCGAGTTCAACTTCTCCATAGAGCTGACCGATGATCCCGCGGTGGTCGATTCCTTCAAGGCGAAGGCCGTCAAGTAAGCGAACGCCCTGTGAACCGCCGCCGGACCCGGACCGGAGCAGTGTCCCCGGACCTATACAAAAGAAAAGCATAAAGATGGCTGCGGCCCCGATCCCCTATGGGTTCCGGGCCGCAGCCATCTTTAAAACTGCTGAAAACCCTCACGGCAAATTGCAAATCGATTCCCGCGGCCCGAGCAGCGCGGTCTCTCCCCTCGCGATGAAAGACCGGAGGGCGCGCCGCAAGGTTATACCGGCGGTTTCTGGATGATGCGCTTGGCCACGTTGGTCAGCCGCTCGCCGGATTCCATGCTGCGCTTTTGTAGGAAGCGGTGGGCCTCCGACTCGCTCATACCGGTGCGCATCAGGATGGCTTTGGCTTCGCCCACCAGCGCTTCCTCTCCTGCGCTGCGGCGGGGCGGCGCCATAAGCGTCTTCTCGGCCAACTGCACCAGCATGGACACCGAGGTCAAAAGCTCGCTGCGGGAAAACGGCGCGGGCAGCTTGAAGATGCCCTCGTGCTCACAGAAATCCAGCTGCACATTTTTGCCGATCACCAGCACGATCACATTGGCGCCCAGATCATAGGCCAACTCGTCCGCCGACATATCCGGGAATTTATAGCCGCAGATTACCAGCGCCCGGCCCATATCGTGAGCCGTGCGAAGCACCTCCGCGCCGGTATGGCAGATAAGGCGGGGTATAAGGCCGCCGCTCTCCAGCGTTTCGCGAACCAGATCGCACTGTTTGTCGCCTTCAAACGCGACGATGAGACGGTTCATACGCGTCTCCCCTTTCGGCGGACGGATTGCATTTCAATCCGCCGCATCAATAGGTGACGATGTACTTCTCGATCTCCCAGTTGGTGACACGGGTGCGATAATCGTCCCACTCCGCCACTTTGCCTGCGATGTACTGGGTGCTGGCGTGCTCGCCCAGCGTGTCCATGATCAGCTGATCCTGTTTGAGCGCCACCAGCGCGTCCATCAGAGAGCCTGGCAGGTTGTCGATGCCCTTCTCGCTCCGCTCGCCCGCGCCCATCTCAAAGATATTCTCGGTGATCTCGGGCGGCGGCGTCATGTTGTTTTCGATGCCGTCCAGGCCCGCCGCCAGGCACACAGCCAGCGCCAGGTAGGGGTTGCAGGCCGGATCGGGGCAGCGCAGTTCCACGCGGGTGGACTGGCCTCGGGCGGCCGGGATGCGGATCAGCGCGCTGCGGTTGCTGGCCGACCAGGCCAGGTAGCAGGGCGCCTCATAGCCGGGCACCAGCCGCTTGTAGGAGTTGACCAGCGGGTTGGTGACGGCGGACATGCCCTTCACATGGGCCAGAAGTCCGGCGATAAAGCTGTAGGCTTCCTTGGAGAGGCCCAGCTTGTCGGACGGATCATAAAAGACGTTCTTGCCATCCCTGAACAGGGACATGTTGGTGTGCATGCCGGAGCCGTTGACGCCGAAGAGCGGCTTGGGCATGAAGGTGGCGTGCAGCCCGTTTTTCTGCGCAAGCGTCTTGACGGTGAGCTTGAAGGTCATGATGTTGTCGGCGGCGGTCAGCGCGTCGGCGTACTTGAAGTCGATCTCATGCTGGCCGGCGGCCACCTCGTGGTGGGACGCCTCGATCTCAAAACCCATCTGCTCCAGCGCCAGACAGATCTCGCGCCGGGTGCCCTCGCCGTGGTCCAGCGGGCCCAGGTCGAAGTAACCGGCGGCATCGCCTGTCTTGGTGGTGGGGTTGCCCTCGGCGTCGGTCTGGAACAGGAAAAACTCGCACTCCGGGCCTACGTTGAACGAATAGCCCATCGCCGCCGCCTTCGTAAGCGTCCGCTTCAGCACGCCGCGGGGGTCGCCCACAAAGGGTGTGCCGTCCGGATTGTATACGTCGCAGATCAGCCGCGCCACCTTGCCATGCTGCGGCCGCCAGGGCAGCACTGTGAAGCTGTCCAGATCCGGGCGCAGGTATTGGTCGGATTCGTGGATGCGGACGAAGCCCTCGATGGAGCTGCCGTCGATCATGATCTGGTTGTTGACCGCCTTTTCAATCTGCGAAGCGGTGATGGCCACGTTCTTCAATTGGCCGAAGATGTCGGTAAACTGCATCCGGATAAACTTGATGTCTTCTTCCGTTACGATCCGGACGATGTCGTCCCTGGTGTACTTCGCCATACGCCGACTCCTCATTTCTACTGGATTTTCCGGCAACGGGCATCAAAAAGGAGCCTCATTGCCCGTTTGATGGCCGATTATAGCATGGCTTCCTTTGGACTGTCAATGCAGAAATGAAAATCGAGAATGAATTTATTGCAAACTTTTCACCATTGGCCACGCTGACACCCGAAATGTGCAAGGATTAAGATTTTAGATTTCAGAAATTTGCGCTTGACAGCGCCACCCGAACATGATAAGATACGGGCCATAAAGGTTCATACCAAATGCGTCGATGGAGAAAAGTACCCGGGAAAAGCAGTCGCAGAGAGCGGGCATTGGTGGGAATCCCGCACGTGCATCCCAGGGAAGAACACTCCGTAGCATCGAATTGAACGCCGTAAGGTCAGTAGAGGAGACGTGCAGGCGGCACGTTACAACCGCACGGGCTTATTAGAGCCTTAGGAGAGACCGTTTCGGCGGTAAATCAGGTGGCACCACGGATTGGCGGCAATTCGTCCTGAAATAGACAGGGCGAGGGCCGCGTATGAATTCGGAGGTGCGTTTTTTATGTGTTCCATTATGGGTTTCGAGAAGCGTAACGTTCCCTTTGAGAAGATGCTGGAGTGCTTCAACCAGACGACGTCCCGCGGGCCGGACATGTCCCGCGTGGAGGAGGCCGGCGAAGGCTGGCTGTGCTTCCACCGCCTGGCGATCATGGGCCTGACCGAGTCCGGCATGCAGCCCTTTGAGCTGGACGGGGACATGGTGGTCTGCAACGGCGAACTGTACGGCTTCCGCCCCATCAAGGACGAATTGTCCAAAAAATACGAATTTGAAAGTGAATCCGACTGCGAACTGCTCTTGCCGCTGTACCGCGAGCAGGGGCTGGACATGTTCCGCCACCTCGACGCGGAGTTCGCGCTGATCCTGTACGATGCCAAAAAAGACGCGCTGATCGCCTCCCGGGACCCGATCGGCATCCGTCCGCTGTATTATGGTAAGCTCGCGGACGGCTCCTTGGTTTACGCCAGCGAGCCAAAAAACCTGGTGGGCCTTGCGGACACCATTCTGCCCTTCCCGCCCGGCTGCTACGCGGTGAACGGCGTCATCACCCGCTATTCAGACATCGCCAAAGCCGAGGAATACTTCGACACCGGCGTCGAATCCATCTGCGAAGGCATCCGCACGAGGCTGATTGCGGGCGTCGAAAAGCGGATGGACGCCGACGCGCCGCTGGGCTTCCTCCTGAGCGGCGGCCTGGACAGCTCGCTGGTCTGCGCCATCTCGGCCCGGCTCGTGGGCAAACCCATCCGCACCTTTGCCATTGGCATGGAAAAGGACGCCATCGACCTGAAATACGCCCGCGTGGTGGCCGACTACATCAAGAGCGACCATACCGAGGTGATCATCTCCCGGGAAGACGTGCTCAAGGCGCTGCCGGACGTTGTCAGGCTTCTGGGCACCTACGACATCACCACCATCCGCGCCTCCATCGGCATGTACTTGGTGTGCAAGTACATCAATACGCATACCGACATCCGCGTTCTGATGACTGGTGAGATCTCCGACGAACTGTTCGGCTACAAATACACCGACTTCGCGCCCGACGCCGAGTCCTTCCAGCGGGAGGCCGAAAAGCGCATCCGCGAACTGCACATGTACGACGTGCTGCGGGCCGACCGGTGCATCGCGGTCAACTCCATTGAGGCCCGGGTGCCTTTCGGTGATCTGGAGTTTGTCCGCTATGTCATGTCCATCGATCCCAAACGCAAGCTGAACACCTACAAAATGGGCAAATACCTCCTGCGCCGCGCCTTTGAGGGCGATTGGTTGCCGCTGTCCATCCTATACCGCGACAAGGCGGCCTTCAGTGACGCGGTGGGCCATTCCATGGTGGAAGACCTGAAGGCCTACGCCGAAACCCAGTACACGGACGCGGAGTTCCGTTTAAAAGCCGCCCAGTACGACTTCGCCGCGCCCTTCACCAAGGAGAGCCTCCTGTACCGCGAGCTGTTCGAATCCGCCTACCCCGGACAGGCCCGGATGGTGGACGATTTCTGGATGCCCAACCGCTCCTGGGAGGGTTGCAACGTCAACGATCCGTCCGCCCGCGTGCTGGCCAACTACGGTGCCAGCGGGGTGTGACCGCCGAGATCTTCAGGCCGCGCCCCTTCTCCTCCTCGAAAGACCGGGCCGCGTCATTATACCAATACAAAGACAAGCTTGTTTCTTCCAGCCGCCGGATTAGAAACCGGCGGCTGGTCCGCGTTTTGGGGAACGAGCCGCCGAACGGGCGAAAGCCGCGCGGCCGCAAACACAGCGCCGTCTTATACATTATCCGTCGAAAATGATGTGTCCTAACGGCCAGATTCCGTACAATTTATTGACCATTAGTGGCATTTGCGGCCGGAATTTTCGTGTTTCGCACGCATATTCAGCGGCTTGATAATGTATATTTATACTCATTATGCATTTAACAATGCAAAATACTTCCCATTTTTCCCGGTCCATGTTATACTGTATTCAGGTTAACGCACGAGGCTCGGGGCGCGCCAGACTGGATTGGTGTCGCTCGACAGACAATGACGCTCGCCCCGCGCCGCCTGCTTCCATTGTTTTTAGCGCGCTGCGCGGGCGATGACGCCCGTTCCGCGCGCGCTATTTTAAGAAAGAAGGTGTGTCCATGCTGGAAAACACGTTGTACCCCGGCGCTTCCACAGGCTTGGAATGGTTCTCAACCGGTGACACTGTGCAATCTCATTCACCGGTGGACGACCGGACACTGGGCAGCATCCGTCAGGCGTCCTCAGAGGACCTTGACCGCGTGCTGAACGCGGCCGAGGCGGCCTTCCCGGTCTGGCGCGCCATCCCGGCGCCGCGGCGCGGCGAGATCGTCCGCCAGTTCGGTCTGAAACTGCGGGCGAACAAGCGGGCGCTGGGCGAACTGGTTTCAATGGAGATGGGCAAGATCCTGCAGGAGGGCATGGGCGAAGTACAGGAAATGATCGACATCTGCGACTTCGCGGTGGGCCTCTCCCGCCAGCTGTACGGCCTGACCATCGCCTCCGAACGCCCAGGCCACCGGATGATGGAGCAGTACCACCCGCTGGGCGCGGTGGCGGTGATCTCCGCGTTCAACTTCCCGGTGGCGGTATGGTCCTGGAACGCGATGGTGGCGGCGGTGTGCGGTGATGTGACGATCTGGAAGCCCTCCGGCAAAGTGCCGCTGTGCGCGGTGGCCGTCCACAAACTGCTGGGCGAAGTCCTAAAGGAAAACAACGTGCCCGAAGGCGTGTTCAGCCTGATCGTCGGCAGCGGCGCGTCGGTGGGCGAAAAACTGCTGCGCGACCCACGGGTGAGCCTGGTTTCCTTCACCGGCTCCACTGGCGTCGGGCGGCACGTGGCGGAGGTCGTATCCGCCCGCTTCGGCCGGACCATCCTGGAACTGGGCGGCAACAACGCGGTGATCGTCGCGCCCACCGCCGATCCAAAGCTGGTAGTCCCGGGCATCGTATTCGGCGCGGCGGGCACCACCGGCCAACGCTGCACCACCATCCGCCGGGCGATCATCCACGAGAGCGTATTCGAGCGCACCGCGCGGAGCCTCACGGACGCCTACTCCAAGCTGAAGGTCGGCGACCCGCTGGACGGGCAGAGCCACATTGGCCCGATGATCGACAAGAGCGCCATCGAAATGTTCCAAAAGACCATCGAGCGCGCTGTGACCCAGGGCGGAAAGCTCTTGACAGGCGGCCAGGTGCTGCCCGCCGCTTCCGGCTGCTATGTAAGCCCCGCGATCCTCGAGATGCGTCAGGGCATGCCAATCCTGCGGGAGGAAAACTTCTGCCCGGCGCTGTACCTGATCCCCTACTCGGGCGACATTGAGGAAGCCATCCGCATCCAGAACGATTCGGCCCACGGCCTGAGCTCCGCCATCTTCACAAACGACCTGCGGGAGGCGGAAACCTTCCTTTCCTGCGCGGGCTCCGACTGCGGCATCGCCAACGTCAACATCGGCACCTCCGGCGCAGAGATCGGCGGCGCGTTCGGCGGCGAAAAGGAGACCGGCGGCGGGCGGGAGAGCGGCTCCGACGCCTGGAAAGCCTACATGCGCAGGCAGACCTGCACCATCAATTACTCCAAGAGCCTGCCGCTCGCGCAGGGCATTGATTTCAAATTTGATTGACACCGGAAGGAGGCGTTCCCATTGAAAGCGCATCAGATTCTCCCCACGCTGAAGCAGTACATCCTGACCGACGGCTTCCGCCTGTTGCCCGATTTTGACCGCTCACAGGGCTCCTTCGTCGTGGATCTTGCAAGCGGCGAGGCGTACCTGGATTTTTGCACCTTCTACGCGTCGATGCCCATCGGCTACAACCATCCGGCGTTTAGAAGCGAAGAATTCCGCGAGGACGTGCTGCGCTACAGCGTATTCAAGCCCTCGCACCCCGACTTCTACTCAGTCCCCTACGCGCGTTTCGTGGAAAAGCTGGCCTCGATGCTGCCGGACGACATGCGCAGGCTCTTCTTCATCGATACCGGCGCGCTGGCCGTCGAAAACGCCATGAAAGCCGCCTTCGACTGGAAGGCCCGAAAGAACCTGCAAAAGAACGTCTCAGGCGGCGCGGACCAGATCCTGCACTTCAAGCGGGCGTTCCACGGCCGCACAGGGTATGCGCTCAGCGCCACCGATTCGCCCCACACCGCCAAGACCAAGTACTTCCCCCGCTTCGGCTGGCCGATGTTTGATCCGCCGGTTCTGCGCTTCCCGGACGATCCGGATTATGAGAAGCGGGTGCAGAAGTGCCTGGGCGAGATTGACGCCTGGTGCGTCTCGCATCCGGACGCGGCGGCCGCGCTGATCGTGGAGCCGGTTCAGGGCGAGGGCGGCGACCGTCATTTCGGCAAGTCCTTCTTCGAAGGCCTGCGAAAACTGGCGGACGAACATGAATTCCTGCTGATCTTTGACGAAGTGCAGAGCGGCATGGGCCTCACCGGCAAGAATTGGGCGCACCAGAACTTCGGCGTTCAGCCGGACATCCTGGTATTTGGCAAGAAGGCCCAGGTGTGCGGCATCGCGGCGGGGCCGCGTATCGACGAGATCCGGGACAACGTGTTCCGCGTGTCCTCCCGGATCAGCGGCACCTGGTGCGGCAACGCCATCGACTACCTTCGGGGCGCGCTGGCCATCGGCGTCATCCAGCAGGACCATCTGGTGGAAAACGCGGCGAAGCGGGGCAAAACACTGCTGAGCGGCCTGAAAGCGCTGGAGGAGGACTTCGATCAGGTGACGCAGGCCCGCGGCCTGGGCCTGATGGCGGCCATCGATCTTCCGGACGAGGAAACCTGCAAGCGGGTGGTGCGCCGCTGCTACGAGCATGAAAAAATGCTGCTGTTGACCAGCGGCACCCATACCATCCGCTTCCGCCCGGTGCTGGATGTGACAGATGAGGTCATTGAGGACGGCCTTACGCGGCTGCGCAGTGCGCTGGCGGCGGAAAGCGAGATGGCCAAGGCATGAAGGCATTGACCGGCAAGGTTGCGCTGATCACCGGCGCGGGCGGCGGCATCGGCGGGGCGATCGCCAGGATCTTGGCGGAAAACGGCGCGGACCTCGCGCTTTGTGGCCGCAACGAAGAAAAGCTTCTGGAAACCGCCCGGCTGGCGGAAGGGTTCAGCGTCAATGCGATCGCCCTGCCCGGCGACCTGACCGCCGCAGGCTGGCCCGCCGATGTCGTCCGGCGGACGGTCACGTGCTTCGGGCGCATTGACATCTTGGTCAACAACGCCGGTGAAGTACTGTCCAGGCCCTTTGAAGAAGTCACGCCGGAGGAGTTCGACCGTATCCTGGCAGTCAACACCCGCGCGCCTTTTTTCCTGTGCCAAGCGGCGCTGCCCCATCTGCGGGCGTCCAAGGGGGCCATTCTCAACATCGGCTCGGTGGTCTCCCACAAGGGTTATCCGCTGCAGAGCGTCTACGGCGCGTCCAAGCACGCGCTGCTGGGCTTCACCAAGGCGCTGGCCAATGAGGTTTACAAGGACGGCATCCGGGTGCACATGCTCAGCCCCGGCGGCGTACTGACCGACATGGCCTACCGGGTGCGGCCGGACATTCCGGCGGAAGACCTGATCCTGCCGGAAGAAATCGCCGAAACCGCGCTGTTCCTTCTGACCCGGAGGACCGGCATCGTCGACGAGATCGAACTGCACCGGCCCGGCAAGGGGCCCTTCGCCTGAAGAACAAGCGCGCCCGGACAACGAAAACGCGTTCCCGGCGCACGGGCCTCCAGATACCGTCAAAACCGATACGGCGCATGGGCTTCCAGAAGCGATGAGAACCGAAACGGTACATGGGTAGTCTGAACAATCCCTCCCCCGCATAGGATTTCAAACGGGGAGGGATTTCTTTTGGAAAGAGCTGAGTGCCCGCTGGGCGAAACATACGCCGTGCGGCAAGGGGATACCTTCCAGTCCATCGCGCGCGCTATGGGCATTTCAGAACGCGCGCTCGCCGCGCGAAACCCGCTGGTGGATCCTGAACGCATCCAGCCCGGGCAGGTCCTGTGTGCGCCTGGCGCACAGTCCGCGCCTCAAACGCGCCTCCCGCAGCCTCCCGAACCCACGCCCCCGCAGTCCCCGAGGCCCACGCCCCCGCAGCCCCCGAGGCCCACGCCCCCGCAGCCCCCGAGGCCCACGCCCCCGCAGCCCCCGAG
>CALGYL010000042.1 GCA_937934775.1 uncultured Clostridia bacterium
CCGGGTTTTTCGCGCAAAACAGTGTCGCCTTCCGCTCAAAATAGCGCTGCTATTCTTCGCTCCGGCTCCTTGTTCTGCATCGAAAATCTCTCGGTTCTTTGGAGTAATTATTGTTTTTACTTGGTATAAATTATTCATCACGGGGTTTATCCAGTCAGCAAAATCGGCCTTCTCAGATGCTGAGAGGCCGATTTTTAGTAGAAATTCGTCACTGCGCTGTGGGTTCGGGATTGCCTTTCCCGGGGCTTGCGGCAATGGGCCTGCGGCCTTTCCGGTCACTGGGCGCGGGCTGCCTGATACATCGCGATGAGGTTTTCCGGCGGGACGTTGGCCACCACGTTGTGAATGGGGTTGAACACGTAGCCGCCGCCCCGGTTCAGAAGCCGGATGCGCTCCCGCACCTGATCGCGCACCTCGTCGGGCGTGCCGAAGGGCAGGGTCTTCTGGGTATCGACGCCGCCGCCCCAGAAGGTAAGTTTCTCTCCGAACGCGGCCTTGATTCGTACCGGGTCCATGCCGTCGGCGGACAGCTGCAAGGGGTTTAAAATGTCCACACCCATCTCTACGAAGTCCTGCATCAGCGGATAGACCGCGCCGCAGGAGTGGTAGAAGGTCTTCCAGCGGGTGTTCTGATGCACCCAATCGTTGATCACCTTGTAATGAGGCTTATAGAGCGTCCGGAAGACGTTGGGGCTTAGAAAGGTGGCGTGCTGCGTGCCGAAGTCGGTGCCGGAGATCCAGACGATCTGAATGCGGTCGCCTACCGCCTGGCGGTAGAGTTCGAGGTTTTTGAGCATGACCTCGGTCTGCAGCGAGAACACCTCGTCAATGTACTCAGGGAACAACAGTTGCGCCGCCAGCCAGTCGTCCATACGGCGGATGCCGCGGGGATTCTTCACGTGGGGCCCCGGCAGGCAGGCCACATCGCCAAATCCCGCGCCGCCCAGCATGCCAACGATGGCGAACTCTGTCTCCTCGAAGAGCCGGCGGCTCTCCTTCTCCCAGAAGAGCGCATCCTCCTCGGAGGCGGGTGCAAAATCGTCCCTGAAGTCGGCCCGGGGCGTGAGGGAGTCCGCGTCGGCGTCATCCATGTCAAAGGGCTCGGCGTGATCCACCGAGTCGAAGAACGAGCCGCCCGCGGGCATCACGGCGCTGTACCGGGCGCCGCGGTCTCCCTGCGGATAGACCCAGGTGCGGCCTTCGGTGTCCACATCGTATTCGAATCCTCCGCCCATCAGAACCGGCGTGCCATCGCTCATCGTCCAGGGCTTCCAGTTTTCATTCCGGTAGCCGTAGAAGTTGCTCCGGCTCCACAGGCCGACCACGTCGCTCCCGACCAACTTCAGAAGGTCTTCGCCCGGGTCGCCCAGCATCTGCGCGGGTTCGATGATCCGGATGGGGTGCTCGGGCAGCCCCAACGCCTTTCGAAGGCGGAAGAGCGTCGAGGCGTTCATGCCGGTCTGGCCGGTGGCGGCCAGATCAATCGGGCAGCGGTCGGGCTCCTGATGGTTGATGGCGGCGAGTACGCGTTCTCTGGAATTCATTGGAAGGCCTCCTCGTAAAACGCCTGGATGTTTTCAAGACTGGTGTCCGACTGAATGTGGTGCGCGGGGGAGAGGATGTAGCCGCCGCCCTCGCCCAGAACGGTCTTGGCATCTCGGACAGCCCAGCGGATTTCATCAGGCTTTCCAAAGGGCAGAAGTTGTTGCACGTCGATCGCGCCAAAGAGCGTGAGATGCTTTCCATAGCGCCGCTTGATCGCCGCGGGGTCCATCGACAGCGGCTGGATGGGGTTTAGAACGTTCAGGCCGATCTCCACCATGTCGTCCAGGATCGCCTCGCAGTTGCCGCAGGAGTGGTAGGCCAGTACGATGTCCGGTCGCTTTTCGCGAAGCGCCTGAAAGATTCTAGCGTAGCGAGGCTTCAGCAGCCTTCGCCACAGGTCCAGCGAGAACATCATACCCCGCTGTGTGGCTACGTCGTCGCCCAGCCACACCATGTCCACGCCGCAGTCGATCAGGTTGAGCCCGGCGCGAAGCGGGAACTCCATGACCTTGTCGAACAGGGCCTCCGCGTAGCCGTCATCCCCCAGCATGTCGCATAGCGTGTCCTCCATGCCGTGCAGGTACCAGCTGGTCTCAAAGATCGAGCACTGGCAGGAGCCGATAATGAACTTTTCTTTTCCGTACCGCCGTACCGCCTCTTTGACCGGTTGGTACCAGTTGGGATCGTCCGGGTCGGGGAGGGCGTAGGCGGCGAGCTTATCGCCGTCTGGATCATCCCGAAGAACGCCATCCACGATCTCGGTATATGCGCCCGCAAAGTTCTTGACATTCCGGAACGTTACGCCGAACGGGCAGGTGTAGACTGGATCGTCGGATCTGTGATAGCTGAGTTCCATTCCGACGGTCGTCTTGATCAAATCGTTCCCCATCACAAAGCCCAGGTCTTCTTCTGGGCGGCCGTAGACCGATCGGAGCAGTTGGACGATTTCCGGGGTATAGGTGGCGCTGACCGGCGGCCGGTCAGGCGCGGCATGGCTTAGCGCCATCAGCGTGCGCTCTCTGGAATTCATGAGGTTGGCCTCCTTGAAAAAGAAGGGCGGCGTAAGCCGCCCTTCCGTGTGGGTGGAGTATGGATCAGTTCGCGCTGTCGCCCATGACTTCGGCGTAGTTGGAGGCGTCGATCATCGTGGCGCTGAAGGGGTACACGCCGAACTGCGCGTCGTCCTTCTTGTACTCGGCGTAGGGCACGGTGCCCTTCTCGATCCAATCCATGGCGGCAGTGGCGGCGATGGTGCCATCCAGCACCGGATCGATGTAGGCGGTCGCCTTGAAGCAGGAGAACTCCTTCTTGAACTCGTCCTTGGCCAGATAGCCGCCGACGCCGATCACGATGGCGGACTTGTCTTTGCCGGCCTGCTCCAGCGCGCGGGTGGCACCCTGGGCGCCTTCGTCGTTGGGCGCGGTCACCAGCCAGGTCTCGATGTCCGGGTTGGCGGTGATGGTGGCGGCGGCGACGTTGAAGCCCTTGTCGCTGGTGCCGTCATAATCGGCCTTGATGATTTTCTCGGCGGGGAAGGAGGGCACGAGTTCCGTGAACTTGTCCACGGCGCCGGTAGAACGCGGCACGCAGGAGGAAACTTCGCTCATGGTCATGCACAGGTAGCCGACCTTGGAGAAGTCCGCGTCCAGCTTGTTGTCAGTCACGTACTTGCCCAGGTATTCGCCGATGCCCTGGCCGACCTTGTAGGCATCCAGCTCCAGCGCCGGGGCGATGTGGATGCCGTTCTCATCGATCAGGCCGTCGTCGTCCGCCATGACCTTGATGTTGGCTTCGGTGCAGCGCTGCACGGTGATCTGGGAAAGCTTCTGATCCGGCGGGCAGACGATCAGGACATCCACGCCCTGCGCGATGGCGTTGTCAAGCGCGGTCATGTACTTGTCCGGGCTCATGCCGCAGTCATACAGGAGGACGTCTTTGGCGCCGCGGCCGGTAGCGGTCTCCTTCATGGCGGTGGAAGTGCCGACGAACCATTCCTGAGACAGGTCCTTGCAGATGAAGGCCAGCGTCGGGGCTTCTTCTGCCATCGAGATGGACACAGAGCCGAGGACCATCATCAGCGCGAGCAGAACTACCAGAATCTTCTTCACAGTATACCCTCCTATGATCGTGATTCTATCCGCCATGCGGATAAAGTGAAAGCGGTATTTCATGGTTGTGGGGACTTAATGAGTTTTTTACACCGGGATTATGCGTTTTTCAGCTTGGATTTGCGGTTGCGGATGTAATCAAAGGACAGTGCCGCGATCAGCAAAAGTCCGCGGGAGACCGTCTGCCAGAAGGATGGAATGTTGAGCATCATCAGGCCGTTGTTGAAGCCCTGCATGATCAGAAGGCCGATCAGCGCGCCGCCCAGCGTGCCCACGCCGCCCGACATCGCCACGCCGCCTAAGACCGCCGCGGTGACCGCGTCGAACTCCAGGCCTTCGCAGCTCATCGGCTGGCCGGAGGACATGCGCGCGGTCATGATGCAGCCGCCCAGCGCCGAGAACGCCGCCGTCAGCATGTACAATACCACCAGTACACGCTGGGAGTTGATGCCCGTCAGGCGGGAGGCGGTGGGGTTGCCGCCCACCATGTAGACGCTTCGGCCAAAGCGCGTACGCGCCAGCACCACCATGAAGGCAAAGAACAGGAGCAGGAACAGGAGAACCGGGATCGGAATATCCAGAAAACGGCCCGCGCCAAACTTCAGGTAACTGCCGTTGGTGATGAACACTGCCTTGCCGCCGCAGATGATGTAGCCCAGGCCGCGGAAGATGCTCATCGTCGCCAGTGTCGCGATGAACGCTTCCAGCTTCAGCTTGTTGATGAGCAGCGCATTGAGTACGCCGATCACCAGGCCCACCGCCACCACGATCGCAATCGCCAGGTACATGTTCATGCCGGTGTTCAGGAGAATCGCCACCAGAACGCCGGAAAACGCCGCCACCGAGCCGGGGGACAGGTCCACCTTGCCGGTGATCAGAAGGAAACTCTCGCCAATGGTCACAAGGCCCACCACCGACATTGCGATCATGATGTTGGTGACGTTGGCGGCGGTAAAGTACTTGTTGCCCGTCAGGTACTGAAATACGATGATGATGATCGCCAGCGCAATGAGCAGGCCCAGCTTGTCTGAACGGAGCGCCTGCTTGAGTACCTTTGTCAGCTTGCCGCCCTTTTTCTCAGGCGCGACGCTTTGGCTATTCATTTTCGTTTCCTCCCAGCATGTCCTTCATCGCAAGCATCAGCACGTTGTGCTCGTTGGCCTCCGCCCGGGGCAGTTCGCCGGTGATCCGGCCCTGGCACATGACCACGATCCGGTCGCACACGCCCAGGATCTCCGGGAGTTCACTGGACACCATGATGACGCCGATGCCGCGCTTGGCCATGTCGCAGATGATCTGGTAGATCTCCGACTTTGATCCCACGTCGATGCCCTTGGTCGGCTCGTCCAGGATCAGGATGCGCGGTTCCAATGCCAGCCAACGGGCCAGAATGGTCTTTTGCTGATTGCCGCCGGACAGCTCGCCGATGGGTTTGTCGATGGAGGGCGTCTTGATGTTCAGTTCCTTAACGCCTTCCGCGGCCAACACCTTTTCCTTCTGGAAGTCGATGAACCCGCCCTTGCAGAGGGAGGGCATAACCGCCATCGAGATGTTGTCGGCGACCGAGCGCCGGGCCACGATGCCCTGCTCCTTCCGATCCTCCGGGCACAGCGCGATGCCGAGTTTGATGGCATCCTCCGGGAATTCTATCTGGACGGGCTTGCCGCCCACCAGTACTTCGCCGCTCTTTCGCTTGTCGGCGCCGAAGATGGCGCGCATTGTTTCGGTGCGGCCCGCGCCCACCAGCCCCGCAAAGCCCACAACCTCGCCCGCGCGGAGCGTGAAGCTGACATCCTTCACGTTGTCGGCGTTCAGGTGCTTGACCTCCAGAACCGGCGCGCCGATTTTTTCGTTGCGCCTGAGTTCCTTGAAGATGTCGCCAAGATTGCGGCCGACCATCTTCTGGATGATGGATAGCTCGTCCGACTCCGATGTTTTGATCTGGCCGACCAGCTTTCCGTCCTTCAGGATAACCACCTCGTCGGTGATCTGGAAGATCTCCTTCATGCGGTGGGACACATACAGGATGATGATACCCTTTTTGCGCAGTTGGCCAATGATCTCAAACAGCGTTTCAATTTCGGCGTCGGACAGCGATGCGGTGGGCTCGTCAAAGGCGATGATCTTGGGATTCCGGCGATAGGCCTTCATGATCTCGATCATCTGCTGATGTGCTACCGAAAGGTCCCGCACCCGGTCGGTTGCGTGGAAGGGCAGACGGAATTCATCGATGATGGCCTGCGCCATCTGGTTGAGCGCTTTGAAGTCGATCAGCCGCATCGGTCCCGCCGGAATGCCTTCCATGAAGATGTTTTCCGCGACGGACAGGAAGGGCACCACCTGCCGCTCCTGATAGATGATGGAGACGCCGGCCTCGATGGCCTCCCGCGGCTGGCGGAAGTGCCTGTGCGCGCCGTCGATCAGGTATTCGCCGCTGTCGGGCTGATAGTCTCCGCCCAGTACCTTTAAAAGCGTCGATTTGCCCGCGCCATTTTCGCCGACCAGCGCCACCACCTGTCCGCCCATGGCGGTAAAGCTGACGTCGTCCAGCGCGCGGACGCCGGGGAACGCCTTGGTGATGCCGCGAAATTCCAGCGAACTCAAAATTGTCACCTCCGGCAACCCTCATTACGTTACCAGTAGATTATAGGGCGCGGAAGGCGCGCGAGTCCATCAAAAGGATTAACTTTCATCAAATTCGTTATCTGAAATAAAAATAAATCGGCAATATCTTTGCGCGGCCCGCCAGAATCATAATGGGATTGTTTGCTGATAAAAAACATGCGTTGCGTGCCGCCGGGAAGGATGCTATAATCGCGGCATGAGCAGGATCAAGCAATTCTTCAAACACATCAGCGCCCGGATCACCGCGTACTTTCTTTTGGCGTTTCTGGCGGCGCTGGCGATCATTCTGGTGACGATGAGCTTTTTGTACCGGGACCGGTTGACGGAGGAGATCAACCTGGTTTCGACGCAGAAGATGAGCCTCGCCGGCACCCGGCTTGGCTATCAGTTGGCGGAGATCCGGTCGCTTCACTTTTCGCTGCTTCGGGATACGCTGCTCCAGAGCCGCATGCGCGCGCAGCTTGAGAAGCCGGGCATCGCATCGCTGAGCGATACGGTTGCGATGAAGGAGGAGATCACTCGGATCATCCGCAGGTACGCTTCGGTCCGGTCGATCATTCTGATCGGCGGCGACGGCCAGATTCTGGACCCCATTTATGCCGCGGAACCTTATGCCAGCGCGATCCTGAAAGACCCTGAGTACAAGGGCTTCCTATTCTCCGGCATGAACGGGCGCTTTTCGGTGCCCAGCGCCTTTCCTGTCCTGAAAGACCCGGAGTACGAGACACGCAACACCATTACTTATTATGGAAGATACTACGATACCGATACTTATGCGCCGCTGGGTACGGTGGCCATCAACGTGGCCAAGGCGAGCCTGACGGGCGAATTGGAGCAGCTTTTCAGCACCACCTTTTCCGCCGCGTGGGTGGTGGACGAGAACGGCAGCGTCATCGTGCGCACCGGCGACGGGGATAAGTTGAATCCCAACGACATCCCCGCAACCGGCGGCGTTACGCTTCGCGGCGTGCCCTATGTGGCCTACCGGCAAGCGCTCACCGAGTACCCCCACTGGACGCTGATGGGCCTGGTATCCTACGAGGCGATCAACGCGCCGGTTCGGAGCCTTACGCTCATACTGGCAGCGGTCAGCGCGATGCTTCTGGCGGCTCTGGTCTGCATCGGCGGTTCCATCTCCAACCGCATCACCAAGCCCCTTCGGGAACTGGGCGCGGACATGGCGGAGTTGGGCCGCGGCTCCTGGCAGCCCACCGGCGCGCGCTCCAGTGCGCTGGAGATTGAGGATCTGCTGACCGGCTACAATTCGATGGTGGATTCGCTGCACGCGCTGACGGACGAGATCACCCGGGAGCAGATTGAGAAACGCAAGATCAAAGTGGCGATGCTGCAATCGCAACTGGACCTTCTGCAGTCCCAGATCAATCCCCACTTCATCCACAACACGCTCAATACCATGCGCTATATGGCGCAGAAGGCGGGCAACCAGGAACTGAACGACCTGATCGTTTCCTTCAATTCGCTGCTGCGCGCCAGCATGTCGCAGACGAATATGGTGAACCCGCTGGCGGTGGAGATCGAAAACCTGCACCACTACCTGAACATTCAGCTGAAGCGTTACGATGTGGCGCTGGAGTTTGTCGTTGACGCGCCGGAGGATACGCTGTCCGTGGAGGTCCCCAAGCTCCTTTTACAGCCGCTGGTGGAGAATTCGCTGTTTCATGGCATCCTGCCCATTGGAAAGGGAACGATCAAGCTGGTGGCGAGGCTTGCCGACGGGCGGCTATGGATCACATTGCTCGACGACGGCGCGGGCATCGCGCCGGACGTGCTGGAGAAGCTTCTCATGGGCACGCCATCCAACGCCCGCGGTTACAACCAGATCGGCCTGAACAACGTCAACGACCGCCTGAAGTTGTTCTACGGGCTGTCCAGCCATCTTGTCATCGAAAGCCGGGAGATGCACGGCACCGCCATCGGCTTTTCCGTGCCCGCGGGCGGGCCTGCGCGCGGCGCGAATTTGCCTTCATAATTTTGTGAAAAATGAATCCATTTGATGGCGCGCACGGCGCGCTTTTTGCTAGAATGGTAAAGAACAAAGGAGTGAGAAGATGCGCTCAGTCCTGATTGTCGACGACGAAACACCCTCCCGGGAACTGCTTAAGATGAGCCTCGACTGGGCGGCCTTCGGCTTCGACCCGATTTATGAGGCCCGAAACGGCCGCGAGGCGCTGACGCTGTTCGAAACCATGCGGCCCAGCCTGATCATCACCGACATTCAGATGCCGGTGATGGACGGTCTGGAACTGATCCGTGCGATCCGGGCTGTCAGCCCTTCTCAGCCGGTGGTGATTCTGAGTTGCCATGAGCGCTTTGCCTACGCCAAGGAGGCGCTCCGGCTGGGCGTCATGGATTATATCCTTAAGGATTCCTTCACCGGCGGCACGCTGGTGGACATGCTGGCCAGCTTCGAAAAGCTGAGCGGGGAGGCAGGCGAGGCGCATCCGCTGGGCAGTCAGGCGCTGGAGACGGCACTTCGGAACGAGACGGTTTCCGATGCGGACAAAACGACGCTTTCGGGGACGGACTATTTTCTGATGGCCATCGCCCGGCCAGACGGCTTTTGCGATGTGGATCGCCCGCCCAAATCCCTATGGAACGCGCTGGTCAGGGCGGGCGGACAGGCGGCATTTCGCAGCGGCAGGCTGTACGTATTGGGCTTCCTGCCCAAGTGCCCAAGCGGTTCGGATCAACTGCGGGACCGCATGGACTGCCTGAACGCGGTCAGAGACGCACTGGAAAAGCCGGATCAGCCGGTCACCATCGGGGTGTCGGAGATTCTGCGAAACCCTGACAGGCTTTCGGAGGGCATAACCCAGGCCACGGAGGCGCTTCAGACCGCGGTGTTTCAGGGCAAAGGCCGCAACCTCTATTTTGATGCGGCCGCTGTGATGGGCTCCAAGGCACAGCTCAAGGTGCTGGACGAGGGTGTGAGCCGGGTTCGCGAGGCGCTCAAGTGCGGCGACGAGGCGCTGCTTTTGTGTGAAGTCAGGCGGCTCTACCAGCGCGACCTTTCCGGCATGATGCAGTACAATTATTTGAACCACGTCAATGCGCTATTAATGGGCATTCTGACGCAGGCATGCCTCGCCGGAGACATCCCGTTTAAGTCGATCTTCGGCGCGGATACGGTGTCTCTGGAAGCGCTGGATCAGATGGACGCCATTGGGGACATCTGCCTATGGTTTGTCGAAAGGTTCACCGCGCTCGCCCGCACGGTACGCGCCTCCTACAGCCCGCGCCTCAGCCAGATCGTGCGCTACATCGATCAGCACTACTGCGAGGATCTGACGCTGGAGACGCTGGCCTCCATATTTCTGATCCACAAGGTGTACTTGGCCAAGGTGTTCAAGGCGGAGACAAACCTGAGCGTGGGCGAATACATCCGCAACAAGCGCATGGAGCGCGCTCAGGCGATGCTGGCGCAGGAGGACGTGCGCATTGGCGAAGTGGTGGACAAACTGGGGTTCCACAACGCCCAGACCTTCTACAACCTCTTCAAGCGCTGCGTGGGCATGAGCCCCAGCGAATACAAGGCGCTTTGCGAGATGCGCAGGGTCGCCAAATCCATCAATCAGAAAAAGGGGGATAACGAATGAACAGGCGGGATGCCGTGCTTAAGGCGCTTCGGCACGAGGACGTGCGGCCGGTGCCGTATTTTCTGGATATGACCGACGAAATCGCCGAACGGATGCGAGAGGGAACCTGTGATCCGCTGTTTTTTGAGCATTCGGGTTCATACCTTGCGCAGCAGCGCAACGAGTCGTTCGTGGATCTGGATCACGGCCTCTTCCAGGATCAGTTCCACGTGGTGTGGGACAAGGGCGCCCAAGAGGGCGACTTCGGCGTGGTACACGAGTACCTGATGAAGGAGCCAACGCTGGAGGGCTACACTTTCCCGGAGCCGGACGAAAAGCTGATCCGCGCAAAGTGCGAAAAGCTGGTCGCCCAACCGGACAAATTCACCATGTACATCATCGGTTTCTCGCTCTTCGAGCGGGCGTGGACGCTTCGGTCGATGGAGGAGCTTTTGTGCGACATGATCGAGGAACCGGAGTTCGTGGACGAGCTTCTGGACAGGATCGTCGAATACAACCTCAAGGTGGTCGACATCGTCAGCCAGTATCCCATTGACTGCGTCTTCTTCGGCGACGACTGGGGCATGCAAAAAGGGCTGATCATGGGCTACCCATTATGGAAAAAGTTCATCGGCCCGCGGATCCAGCGGGAATACGCTTATGTGAAAGAAAAGGGTATGGTTGTGGCGCAGCACTCCTGCGGCGACTGTTCGGAGGTGTTTCCGGATCTCGTCCGGTACGGCCTTGACATCTACAACACATTCCAGCCGGAGGTCTACGACATCGAGTATTTTAAAAAGACCTATGGCGCGAAGATCACCTTCTTCGGCGGCATCTCCACCCAGAAGCTATTGCCCTATGCGACGCCGGAGGAAGTTAAAGCTGAGATGGCGCGCATCATCGGGATTCTCGCAAAAGACGGAGGTTACATCATCGCTCCGACCCACGCGATGCCCGGCGACATCCCGACCGAAAATGTGTTGGCGTTCCTGGAGGTCTGCAAAAATCAGCCCACCGCTCTTTGACGGCCTTAGAAGGCCCTTGCACAATGGTTTTTTCCCCAATGCCCGTTGGCGGGCATTTTTTCTTGGGATCGTTCGCTTGCGGCGCGGGTTTTCGTCTGTAAAAATGCGCTGTCCATGTGATGACATCACGGTTTTTGGGGCACTGAGGTGATATAATAGGGGAAAAGGAGGCGATCGGATGGCGAACGTTGTCATCATCGGATCGGGACCGGCCGGCATCTCCGCCGCGCAATACATAAGGCGCGCAGGCTTCGACGTTACGGTTTTGCACCGCGGTCCGGGGGCGCTGGAAAAGGCGGAAGCGATTGAAAACTACTACGGCTTCGCGCAGCCAATTCCGGGCGTCAAGCTATGGCAAAACGGCGTGGATAACGCCAAGCGGCTGGGTGTCGAATTTATCGATGACGAAGTGGTGGGCTTTGCGTTTGAGGATACGCTGGTGGTACTGGCCACGAAGGGCCGGTATCCCGCCGATGGCGTCGTCATTGCCACCGGATCCCCGCGCAAGACCCCGCCTGTGAAAGCGCTGGGCGACTTTGAAGGCAGGGGCGTCAGTTACTGCGCCGCTTGCGATGGTTTCTTCTACCGGGGCAAGGATGTGGCGGTGATGGGCGCGGGAGAATACGCGCTGCACGAAGCGATGGAGCTTTTGCCGTTGGCAAAGACTGTGACGCTGCTCACCGGCGGAGAGAAGCCTGAGATCGATCTGCCGGAAGGTTTACTTGTGCGTTCCGAAAAGGTTGAAGCCGTCGAGGGCGACGAAAGACTTCGCGCCGCCGTGCTGGAGGGGGGCGAACGCCTGCCGCTGGACGGACTGTTCATTGCCTATGGGGTCGCCGGAAGCGCCGACCTGGCCCGGAAGATCGGCGCGGAGACCGCGGGCAACCGCATTGTGGTGGATGAGAATATGGCCACCAGCGTACCTGGCCTCTTTGCCGCGGGCGACTGCACCGGAGGGCTTCTGCAGGTGGCCAAGGCGGTTTACGAAGGCGCCAAGGCGGGGACTGAATTGATCAAATACCTGCGAAAGAGGGCATGAGCATGTTTGGAAAGAATACGAATCCCGGTGAAAACGCCAGGCTGGTGGTCAAAATCGAACGCTGTCCACAAAACCATCCCTGCCCTTCGATTCGCGTCTGCCCCGCAAACGCGCTGACACAGAAGGGCTTCAGCGCACCCGAGGTCGATCAGGAAAAGTGTGTGAAGTGCGGCAAGTGCGTGCGCTACTGCCCGAAACGCGCGCTGGTGCTGGAATAAAAACCCGAGAGACTATGCGGACGTTTTCGCCTTGTCGCGCGATTTTTGAATAAGAAGCGTTTTCGCCCGCCGCCATTCTCTGGCGGCGGGCGCGTAGCATTTGGTCCGGTGACGCCGCCGCGCGGCCCGGCATACGGATGAATATGCCGTTCAAGTGCCCGAGGCGGTATGCCGGGGCGCGATGCGGGGGAGAGTATCGGAGGGAGGTGGTTTCATTGAAGGGAATCCGGAAAAAGAAGCGGGATCCATTTTACGAGATGAGCAAAGTCGCGTCCGCCACCGAGTGTACGGGGCTGATCCCGTCGCTACCGCAGAATGAGGATGAGGACGAGAATTACGCCAGTCTTTACGCAACGCACGACCAGCCGCCCAGTTGACGGTTCTGTTCCGCTTGTGCCGTTTCGCCCGGTCATGGCCATTCCTTTGGATGCGTTCTGATTCTTTCCCCTGTCTGCGTCCGCTCAAGTGTCGCGTCTTTTCGGTGGCCCCTGACGCTGCTTCGTGGTATAATTCTGCCGGGGCGATTAAAATGCGGAACGGGGGCGTTGAGATGGGCGCGTTATGTGATTTGCCCAATGTGGGCAAGGTGCTGGAAAAGAATCTGATGGAGGTTGGCATCATGTCGCCCGTAGAACTACGCGAGACGGGCGCGCGGGAGACGTTTTTACGGATCCGATCCTCTGTGGACCCCGGCGCGTGCCTGCATATGCTCTATGGGCTGGAGGGCGCGGTCCGGGGCGTCAAGGATACGCTTCTGGATCAGGATACGAAGCGCTCTCTCAAGGCGTTCTATTCGAGCCTTTAGCGGCGGCCTTCCGCGTTTTGTAGGACGGATTGATCAAGCACAACCGGCAGGGGAATGCTTCCAGCCCAATTCCGCCGCGCAAGGCGGCGTTGGGCTGTTTCAAAATCCCGCGCGAACGGTATATAGAAACTAAAAAACAGGAGGGATGATTCATGAAGCATTCAATCAACCCCGACGAGATCAAGGCGGATCAGGAGCAGGAAAACTTCGACGCGATGGCTTGTTCGGCTGAGTTTTCCCAGAGCTGTATCGATACAGAGGAGTAATACCAATCGTCCGGCGCTGTGCCAATACCATTTCCGTGCGCCGCGAACAGCGGCGCATTTTGTTACCGGCGAGGATGCGATGTGGCGCTGCACTTAGTCTGAATCTGCTTTTCCTTCCGCCGCTTTGGTCACTGGCCGCGTTGGGCGAATCTTGAGACTGATGTAGAGCACGGCAGCCGTGGGCAAAGAGCACAGAGATCCATAAAGAATGCCTTCCCATGCGATATCACTCAAAGCGACTGCGAAAACAAGAAAGAGCTGCCAGAGCGCGGCGACGCCGAATAAAGCATCCGATAGAATCCTTCTGAACGTGTTCATGGCGGCCTCCATTGTATCCGGCTATGCATGATTATATACGCTGGCGAGGCCGAACGCAACATGATGCGGCGCAGGATGGGCATTCTATCTGGTAATGACCTTAAAAAGGAGGTGATCGCATGAACTTTCAGAACGTACCCAATGGACTCATCAAAAGCAACTCTCCCTACCTTCGTCTGCACGCGGGCAATCCCGTTCAGTGGAACGAATGGGGCGCGGAGGCTTTTGAGAAAGCGAGGCTTGAGGATAAGCCCGTTTTTCTCTCCATTGGGTACAGCTAAAAGCTCTCGATAAACACCTGTCACTGGTGCCATGTGATGATGCGGGAGTCGTTTGAAGACCAGGAGGTCGCGTCGCTCCTGAACCGGGGTTTTGTGCCGGTCAAGGTAGACCGGGAGGAGCGGCCGGATGTGGACGCTGTCTACATGCGGGCTTGCCAGGCGATGACCGGATCGGGCGGCTGGCCGCTCACGGCGTTTCTGACCGCCGAACAGGTGCCGTTTTTTACTGGCACCTACTTTCCCAAGCACAACGCGCAGGGCCGCGTCGGAATGATCGAGCTATTGACCGCCGTGAGCGCAGCCTGGAAGACGAACAGAGCGTCTATGATGGATTCCGGCCGAGCGCTGGAGAAATTTCTACTGGAGGAGCACACACCGGAAGTCCTGGCTTCCGATAGCTTGCCGAAACGCGCCTTTGAGCAGCTTCGGCGCGCGTTTGATCCCGCCTGGGGAGGCTTCGGCGGCGCACCGAAATTTCCCACGCCATCGACGCTTCTTTTTCTTCTGCGCTATTACGCGCTGGAAGGCGCGCCGGAAGCGCTCGCAATGGTGGAAACAACGCTTGATTCCATGGCGCAGGGCGGCATGTTTGACCACCTGGGCGGCGGCTTCTGCCGCTATTCCACCGACCGGAAATGGCTGATTCCGCACTTTGAAAAGATGCTCTACGACAATGCGCTGCTGCTGCTCACCTATGCGGAATGCTACCGGATCGCCCGGCGGGCGGAGTACCGGGAGGTTGCCGGGCGCATTGTGGAATACCTTGCGCGGGAGATGCTCTCGCCGGAGGGCGGATTCTACGCTGCACAGGACGCAGACAGCGATGGGCGGGAAGGGGCATACTACGCGCTCACGCCGGAGGATTCCATCCAAGTGCTGGGCGAAGAGTTGGGCGGGCGCTTTAACCGCGCGTACGGAATCGAGGGAGAGGGCAACTTTGAAGGCGCGGCAATCCCGAACCGGATCGGCTCCATGGAACCGCTGGATGAAACACTTCGTGCCGCGGCCGAGCGGATGGCCGAGTACCAGCGTTCGCGGCGAGTGCTGTCCACGGACGACAAGATCATCGTGGAGTGGAACGCGCTTGTAATCGGCGCGCTGGCCTCGGCATCCCGGGCATTTGAGCGGCTGGACTTTCTCTCATTGGCGCTCAAAGCGCGGGCGCTGATTGCGGAGCGGCTGACCACGATAGACGGCTTGAAGGCCTACTTTCGGGAGGACCGGGCGGTGGGCCGTGGGCATCTGGGCGATTACGCCGCCCTCGCCTGGGCGGATCTTCTGCTTTACGAGGCGACGCTCGATCCAGCCCATCTGGCCTCGGCGGAAGCACTGTCTGGGCAAATGCTTGATCGTTTTTACGACGCTGGACGGGGTGATTTTTTCCTGGGCGAAGCGGAGGGAGATTTGCGCTTTCGGGTGAAGGAGCAGATGGACGGCGCGGCGATCTCCGGAAACTCGCTGGCGGCAGACGCGTTTTTTCGGCTTTCCGCAATCACCGGCAAGGAAAAGTGGCGGGATCTGACGGAAAAGCTGCTTTCGGCCATCGCGGCTCGCGCGGCAGAATATCCCGCGGGCTGCTGCCACGGCCTGAACGTACTGATTCGCTCGCGCCATCCGGTGCTTCGCGTCTCCTGCGCGACCGGCGATTCCGAGCGCTTGGAGCGATTTGCGATGCGGGTTGGGCAAAAGTATTTAAAAAACGCGGCGCTGGCCGCGGACGCGCCGCAGGGCGGCGCATCCGCAATCTACCAGATGTGCGAGAACGGCGCCTGCGGCGTGCCAATCTTGGATGAGGAAGCGCTGATGGGCGCGTTGGCCCAATATGCCGCGACATCGGACGCCGCCGTCAACTGATCCCAGATATTTCGCGCGAAAACGCCGCGGGCAGCGGCGTTTTTTTGCGCATAGGCGTTCCCACGCTTTCAGATACTGATGGCATCGGAGAAAACGGAGGAGAACGCAATGCAGAAAACCACCTATGAACATAAGCTCAATATTCCAGAGGCCTTTCCCGCGCAGCAACAGATTCAGCAGCCGGGTAGCCAGAAACAGATGAACCCCAAACCCATCGCCGTCAACCCGGATTACAGGCCGGCGGGCAAACTGAACGGTAAGTGTGTTGTGGTGACCGGCGGAGACAGCGGCATCGGTCAGGCGGCGGCGGTGGCGTTCGCGCGGGAAGGCGCGGACGTCGCGGTTGTCTACTTTAGCGAACGGTCAGATGCTGATGAAACGCAGCAACTTATCGAGCACCAGGGGAAGAAGTGCCTGCTGATCGACTGCGATCTTCGGGATGAAACGGCGGCCAAAACGGCGATTGACAAGGTGGTCGGAGCGTTTTTGAAGCTGGATGTGCTGGTCAACAACATCGCGGTGCAGTTTCCCCAGAACAGCATCGAAGACATCACCGCCGAGCAGCTTCGCAACACCTTTGAAACCAATGTGTTCGGCTATTTCTTTGCGACGAAGGCGGCGCTTCCCCACATGCGCCCGGGCGGCGCCATCATCAACACCGCCTCGGTTACTGCCTATGAGGGCGACCAGCGGCTGATCGACTATTCCGCTACCAAGGGCGCGGTGGTTTCCTTCACCCGGTCGCTGGCGCTGTCACTGGTGGCGCGCGGCATCCGCGTCAACGCGATCGCGCCCGGCCCCGTCTGGACGCCGCTGATCCCCGCCAGCTTTTCGGAGGGCGAAGTGGCTCAGTTCGGCAAGAATACGCCGCTGGGCCGCGCGGCGCAACCCTTTGAACTGGCGCCCGCCTATGTGTACCTGGCCTCGGATGACTCCGCCTACGTCACCGGGCAGGTTCTGCATGTTAACGGCGGACGCATCACCGAATCGTAAATTCATCCAGAGCCGTACCGCGGTCCGCGTGGGAATCGCGCGGGCGCGGCGTCGCCATGCGGAGGGAATATGCTGCTGATTAAAAACGCCGACTGCTACCAGCCGCGGCACATCGGAAAAAACGACATTCTCCTGTCGCCCGAGAAGATTCTTCAGGTGCGGCCAGACATCGCGCCTGTGTCTGGTTATGGCGTGGATGTGATTGACTGCGGCGGGCGCGCCGTTTGCCCGGCGCTGGTCGACCAGCACATGCACATTCTGGGTGGTGGCGGGGAATCGGGTCCGCGCAGTCGCATCCCGGAGATCATGCTGTCGGAAATTCTGATGGCGGGCATCGGAACGGTGGCGGGACTTTTGGGCGCGGACGGTGTGACGCGGGGCGTCGCGGCACTGCTCAGCAAGGCGCGGGCGCTGGAAGACGAGGGGCTAACCACCCGCATTTATACCGGCAGTTACGGCTTGCCCACCGACACGCTGACCGGACGGGTGCTTCACGATCTGGTCTATGTGGAAAAAGTGGTGGGGGCGGGCGAAGTGGCCATCTCCGACTACCGCTCGTCTCATCCCAATCTGGACATGCTCCGGCAGCTGGCATGGGAAGTCAAGCTTGGTTCGATGATCGGGCGCAAGGCGGGCGTGGTACACCTGCACGTGGGCGACGGGGTGAAGGGGCTTGCGCCGCTGGTTTCTCTGATTGAGGAGAGCGAATTTCCGATGGAGATGTTTGTGCCCACTCACATCAACCGAAACCGATCGCTGCTCTCGGAAGGTACGGCCTACGCAAACGCCGGCGGATTTATCGATTTGACGGCGGGGCAGCGCGCCGGACGGGGACTGCCCGCGCCGGAGGCGTTTGCCTGGCTCATCGGCAGAGGTGTCCCGCTGGACCGGATCACGCTGACTTCCGACGCGGGCGGAACCAATCCGTGCAGCCCCGATGGGCGCGGGCGTCCGTCGGAGTTCTGGAACGACTTTGTCGCCTGCACCCGGAGCGCGGGGCTGGAGGCGGCGTTGACGGTTGCCTCCGAAAACCCCGCCAGGCGGTTGGGCATGTACCCGGAAAAGGGTTGTATCGCCGAAGGGAGCGACGCGGATCTCCTGGTGTTGGGGGAGGATTATGCCATTGAATGGCTGATCCTAAAAGGGAAGATTGCCGTGGAACATGGAATTTGCCGGATGAAGGGGCAATATGAGGCATGAGTGAACGTGCATGTTCCGAAAACCGGGCGGAGACAATACCGGACGGAGCGAAAAGTGAAGCGATGGGCGAGAAGGTCAAGGGGCGGCTGCTCATCATCGGCGGCGCGGAGGACAAGACCGGCGAAATGGAGATCCTGCGGGAAGCTGTGCGGCTGGTCGGCGGCGGGCGAATGGTGGTCATGACCACCGCCACCGAACACCCGGAGGAAGCCGGGACGGCTTATCGGGCGCTGTTTCTGGGCCTGGGAGCAAAGGAAGTGGAGGCCCTCCGTGTGGACACCCGCCGCGAGGCGTCGGGGCCGGAAGCGCCCAACGCGCTGCGCCGGGCGGACGCGGTGTTTTTTACCGGCGGCGACCAGTTGCGCATTACCAGCATCCTTGGCGGCACCGCAACATATCAGGCGCTGCACGAGGCATACCGGCGGGGCGCGCTGATCGCGGGGACCAGTGCGGGCGCTTCCGCCCTCAGCAGCACCATGATCACCGACGGCCTGAACAATGACCAGGCGCGCAAATGCACGCTCAAGATGGCGCCGGGGCTGGGCCTTCTGGAGCAGGCGCTGATCGATCAGCACTTCGCGCAGCGGGGGCGGCTGGGCAGGCTGCTGTGCGGCGTGGCGGAGAACCCTCACGTTCTGGGTATCGGCATCGACGAGGACACCGCCATTCGCATCGAGCCGGACGCGCGCTTTTTTGTGCTGGGATCGGGGGCCGTCACGGTCATTGACGGCATTACCATACAGGATTCCAACGTTTCGGAGCTCGCCCCCAACGAAATCCTGGCCATTCAGGGTGTGACGCTGCACGTGTTGCCCCGTGGTTACGGCTACGACATGTTGACCCGGTTGGTCCTATCGCCCGGAAGGCCCGACCCCGCCGCGGCGCGGCAGTAATTGTATTCGGAGGTTGCTACGCGTGAACATCCTTTCGATCAGAACCTTTCGAGGGCGCAATGTGGATTGCTTGAAACCGGTGGTCCGGCTGATGGTGGAACTGGAAGAAGGCGAGGAAGCGCCCACTTCACTGCGTCCGGGATTTAATGAAGCGTTGCTTACGGCGCTTCCGGGGCTGGAGAATCATCACTGCTCGCTGGGGTATCCGGGAGGCTTCGCGGAACGGCTGAATGAGGGCACCTATCTGCCCCACGTGGCGGAGCATGCGATCCTGGAGATGCAGTATGCTTTGGGGTACGAGGTGGCCTTTGGCAAGACGCGGCGGCAGGATGAACGCCGTTACCTGATCGTCTTCCGGTATGAAAACGAACCGGTGGCCGTCGCCTGCGCGCGGGCTGTGGTCGGGCTGCTTCAAAAGCTTTGGATGGGCGAAACGGCGGATTTTGCCGGGGAGATGGATGCGTTGCGCCGCCTTTCGGCGCGGACAGACATCGGCCCCAGCACCCGCGCGATACTGTTCGAAGCCGCACGGCGCGGCATCCCGGTGACGCGCCTGGGCGGTGGCAGCCTGATGCAGTTGGGCTACGGGAAGTATGCGCGCCGTGTACAGGCTTCTTTGACCGACGCGCCCAGCTGCGTGGCGGCGGATATGGTCAGCGACAAACAGCTGACTAAGGAGATTCTGTCCTCACAGGGTATTCCGGTGCCGGTGGGCGCAGCCGTCCACTCCCAGCGGGAGGCGGTGGACGCGGCGGAGGAGATCGGCTACCCAGTGGTGGTGAAGCCGCTGGACGGCAACCACGGAAGCGGCGTATCCACCGGGCTGCAAAATGCCGGGCAGGTGCTGGAAGCCTATGAGAAGGCGGTTGCCTTCAGCGGAATGGCGCTGGTGGAAAAGCACATTGAAGGCCGCGACTACCGGGTGCTGGTGGTGGGTGGCAGGGTGTCGGCGGTGGCGGAGCGCAGACCGCCTCAAGTGGTGGGAGACGGACTTCACACCATCCGGTCGCTGGTGGAGACGGAAAATCTAAACCCGATGCGGGGCGAGGGCCATGAGAAACCCCTGACCAGGATAGTATTGGACGATATCGCCATACGGCTTTTGCGCGAGGGCGGGCTGTCGCCCTCGTCGGTGCCCGCCGAAGGCACCCGCATCGTACTGCGCAGGAATGCCAACCTGTCCACCGGCGGAACGGCGCGGGCGGTCCAGGACATTCACCCGAAAAATGTCGAATTTGCCGTCCGCGCCGCCCAGGCGATGGGCCTGGATGTGGCGGGCATCGACCTGTGCTCAAAGGACATCGCGGTGCCGCTGACAGAGAACGGCGGCGCCATTCTGGAGATCAACGCCGGGCCGGGACTGCGCATGCACCTAACACCATCGGAGGGGCAATCGGTGGATGTGGCCAGGGACATTATGGAATACCTGTTTCCGGATGGGAAGCCGTTTACCGTGCCCATCATCTCGGTCACCGGCACCAACGGAAAGACCACCACCGTCCGCCTGGTCGCTAGCGCGCTCCGGGGAATGGGCCTGTCTGTCGGCATGACCACCACCAGCGGCATCTTTGTGAACGAAACTTGCATCGCGCCTGGCGACAACACCGGCGCGCTCAGCGCGGGCGCGGTGCTGGCGCACCCCGAAGTGGAGGTGGCGGTGCTGGAGACCGCACGGGGTGGTATCATCCGGCGTGGACTGGGCTACGATCTGGCTGACGTAGGGGTGGTGACCAACGTCTCCGGCGATCATCTGGGGCAGGACGGGCTGGAGACCATCGAAGACATCGCGAACGCCAAGGCGCTGGTGGTGGAGGCGGTGAAGCCCAACGGGTGGGCCGTGCTCAACGCGGATGACCTGATGGCTCCATATTTTTCCAACCGGGCGCGCTGCGGCGTCATCTTCTTTGCAAGTGAGGAGAAGAATCCGCGCCTTCAGGAACACATCGCGGACGCAGGGCGCGCCGTCTGCCTGCGAGGAAATAAGATCGTGGCGTTTGAAGGCAGCATGGCGCGGCCCATCGTGGCGATCGAAGCGATACCCATCGCCTACGGGGGGAAAGCCGCCTGCAACATTGAAAACGCGATGGCGGCGACAGCGGCGCTGCTCGCGCTGAACGTGCCGGACGCGTGTATCCGGGACGCGCTGACCAGCTTCCGTCCCGATGAGAAGGACAACCCCGGCCGTTTCAACATCTTCGAGGTGCGTGGATTCAAGGTGATGCTGGATTATGGTCACAACGCGGCCGGGTATGAGCAGGTGATTCAATTTCTGGAAGAACAGGATGCCGGGAGGCTGGTGGGCGTGATCGGCGTACCGGGCGATCGGCGGGATGAGGCGATCGGTCAGGTGGGCGCGCTGTGCGCCAGACACTTTGACAAGCTGATCGTGAAGGAGGACATGGACCTGCGCGGACGGGCGGCGGGGGAGGTGGCGGGCATCCTGAAGCGCGCCGCGCAGCGGGAAGCGGCGAAGGAGGTTGAGGTCGTGCTTTCGGAAAAAGACGCGCTGAAAAAGGCGATGGCACAAGCGAAAAAGGGTGATTTCATCACGGTCTTCTATGAAAAGTACGAGCCCCTCCGGGAGTTAATTATGGAGTTCTCCGGCGAGATCGCGCCGGATGGCCGGGTCGCAACGAAATAATCGCAGCCCCGGGGCAGAGTCGATCCGCCCCGGGGCTGCTGGTGAAGGATATTCTATTGAAGAAACTCACTCGCCGATCTTGATCAGCACCTTGCCGCGCTTGCGGAAGGAGGAATCGGTGAACACGCGCTCAATGTCGTCCAGCGGCACGATGTCGGTGATGATGTCGTCCATCACGACCCGCTTCTGCCCCAGGAGACGAACGCTCCGGGTGAAGGTGTAGGGGTTGATAAAGGAGGAGACGATGGTCAGTTCCCGCTGGAAGATCGAAAAGGGTTTGACGATGATCTCGGTTTCCGGCGCAACCAAGCCAAACAGCATCACCGTACAGCACTTACCGGCCAGTTCGATCGCCTGTTTCTGTGTGAACGGCGTTCCGGCCGCCTCGATCACGCAGTCCAGGTTCTCGCAGGCGCGGTTGATGGCTTCCCGAATGTCCTCCTTGGCCGGATCGATCACGACATCCGCGCCCAGCTTCTTGGCGAGTGCCTGTTTTTCGGGCACCAGTTCGCTGACGATGAGTTTTCCCGCGCCGCTCATCTTGGCCAGTTGCAGCATCATCAGCCCAATCGGGCCAGCGCCGATGACAAGGACGTTTGCGCCCGCCTTCAGATGGCACAGATCGATGCCGTTGATGCAGCAGGACAGTGTTTCAGACTGGGACCCCGCCTCAAAGGATAGTCCATCCGGCAGGTGGTATACCTGCTTTTCCGGCACCACGGCATATTCGGCGAAGCCGCCGGGGTAGGTGGTGCCGTAGCCCTTCATGTGGGTGCAGAAGTGCGCCTTGCCGTTCATGCAGAAATAGCATTCGCCGCAGACCTCGTTGGGGTCCACGGAAACCCGGTCGCCGGGTTTGAATTTCGTCACCTTCGCGCCCACCGCATCCACAATGCCGGAGAATTCGTGGCCGATCACCGTGCCCTCTGGCACCGGCGCCGCGCCGCCATCGCCGTGGAAGATGTGAAGATCTGTGCCGCACACGCCGCAGAATTTGACCCGGATGCGCACATCCTGTTCGTCGACCTCCGGTACCGGAATATCCACCACGCGAACATCGTTCTTTTTATAGTATACGGCTGCTTTCATATTGTCCTCCTGTATCGCGGGGACTGCCCGCTTCTCCCAATATTACCCCTTGACCGCGCCCATCGTCAACCCTTTGACCAACGATTTCTGCGTCAGCCAACCCAGAAGTATCGCGGGCAATACAGAAATTGTGGACGACGCAGACAATTGCGCGGTGAACTGACCTTGCTGCTCCCGGAACCGCGCCATGTAAACAGGGAGGGTGGCGGTCTGGTTGGTGGTCAGGTTGAAGCCCAAAAAGAACTCATTCCAGATGAACACCGCGACCAGAAGCCCCGCCGTGATGATGCCGGTCCGCGCCAGCGGCACGACCACCTTGGTCAACTGCTGGCTGCGCGTACAGCCGTCGATTTCGCTGGCCTCGATCAGCGAGGCGGGGATATCCGCAAGGAATGAGTGTACCATCCACACCACCAGCGGCAGGTGAAAGCCCACGTAGACGATCAGAAGCCCCAGAAGCGTCTTGTGCAATTGCAGGGCGTTAAATGTCAGGTACAGCGGTACCAGCACCGCAACCGGCGGCAGCAGGATGGTGGTGATGAACCACAAGTACATGCTGTCGTTGGTGGTTGCCTTTTTAAACCGGCCAAACTGCAGCACAAACGCCGCGGGGACGCCTAGAAGCAGGCATATGAGCGTACTGGAGATCACCTGAAAGATCGAATTGTTCAGGTAGAGGATCATATCCGGATCTCTGAGCACCTTTTCGAAGGTGACCAGCGTAGGCTTGAAGAACAGCGCGGGATTGACCGCCTGCATCTCCGTCTTGAAACCCGTCAGGAACATGTACAGGATGGGGAAGAAGTAGAGGATGCCGAAGCCATAACACACGATACCGATCAGAAGCTTTTTTATGAGCGCCCTGTTGCGCATCGAACGGTTGACCTCCTGGATGGAGCGATTATTGCTTGTCATGTCGCATCCCTCCTAATCGTACAGCGCGCGGCGCTTCTTGATGGCTCGGTAGAGCAGGTTGACCGAGAGCAGGGTGATCAGCACGGTGATGACCGCGACCGTCGCGGCGCGGCCTACATTGTTGGCGCTGAACACAATTTTGTATACATAGAAGGGCAGCGTATAGGAGCGGGTGCCCGGGCCGCCGGCGGTGGTGACCAGGATCAGGCCGAATTCCTTGATGATGAAGATCATGCCCAGCATGATCGCCACCTGCATATGGTTCAGGATCATCGGAAGTTTGATTTTGAATGTCAAAACGCCCCAGTTGCAGCCGTCGATGCGGGCGGACTCCAGCACCTCCTGGGAGATGCCCTGAAGGCCCGCCAGGATGACCAGCACGAAGAAGGGCATCCACTGCCAAACAAACAGGAACGCAATTAAAGGAAGCGAGTGATAGCTGATAAAGTCCACCGGCGTGACGCCGATGAGCCTGCATATATAACCGTACCAGCCGAATGTCGTGTTGAGGACGGTTACCTTCCACACCACGCCGCTGGCGGTAGACATGACAAAGAACGGCCCTAAGATCAGCGTGCGCACTACGTTGATTCCGGGGATGTCGTGGTCCAAGAGCAGCGCCACCAAAAACCCGAAAAATGTGCAGGCGACCAGCGAAATGAAGGTCAGCAGGATCGTCTGCCAGGTGATGATCCAGAACTCTCCGCTGCCGGTGCCCCACAGATAGTATTGATAGTTGTTCAGCCAATTGAACTTGATGCCCATATCGGGACGGGACATGTTCCATTTAAGCGTGGAAAATACGATTGTCAGAAGGAAGGGGATTTGCGTGGTGATCGCAACCCAAAGAATCGCCGGAAGGGCAAAGTATTTATCAGTATAACGTTTCCTCGTAAGTCTCGGCTGCATGCGCTTCACCTGCCCTTGATGTGGTCGGGGAGACGGTCCGGAAAACCTCGGCGGCGTCCGATATCTCATTGTATGCGCCAGGATAGCCCAAACCGCTCCCGCGCGCACGCATTACGTGCGCGCGGGAGCGGATGTTGCGCCGCGTTCAGGCGGCTGAAGGGTTACTTCTTGTAGCCGCCTTCGTCGGCGACCTGGGTGAACAGATCCTGCGTGTTCTTGATGGCCTGATCCAGCGTGATCTGGTCGGTCACGTATTCGGCCAGCCACTGGGTCATCTTATCGCCGGCATCCGCGAATTCGGGGATGGCGATGTACTGAAGGCCGGTGTAGGGAACCGGGTTGACGCAGGGGTTGTTGAAGTCCATGGACTGCAGCGCTTCCAGCGTCGCCTTGGCATAGGGCACATTGGCGTAGGCGGGCAGGGTGTACAGGGAGGAGCGGGAGGCCTGGGGCGTGGAAGCGCCGGAGGGATCCTTTTCCAGCGTCAGGTTGATGAAGTCCTTGGAGGTCGCCCAGAGCATGAAGTCGAACACTTCCTGCTTCTTGTCGCTCTTGGGGTTGATGCCCATCGCCCAGTTCCACAGCCAGGAGGTGTTGGTTTCCTTCACCTGGTGCGGGGCGGCCACGTAGCCCATCTTGCCCTTGATCGGGCTGCCTTCGGCTTCAAAGCCGGAGCAGATGGAGGTCGCGTCGTAGTAGATGCCGCACTTGCCGGTCAGCATCAGCGCGATGCACTCGTTGTAGGAGTAGCTGAGGATGTCCTTCTGACCAGCGTCGCGCAGGATCTTCTTGTACATTTCCCATGCCGCGCGCTGTTCCTTGGTGTCCACGGTCGCGTTCCAGTCCATGTCGTAGAACTGGCCGCCGAACGCGTTGACCATCGTGACAAAGGGCGCGCCGCTCATGCCCCAGCCGGGCATGCCGCGCATCGTCATGCCGACATAATCCTCACCCAGCGCCTTCTTGAGGGCGACCGCCAGGTTGTAGATATCATCCCAAGTGGGCTTCTCAGGCATGGTCAGGCCAGCCTTTTCGAAAAGCTCCTTGTTGTACATGATGAACGAGGACTCGCCATAGTAGGGGATTGCGTACTGTTTGCCATCATAGGCCAGAGACTGCATCATCCCCGGGATCAGGTCGTCGTAGTCGTACCACTTCTTCTGCTCGTCGGTCATGGCGGCGAAGTAGGGGGTCAGATCTTCCAGCCAGCCGTTGCGGGCCCAGGTCTGCGCCTCATAAGGCCCAATGTAGAACATGTCATAAGCATTGCCGCCGGAAGAAGCTTCCGTCGTCAGCTTTTCGCGCATGTCGTTCTCAGGCAGGATCGCGATGTTGATCTCAACGCCGTCCTTCTTGTAGTTCTCCTTGGCGAGGTCGGCAAGCGCCTGGGAAAGCGGGTTGTTTGCCAGGACGATGTTGACGACCTTTGTCTCGGCCGACGCGAACGTGGGCATCAGCGTCAACACCAAAAGCAGTGCCAGCAGCAGGGATATTCCTCTCTTCATACGGGACCCTCCTCGATTTACTCAATTTGCGGTTTCCCGCAAAATCATTGCATGAAACACGGTATTCAGTTGATTTTTTCTTCTTTATCTGCCTCTTTGGGGTGATCGGTCGGCGGATGCGGTCGGGAGCCTGTCTGGCATCGCGCAAAGAAATTTTATTAGAGAAAAATTTATCGATTTGACTTTTAGAAAACGTTTTTTATATGTGCAATAATCATACATCAAGCAAACACTGTTGTCAATAGGCAAAATAATGCGATAAAAAAATAAGATGAATTGCCGATGGATCGCGATGTATTATAGATAAATAATTAATAACGCTTATCGATAAGGCCAGCGGATGGCGGAAAATTGTGACGAATTGCAAAAATGGCGGGGCGCTTCATCGCCCCGCCATGGGAAACTCCGCCCCCTTTTACGGGATGCGGGTTCTTATTGAAAGCTCTGAAAAAATGCGTCCACGTGCTGAAGGGCCGCGCCCAGCGCCGAAGCTTCCAGGTGATTGCGGCAGACGCGGACATATTCGCCGTCCTGTTCAAAAGTATTGAGCGGCGCAGCCCGTCGCCGCAGCTCCGGCAGGAATTCATCCAGAAAGCTGCCGACAAAGCCGCCGACCACCACGTCGCAGTCGTAGGCCATCGACAGGTTGGTCACGGCCAGCGCCAGCCAGTCCAGGTACTCGTCGAAAGCCTCCACACAGACAGGGTTGCCGCTATGCACCTGGCGGAAGAACTCGTGCAGGCTGCCGCCCGTCAGCGCGGACAGCCGCACCGCTGAGCAATAGGCGTCTACGCAGCCAATCTGGCCGCAGTAGCAGCGCCTGCCCCCGGGAACCAGCCGCATATGGCCGAATTCGCCGCTGTGCTGATGCACGCCGGGGTACAGCTGGCCGTTCAGGAAGATCGCGCCGCCAACGCAGAAGTTGAGCGACAGATAGACGAAAGCGGGTTCCTCCAACCCCCGCGCCTCGGCATAGCCGGCGGCGCTGGCGTCGTTGATGAACGCGCAGGAAATCCCCGCGAGGGGATCGATGAAGCGCGCGCAGGGGATATTCCGAATGTCCAGCGCGTGGGAATACAGGATTTCTTCACCGTTTTGGTCGATAATGCCGGGGATGGAAAAGCCGACGCCAAGGATGGACTCACGCGGGATTCCGGCCCCGGGAATGTGTTCGGCGTCCTCGATAAACTCGAGAATACGCTGGCCCACCCGCTGATAGTATGCATCGGTGGGTTCAAACAAGCAGGGAATGCGGCGATGCATGACGATGGCGCCGGTCAGGTCCACCAGTACAAGTCCCAGGTCGCTGCGGGTCACATCGACGCCTACTGCGACGCGCAACCGGGGGATCGGGGAAATGGCCGTCGCCTTGCGGCCGCCGGTTGACTGAAGTTGTCCGGTTTCCCGGAACAGTCCCTCGTTTAGCAGTTCTTTGACATTTTGGATCACCGTGGGCAGGCTCATGCCCAGTGCCTCCACCAGCTGCTGTTTGGTGGTCTGCCCGCGCATGTACACGTATTCCAGGATGCGGCTGCGGTTGTGAAGCCGGATTTCTCGGCCGCCGGTCTTGAGCGTCTTCATGGAAATACACCTTGGGGCTGCCGCGGAAGGCTTGCGCCGGTGCGACAGCCCCGTCTTTTTCTCGTGTTTTAGAAGCAGGTGAAGGCGCCGTCCACCACGAAGTCGCTGCCGGTGGCGAAGGAGCTCATGTCGCCGGCCAGGTATACAACCACCGCCTGCAGCTCCTCGGGTTTGCCCAGCCGGTGCATTGGCGCGATCTTGTTCCATTCGTCGATCAGTGCCTTGAGGTGGGGAGCGGCCAGGATCAGTTCCGTGCCGATGTAGCCGGGGCTGATGGAGTTGACGCGAACGCCGCGGGTGGCCCATTCCACGGCGAAGGACTTGGTCAGCTGAATGACGCCCGCCTTGGAGGCATTGTAGGCGCATTGCGGCTGGGGCACGTTGACGATATGGCCGGACATGGAGGCGGTGTTGATGATCGAGCCGGAGCCCTGCTTCAGCATCACCTTGCCCGCCGCCTGCGCAGTCAAAAACACGCCCGTCAGGTTGACGTTTACGACCTTGTTCCACTGCTCCAGCGTCATATCCTCCGCGGGTACGTTGATGCAGATGCCCGCGTTGCAGAACGCGATGTCGATGCGCCCGTAGGCCGCCAGCACCTTATCAATCATCTGATTCACATCGGGCTGGTCGGTGACGTCGGCTTTGATGGCGAAGCAGCCGCGGCCGGTCTCCTCCGACAGCCACTTGGCCGTTTTCGCGGCCTCTTCCAGGTCCATGTCGACGATGGCGATGTCCGCGCCGGCTTCGCAAAGCGCCAGCGCCACGGATTTTCCGATGCCGCGCGCGCCGCCGGTTACAAAGCCCTTCTTGCCGTCCAGCCGCATCTTTTCGATGATGCCCATACCATGCGCCTCCTCATTTTGGTTTTGCCCATTATAGCATCGGTGAAAGTAAAACGCAACCTGTCAGCGATGGGTCTGTGCGGCCTGTTTGCAAACATTTTCGGGCAGCTATTTATGCATACAGCAGTCTGTTTGTAATGGAATTCGTAAAACAGACCGAATGACTGTGCAAAACCGCCCGCGCGCGGGCAATGCCGCCTTCCTTGCGCATACAATGGCCAGGGGGGTGGCGACATGGAGCAGGCTGCGGCGGTCATCCGAAAGGGCGAAAGGCGAACGCGCTATTACGATAGTACGCGGGTGTTGACGTGCACCGTGGAATATCCGGAGTTCGTATCGAAGGAGTTCCCATGGATTCTGAACCGGATCAACCTCTACAATCGCCGGAAGGCGGAGTCATTTTGCCAGCGCTGCTCGACGGAGTTGTATGCGCAAGCGGTGGAGGGATACCGCTATGCGCGTCAAAATGGATTTCCATTCGCTCCCTACGAGGCGCTGATGGTCTACATCATTGCCTACAACCGGTTCTGCACCATCAGTCTGTACTTTGACGCCTACCAGTTTACCGGCGGCGCCCACGGTGGAACCGTCCGCACATCCGACACCTGGAACCTTCGGGAGGGCGACCGGATGCATCTGAGCGATTTTTTTCCGGAGGGCTTTCCCTACCGCGCATATCTATTCGAACAGATTGATGCTCAGATCGCTGAGGAAACCGAGAGCGGCGAGAACGACTTCTTCGAAGACGCGAATCAGCTGGTCCGGCAGACGTTCAAAGAAGACAGCTTCTATGTGACGGACGATGGCATCGTCGTCTACTTTCAGCAATACGACATCGCGCCTTATTCCAGCGGGATTGTGGAATTTTTGATCCCCTATCAGGAGGGGGTAGTCAAACGCCCCGGCTGCAGCTGACGCGGCGCAGGGTGGCTAAAGTCAGAGCGGTTTCGCGGCGCTGCCCGCTGGCTTTCCGATCTTCAGGCGTTTATCCCCCGCACACATGCCGGTTGCGTTTTCAGGGGCTTGACAATGATGAAATATTACGATACAATGACGAATATTAAATAACAAAGGCAAGGAGCGATGACCATGAAACGTACCGCTCGTGTGATGGCCTTGTGCCTTGCGCTGATAATGGCGCTGACGCAGCTCGCTTCGGCATCGGCGGTGCTTGACCGCGCGGTTGAAATCATCGCCAAGATGGAGACCAATGGGAACTACGGCAGCGTCGGCAACGATACCAACGGAAGCCCTAGCGTGGGCATCCTTCAGTGGAATAACGGCCGCGCGGTCAACCTATTAAAGAAGATTATCGCGGACGATGGAGACGCCGCCAAGACGCTATTGGGCGATACGCTGTACACGCAGCTATCCCAAGGCAAATCGAGCGTATGGAGCGGAAAGAAGCTGAGTACTTCGGAGAAGGCGGCGGTTGCCGCGCTGCTGAAATCGGACGCGGGCATCAAGCGTCAGGACGCGCAGGCGCAGACGGATGTGTCCGCCTACATCAATAAAGCCGTGAGCCTGGGCATTGCAAACCTGAACGCGCAAGCCTACTACGCCGACATCGCGCATCAGGTAGGTACCGGCGCGGTCAAGAAGTACGCGGTCAAAGCGGCGGCGCTATCGGGCGGCTACAGTAAAATTACGCTGAAGACAATCTACCAAGCCGCGCTGGTCTACGCGACCCATACGAAGGCCCGCCGCACGAAGGTTTACAACATGCTGGTTGCAAAGCCCGTCGATGGAACGGGCGATGACGCGGAAACGCTGCCGGAAAGCGTGTCCATCAGTCCCGCGGATTCACAGACGCTCTACCTGGGCGATACGCTCAAGCTGACGGCGGCCGTCTCGCCGGCGGGGGCCAAGGTTACCTATGCCTGGAGCAGCAGCGGCGAGGGTGTCGCGACGGTTTCGGACGGCGTGGTCACGCCCAAGAAGGCCGGGACGGTCACCATCACCGTCAAAACGCAGAACGGCAAGACGGATTCGGTCAAAGTGGCGGTGAAGCCGGTCAGAGTGACCAGTGTCTCAATCACTGGGGAAGAGACGATGAAGCGCGGTCAGAAGCAGACGCTGAAGGCGGTTTGTATGCCCGAAAACGCCACCAATCAGGATGTGCGCTGGCGCAGCGCCAACAGCCGGATTGTCGCGGTCAATTCCAAAGGCGTCGTGCTGGCCCGGAAGAAGGGCAAAACCACCATCTACTGCATCACCAAGGATGGTTCGAAAAAGATCGGGAAGCTGGTTTTGCGGGTTGGCTGATTGAACATCTGCACGTAAATGGTGAGGCGGGGCGTTACGGCCCCGCCTTCTTTCTCGCGCTTTTCAAGGAAAGAGCAGGGCCTTTGCGGCCCCGCTCTGAGCATCAAAAAACCCGTATGGTTTTTTGATGCGATGGAAGAAGCGCTTCG
>CALGYL010000043.1 GCA_937934775.1 uncultured Clostridia bacterium
TTGTTCAAGCCCGTCACGTTCACCGTCAGCTTCTCCGCCGGATCAATCTTCAGCGTCGCATTTATATATATAACATCATAGACATTTCCAGTTGTGGAATCGGTATACTGTGCGTTTCCGCTCAGGCTTCCCGCATAGGTGCCAGCATTCGTGCCTACGCCGCCGGACACCGAGGCTCCAAGGCCCGTCAGGGTAAGCCCAGCGATTCCGCCGCTAATGTGAGGCGTATCAAGCGAGTGTTCAAACCCGTCATAGGTAACGCTCTTATTTTCCAGCGCAACAGTTATGGTTCCGTTTTTACGCCACTCGCCTGTCCAATGAACGTCATTATCCGGCATGGAGTATGTATTGCCCGAAACTGTAACGCCAGTGACTTTCCAACCGTAGAAGGTGTACCCCGGCACAGGCGTCGGGTCTTCAGGAACGCTCTTACTTGTACCGTAGGGAACAGTTGCCTCATCAGCAGGGGCTGCAATACCCACCGGAACGCTGCCCGTGAACGCATACGTGACCTTGTGCGTATTGACGGTCCATCTGCCAACAAGAGTGACGTTCCACGCGGGCATGATGAAGCTGGTCACCTTCGTGCTTCCCTTAAACCATCCGTCAAAGGTATAACCAGAAACCACGGGTGCCGATGCAACGGTCACCGTAGATCCAAAGGCTTTTGTCACATTGTACTGCGAAGGATTGGGCGCGTTGGTAGGCGCCACTCCTTCGTATTCATAGGTTACATCGAAGTTAAGACACTTCCACGTCGCATAGAGGTCATTCGCACCGTTGTTATCAACGCGCGCGTAGGCACCAGCGGCAAAGGCGGTTCCCGTGCCGTCCGCAGACGAAGACCAGCCGTCAAACGCATAGCCTTCCTGAACTGGCAACAGCGTATCGGCATAGCTCAGAACGGTGACTTTACTGTTATTGGAAACCGATTCCGTGGTCTTTTTCTGATCCGTGCCGAAATTCGAATGATAGGTAACGGAAACGAACGTGCTGACCGACGCGTAGTTGGCCGTCAGGACCACATTGCTCTGTACGATTGGCACGTTCTGCCCGGGGTAATACTTGCTGCCAGCGGCATCCGTCCAATATGTGAAGGACATTCCAGTCGGCGCGGTAAACGTGCTCGTCAAGGCCTTGGCAAATGTGTTCCCATAGTAGTAGTGACTGTCCACCGGTGCCGTTCCGCTCCCCGCACCCGCGGTATAGGTCACCTGATAGGTGCGTCCTACGTACACAGCGTAGATTTTTGTGTCTTTATAGAGCGGCTCATAGATGTTGACCAGGTTCCCCGAGCTGTCCACCCACTTCAGAAGTGTAAGGCCGGCAGCCTGAATGGCGCTCAACGCCGCACTGTACTTGTCAGTGCTGTATACCGCCGTTCCGGCGGGAACGGAGCCAGTGAAGTCGGTTACGCCGTTGATGCTCACGTGTATCTCAACATTGATTGCCGACTCTTTCCAGTAGGCATAGAACACGAGGTTCTTTGCCGGCATGGTCTTGCCGGTAAAGCTGTACGGGGTTGTCTGTGCCGTTATGTTCTTGGGTTCCACAGCATACCAGCCCATGAATACCGCGTTCGCGCTGAACGCTTCCGGACGCGCGGGCTGGGCTCCCTTGCCCGCTATCGACGCTTCGTAACGAATGCTCTCACTTGTCTCACTGCCATAATTGTTTAGCGACAGCGTATAACTGTTGCGAGCGTAATACAGATAAGCCTTATTGTCATTGTCAAAGGATAAGGTGCCCGATGAAGTCCATCCACCCTCGCCTCTTGCATAAAGCTGACGGAAACCTGTGATGGGGAAATAGTCCTCATCATATGTTAAACGAAGCCCGTATCCGCTTACTGTAGTAGTGTGGTAGAGATAATACACCTTGCTGTTGAACGTCTTGACGGTAGCGCCCGAAGGAGCGGTTGCAGCCGTGCCATCAATGGTTTCCAAATAGTAATACCACTGATAAGTATTTCCAGACCAATGTTCTGCGGTCATTGTAATACTCTGGTTGGGCATTTTCTGCAAGAAAGAATAATATGCGTTTGTAGCGCTCGACTGGAATACATAGCCACGGTCCAGGTGATCCTTTACGGTTCCACTCTCCCAGACATATGCGATATTCGAGTCATACTTTGCCGTAACCGTGCGAATGGTTGACTGCCATTTGGGATTGTTAAGATTCGAGTATCCTTTAAATGTAATCGTATACTCATTTCTTTGGAAATATACGTTCACCACAGAGGAGCCGTCCGCCAGAATTGTAACGGTATCGGATTTCTCGAAGGTGAAATAAGCCTTGTCCGTCACCGTACTCGGCAGAGCGCCGGTCGATGACGTCAGCGTCAGGCTGGTGCCGGTACTAACGGTTTTGGTTGCATCCGTTGCAAGCACAGAGTAGTTCTCATCGTCCGCGTTTTCGCCCCAGTAGACGACCGTGTATTTCACGAGAGCCGCAGTCCACTTAGCGAACAGGATTGTATCCGCCGTGGGTGAAACCGTCGTCTGCTTCGAACCGGTACCGGCCGCGTTCAGGTACCAGCCGCTGAAAGTGTAGCCTGTGCGGGTCGGATCGGTGACGGTGCTCAGGGTAAGCGTCTGGCCCTGATTCAGGTAACGGGAAGCGACGGAAGAACCACCCTGGGCGTTGAAGGTTACCCAGTAGCAGGCCACCGTAACCGGGGAGATGTAGGTATCCGCTGTCAAGACCGTATCGGCGGTAAAGGCCGCGCCGTTCACCGTCCACCCGGTCACACGCTTTCCGGCCGGCTCATAGTCGGTGGGGAGGGCAACTTTGAAGTTGGTTGCGGAGGTGGCTTCCTTAGTGGTATAGATGCTTCCGTCCACGGTGAGGAAGTAGGCATAATATACAGCCGAGAACTTCGCTTCCACTCGGACAACTTGGTCCGCCGAATAGCCGGAGACAACCCCGGGAACGAATTCCGAGTCTCCAATGAACCAACCCAGGAATTTTTCACCATCGGGAACGGTCGGCGTCGCCGGCGCGGCCACGGAACCGCCGTCCGTCTGGTTTACGATCTTCGTATCGACCAGTACATCCGCGTTATAGAATTGGAAGGTGACGAAAACATCTGCATCCGGCGTCACCACCATTGTCTGCATGTTGCCCAACTGCGAAGGGGAGAAAGCTTCGCTGCTGTCCACGGCCATGACCGCGGCCAGGGCATTCACAGGCAGCATCGTCACCAGCATGACCGCGGTGACCAAGAGCGCCATGTATCTCCTGAATTTATTATAAAACATGAAAGGCCCTCCTTCGATGTAAACTCAACTCTGGCATATGATTCAGGTCCGGCGGGGGGCCTCCATGTAAGACTGCGGCCGCCCGTGCGCCCGGTCCCCGCCCGGCTGGCTAAACCGGTATGCGGGAGATGAGCGCGCTACAGTCTGTCCAATCAGGATTTACTCCGTGGGGTCGGCGATGATCACCGTTGCGCGGTAGAAGCTGGAGTAGTTGTTCTCGTTGAGTTCAATCGTATAGGTCTCTCCATTCGCGCCGGCAATGTCATTCCACGGGCCGGAGGAGGATTCGGAGATCTGCCACTGGAATTTATACTTGAGTCCTTCATATCCATTCAGAATGGCGGTGAGAACGATCTTGTCTCCACTGGCAAGTTCGCCGCTTCCGTCCCGCTTCGCCATGACGCTGATCGAACGGTCGGGCGTCGGAGTCGTCTCTGGCGCAACAGTCTCTTCGGGCACGACAGTCTCTTCGGGAACAATGGTTGCCTCAGGAATCGGAGTCGCCTCGGGTGCAACGGTTGCCTCAGGCACGCTCACATTCAAGTACTTGGAGAAAACGTACCCGACGATGCTGTCCGCGCGAATCTTGGTCCAGCTTTCTTCAACGCCCAGCACCTTCACACTCATGCCAGCCGTCAGCTTGCCGACGATCTCGGAGTCAGCGCTTGCGGCGGCGCGGATGTTGACGCTGCCGTTCTCGTCAGCGGTCGTTACGACCGCCTCAATCTCCGTGGGCGCCAAGGTAGGTTCAGCGCTAACTTCCGGAGTAGGCGTCGCTTCGGGCGCGGCCGTCGCGTCGGGGTTAAGGGTCGCGTCGGGGCTGACGGTCGCGCCGCTCTCCTGGGAGCCGTTCGACGACGGGCCAGAGATGTTCGGAGAAATGGAATCGCTGACATATGTTCCGGCAAACGCGCCGATGGCAACGTTCATCAGCAGTAGGGCCATAACCAAGGCCACAAATTTCTGGATGTTCTTCATGATTGTTTACCTCCTCGTCATCCGGGCAAAAGCAATTGAACCGCGGTCGGTTTTACTATTCCAAATTAGCGAAAGCCCGAGGTTTGCACCTCGGTGGGTTTCAGTTTCTATACAACGGCTCCGCGTCAACCGCGGCCCGGTAAGCCCAGCCGGCATTGTCCCCAGTGATTTCTACGGTCAAAGTATTGAAATGTTCGCCCTTCAGGTCCTTCCAGCTGCCATTCGCAAGGGCCTGCCAGCGGACTTGACAGTCCATGCCATCGAATCCGTTCAGTTTACAGGTGAGCACCAGCCTGTCCCCGATGCAAAGACCCTCGATTGACCGGTTGGCCAGAACGGTCACGCTGGGTTCCTGTCCGCCCGCCAGCGGGATCCGGTTATCTGGAATTACGATAGGCTCCGAGGCGGCCGTCGCCGCCTCTTCTAATTGAATAACCGGTTCGGCCGCCGCACCCGCTTCATGTTCAGCGGCCGGTTCGACCGCCAACATCGCTTCAGGCTGAACCACCAGTTCCGCATTCGCAGCTTCAGACTGGGTATACGCATCTGGCTGCGGCTGATCCTCGGCCAAAGCCGCCTGAAATGTCAAACCGGTCAGCAAAATGACAAGCAAAACCGCCAGCGGAATCCGCTTACGCATACTATACATTATATCGTCCGCCTCCTCAATGGGTTTTGAAAATATTGGGTTAATTCTATTTGCGTTGGTGGAAACATTTCCCCGTTTGTGAGTCCATTATAAGGGTGTGCAGTTACGCAGGTGGTTACATAATCGGATTTTACCCCTGTTTCATGTTCGGCTAGAAATTTATCTTATGTGACGCATTCTACTGAAACTGCAAAAGACATACAAACAAGAAATCCCAGTCTTTTCAAGGGTTTATTCGTTCATTCGCGTGGCCCGGGCGTCGCGCTTCCATCGCGCGATATGCGTTACATCTCTACATGGTAAGCGCAGGCTGAATAAAAAGCTTTCAAGCCGGCATGGCCCGATAGCCTAAAGACGTCTTTCGGTTGCGAAGCGGACATACAACGCCATGAAATCATCTCTATGCGCCAGCGTCTCCGGTTATGCCGGCCAGACATGAATTTATCAGTATTTTGGTCTCAGAGTTAACTTTTGCACAGGAACGACGGTCTGTTCAACCCGCCTCCCACAGGGTTTTGCCGCCTGTCAATCCTTCAACCACAGCCCGCAGACGATCCTGGCTACAGCAATATTTCTGACGATTGCAAGATGTATTTCCGGTAACATTTGATCCCACCGTATTTTCCTCTCGCATTACCAAGTCCAGGAGATTCTCTGCGGAATCCGCGCGGATGTCGCCGTATCCGCGCGGATTCCGCTATACTTGGGTCTGTTTTTGACGAATTCGGATGATTACAGACCATAGTCTTGTTTGTATGCCATTGGGCGGTGTGCCCGGGCCGTTCCGCATGAGCAAAATTATAAAATACGTGTACGCTGAGAAACCCAAAGGAATAGGCCAACATCTTCTCCCGCAATATAGGATTGGCCGCCCGCGATCGGGGCGAGATATTCCCTCGGAAGGCTTCGTCATCGGCTCCCTCATCAAGATGCAGAAGGCCCCGCGAACACATCGGTCCGCAGGGCCTCATCAGAAACAGGTTTTTTAATTTAGAACTTCACCATATCGCCGGATTTTGCCGACTGGTAGATGGCATCCAGAATTTTGGTAACCGTAAGCGCCTGGTCCGGCTTGACCAGCGGCTCCTTCTCCGGGTTCAGGACGCATTCCAGCCACTGTCTGGCTTCCAGCGTGCCCGGCTCCTGCGACGCGCCGCCAAAGAAGGCCACTCCGCCCACTTTGATCGCGCACTCATCGGTCAGAAGTCCGTTGTGGCCTCGGTTGTAATACAGCTCATCCTGCGGGAAGCTGATGCCCGAGCGGATTTCCGCGCCCGCCTTGGTGCCGCATAGCGTCGTGGATGCCTCCCGCGACTCCATCAGGTTGATCGCCCAGGAGGATTCCAGGTAGATCGTCGCGCCGTTTTTCATCTTGATGAGGCCGAACGCCGAGTCTTCCACCTCGTAGGTCTCCGGGTCCCAGGGCCCGAACACGTTGCCCTCCACCGCCTGCGGCAGGTGTCCCAGCTTATAGAACACGCTGCCCGTAACGCTCTCCGGCTCGTAATTGTTCATCATCCACAGCGTCATGTCCAGCGCGTGGGTACCGATGTCAATCAGCGGCCCGCCGCCCTGCAAGGCCTTGTTCGGGAATACGCCCCAGGTGGGCACGGCGCGCCTCCGGATGGCATGGGCTTTCGCGAAGTAGATTTCGCCCAGCTCCCCCGATTCGCAGGATTTGTGCAGCGACTGAACCTCCGGACGGAAGCGGTTCTGGTAGCCGATGGTGAACTTCTTCCCGCTTTTCTTCCATGCCGCGACCATCGCTTCCGCGTCGGCGGTCGTGGCGGCCATGGGCTTTTCGCACATCACATTCTTACCCGCGGCAAAAGCGTCCACGGCGATGGGCGCGTGGGCCACATTGGGCGTCAGGACATGCACCACGTCCACATCCGGATCGTTCAGAAGTTCCCTGTAGTCCTCGCACCACTTTGCGCCCTCCGCGCCAAATTCCTTTGCCGCCTTCTGGGCGCGCTCCGGCACGATGTCACAGAACCAGACCATCTCGCAAAGGTCGGAATTGGCCTTCAGGCTGGGCATATGCTTCCCGTTCGCGATGCCGCCGCAGCCGATGATGCCGATGCGCAGTTTTTTCATGATGTATTCTCTCCTGTTGGTTTACAAAAATGAACGATTCCTTGAACCGAAACAACCCGGACAGGAATTTCGGCAGCCACCAAGATACCACGCGGCCGTCGCGCCGTGCGCGGCTGGTTCTATTGGACGGGCGGAGGTGCGATTGTATCGCCCTCTACCCACGCGCCTTCCAAGAAGAAGCACCGGCTGTTTTGCGCCTTACCCTCCAGTATGTCGCTGATGACCCTGACCGCGCAGGCGCCGATGCCGCGCTGTGGCTGCTTGACGTGCGCCAGCACGTGCAGGCCCAGGTAGCCGGGATCAAAGTCGAAGCTGACGATGGAGATATCCTCCGGAACCCGCTTGCCGAGGCGGCGCGCCGCGTCCCAAGCGGCCTTCGAAGCCCTGTATTCGGTGCCAAAGATGGCCGTGATGTCCGGATGCTCCCTCAAATGCTCGGTGATGGCGTCCACGTAGGTCTCGTGAGCGGCCAATTCGTTGTGGTCGATGCCTTTGGCGCGCGCGCTGTCATTGATGCGGGTGAGCCACAGATCCTTCCGGACGGCCAGCTGGCTATCCGCAAAGGCCTCAATGAAGCCCTGCATGCGCTCCTTGAGCGAGGAAGCGTGGTCGTCCTCCAGCGCGAGCAGCGAGATGTTCCGATGGCCCATGCCAATCAGCTTGGAGACGGCCTGCCTGCCCAACCCGGTGTTGTCCACGCCGATAAAGGGCACGTCGATGCCCGCCATATAGCGGTCGATCATGACGACCGGGAATTTGGAATAAACGGTGTTCAGGATGGCCTCGCTGTACAGTTCGCCGTGGGCCGGCTGCACGATGATGCCCGCCACGCCCGACGCCATCAGCGATCTCAGGATGGCGCTTTCCCGCTTCTGTTCGTTTTGGGTATCCTTGAGAATCAGGTGCATGCCAAGCTCTTCCGCGACATCCAGCGCACCCTGGACGATCTCAAGGCCGAAGGAGGAGTCATATCCGCCCATCACCAGCGCGACGATGGGCTTCCCCGTGGCGCGACCGGGCACCGCGGCGGGAATGGGGCAATTCTGCTTCACAAAAGAGCCGCGGCCGGGGATGCGCAGGATCATACCGTCCTCCGCCAGCTTGGTCAGCGCCTTCTTGCTGGTGATCCGGCTGACAAAATACTGCTTGGCCAGTTCCGCCTCGGTGGGCAGCCGCCCGCCGTCCTCGTACTTGCCGGATGCAATGTCCTCCCGCAGGTCGTCATAAATCTGCTGGTAGAGCGTCGCACTGCTTTTCATCCCAGACCTCCCGATCCTTTGCGTAGCGCCAACGACCAGACGGCGCGATCGCACGACATTCCTATTCTATCACAATTCTGATATACGTCAACATATTCAATATATCATTGGGACCGAACATGCATCCGGATAGAATGGTATGCCCGCGTTCGCCCTGCCGAAATCCGGGTTTCCGGCAGGCGCTGCCCATGCGCCGCCCGCCGGATCAAAATCAGAAACGCGATGGGGCTTGTCAGCGCTTCAGGCGCAGCGTTTTCACCTCGAACGGACGGAAATGCAACGGGAGCTCACAGCCCATAAGCGCCAGTTCCTCCTGCCGGTTTTCCAGCATATCGCAGACCCAAATGGAGGCGGCGGAAATGTTCACCTTCAGGCTGCAGAGAGTATCGCCCTTCTTGGCTTCGTACAGGCGCAAAACGATGTCGCCGCTTCCGTCCTCGGCGGGCTTCACCGTGTCGATGAACACGTTCTGCGCATCCACCGAGAAGGCGCTGAAATCCTTCAGGCTGCCCCCGGCGACGGTCAGCGGCACGTTGAGGGCATACGCTTCCCGCACCACCGGCGCTTCCGCGAAGGGGCCTTCCCAGGCGGTGAATGCGTAGGTGAAGTTGTGATCGCCATTGTCGGCGCGCATCTCCGGCGCGGACGCCGCGCGGAGCAGCGTCAATTGCAGGTCGTTGCCCAGCTGGCTGACGCCGTACTTGCAGTCGTTGAGCACCGCCGCGCCGTGGGTCTGGTCGACCAGCGCGCTGTAGCGCTGCTGGCAGACCTCGAAGCGATCGGTGTCGTAGGACCGGGAGCGGTGGGTGGGCCGGGTCATGTAACCGAACTGAATCTCGTTGATGGCCTCAGTGGCTTCCACGTTGACCGGGAAGGACACCTTGAGCAGCCGGTGCAGCTCGTTCCAATGGACGAATGTTTTGAATTCCACCCGGGCGCTGAACGCGTCCAGCACGATCTCCTGCGAGAAGCTGGAGTTCGAGACCGCGCGCTCCATGGTGAGCGCGGCGCGCAGACCTTCCGCTTCTTTTACGGCCAACTTCACCGGCTCGTCGATCGCGACCGGCTGCAGGATGTAGTTGGAATCGATGTCCCACGCGTCAAACAGGCGCGGCACATCCTTGTAGAGAAGCAGACGGTTCATGGACCCGGACGCATACTCCCGGCCGGTGGCCTTGTTCACGAAGGATATGAGTTCCGCGCGGCCGTTAAAGGTCGCCCGGACCAGATCATTTTCCAGCACCGCGCCGCCCTCGGTCAGGCGGGCGGACGCCTTCGGCGCGACGACCTGCGCCTTGGCGGGGATCAGGGATACCGCACCGCAGGCGGGCGCCTTGACGAGCGCCAGTGCGCCGCCCTCCGCCTTCTGGACCGGCACCGCCAACCCATCGGCGGTCACCGCGCCCTCCGCGAAGGCCTCCGGCAGCTTCACGACTTCTTCGCGGTCAAAGGACAGCGAGTTGAACACCGTCACGCCGTCGCCCTGCGCAAGCGTCTCCTGCGCGGCGCGGCAGACTTCCCCGGCCTCGCCGATGATCCACTGATGGTCCTTGCGTGCCTCCACATAGACCCGGGCGATGGAGGAGCCGGGCAGGATGTCATGGAACTGGTTGAGCAGCAGTTTTTTCCAGGCCGCGTCCATCTTGGAAAGCGGGTATTCCCAGCCGCCCATCGACGCCAGCGCGCCCCACATCTCGGCTTCCCGAAGGGCCAGTTCACTCTTGCGGTTGCCCTTTTTGATGTCGGCCTGGGAGGTGTACACGCCGCGGTGGGCGGAGAAGTACAGTTCGCCCACATAGGTGTGCTGCGGGCCGCCCTCCTGCTCCATCATCTCAAAGAAGTGGGTGGGTGTTTCCATCTGCACCCGCGGCTCGCCCTCGATGTCCTTTGCGCGCAGCGCGTATTCGATGTGGTCACGGCAGGGGCCGCCGCCGCCGTCGCCGTAGCCGAAGGGCAGCAGGAACGCGTCCAGGCCGCGCTTCTGTACGCGCTTGGCCCAGGTTTCGCACAGCTCTTTCGGGTCGGTGCGGTAGGTATAGCTGGTGGGCAGGAAGGTATCGATCTTTGATCCGTCCGCGCCCTGCCAGGTGAAGTAGTGATAGGGGAAGGTGTCGCCCTCGTTGTAAGACCAGAATATTTTCTGCGTCACCAGGTACTTGACGCCGCAGCCCTTCAGAATCTGCGGCAGCGCCGCGGAATAGCCAAAGGTGTCCGGCAGCCACAGCACCACGCTGTCCAGGCCAAATTCGTCTTTAAAGAACCGTTTCCCGTGGACCAGCTGGCGCACCAGCGATTCTCCGCTGGTCATATTGGTATCCGGTTCCACCCACATCGCGCCTTCGGCAATCCAGCGCCCGTCCTTGATGGCCTCCAGAACGCGCGCGTACAATTCCGGATAGTGCTCCCGGCACATCACGTAGGAGGCGGGCTGGCTTTGGAGGAACTTGTACTCCGGGTATTCCTCCAGATGCCTGAGCTGCGCGGCGAAGGTGCGGGAGGTCTTGCGGTGGGTTTCCGCCATGGGCCACAGCCACGCGAGGTCCAGGTGGGCGTTGCCGATGGCGTACATCCGGGGCGCGGTGGAGCCGTTGCAGGCCTCCATCACGGGGCGCAGGGCTTCCCGGGCCTTCCGGTAATCTGCGATACGCCCGTCCAGCGGCTGTTCAAAGTCCACCGCCAGCGTAAAGGTCTCCAGCGCGCCCGCGATCTTGTCGGCGCGCAGGCTCTCCGGGTCGATCTGCTCGAGAATCTGGTCCAGCGTGTCCACATCCATGAACAACTGGTAGGCGTCCTCGTTCCAGATGCCAAAGGTGCAGGTTTCAAGAAGCGCCCGCTCACCTTCCGTCTTTGGGTCCCGATACGTCCCGGGCATCACCGGGCCGGTGGCGCAGCCGCCCAGCGGGCTCTCCGGGAAGAAATGGCCCGCGTAAGACTCCACCATGATCTCGTAGCGCCGCCCCGCCTCGCCGGAGGTGGTCAGCACGTTGTCAATCAGGAAGTGGTAGGGCTCCTTGACCCAGTCCGCCCGGTAGGTGCCAAAGGAACGGCCGTCCACAAACAGCGTGGCCTCGCCGCCGGTTTTCAGGTTCATCGCGATGCGGCGGCCCTGGGCGGCCTCGGGCAGCGTCACGCTGCCCTTCATCCAGCAGTATTCATAGGTACGGCCCCACCGGGTGCCAAAGGGGATAGGCTGAAAGGTTCCCTTCAGCGCGTCCGCGGGCGACAATTGATCCATGGAAAGAAAACCCTCCATGGGGATGTCCCCCAGCGGGATGTAAAAGTCTTTCTTGAGCGTTTCCTTCCAGTGCGCGAGTCTACCCCTCCACTCGCTGTGCATGTACTTCATCAATCTGTCCTCCGTTGCGTTTCAGGCATGCCGCATTGACCGGCATAACCCGTTTGTTTCCGGACGCCGATCCCGGCGGCATGCGCCGGGATCGTTCTTTCCGAAACCGGCGCACCGGCTTCGGAAACAGTCCCTTTCCTTACGCGGCGAGGTGCGAGAAGCGTCAAACTCACCAGGGGTTTTTCACGAACTCGCCGCCGCGGCACCACTTCAGGTAGGAAAGCGCGTGCTTCTGGGCGGTCATTTCCCAATCGCCCTTGTAGATCGGATCGTGATAGCCCTCCACGCAGATGTCGCCGGCATAGCCGCCGGTGTGCAGGATGTAGAAGATATCCCGCCAATCGCAGTCGCCAAAGCCGGGGGTGCGCTCCGGGGCGTACCAGTCGGTGTTGCAGAGAACGCCGTAGTCCTCCACCGCCCGGCGGTCGACAGACGCGTCTTTTCCGTGCAGGTGGCAGACCTTCTTCACCCACTTGCGCAACTGGGCGATGGGATCGATCAACTGGATCATCTGGTGGGCGGGCTCCCACTCCAGGCCGAGCGCGGGGCTGTCCACTTCATTGAACATCTTCTCCCAGGCCCTGGGGTTGAAGCCGATGTTGCAGGTGGCGCGGTCCCAGGTGCCGCCCATGGGGCAGTTCTCAATGGCCAGCTTCACGCCCTTGTCCTCGGCGCGCTTTGAAAGCTCCCGGAAGACCTCTCCAAACCTGGGCAGCGCCTCGTCCACCGGCTTTCCCTCAAACGCGCCCGCGAAGGTGGAGACGATCTTCGCGCCGTACAGATGCGCGTTGTCGATGGCCTTCTCCAGGTTGACCTTGTGGGCTTCGTTCTCCAGCGCGTTGCAGTAGTAGCCCAGCGTGGTGATCTTCACGCCCTTCGCCTCGGCCATTTCCCGGAGGACAGGGCCTTGCCGCAGGATGTCGACCTCGCCATACTCCATATGGAAGTTGATGGACAGCGTTTCGAAGCCGATTTCGGTCATCGCGGGCGCCCACTGCTCGGCGAAGCCGCCGGGAATGCAGGTGCCGATCTGAATCTGGGAGATTTCATAGTGCGGAAGCATGGAATTCCTTCCTTTCTCTGGAACGATGGTTCCCGCCTGTTATTTGCCGCCTTGGGGCTTCGAAAGCGGGTGGAAGCACATCACGCGGCGGCTGGCACTCAATTGTACCATATCCGGGCGTTGTTTGCGGCACTCGTCGGTGGCGTACGGGCAGCGCGGCGCAAATTTACAATAGGCGATGGCGTACTCCTTGTCCTCGGCATCCGGCATGGCGACGCCCTCGTCCCACTTGTCGCCGACCCGGGGAACGGCGTTCATTAATAGCTCCGTGTAGGGGTGGGCGGGATCGTCCATGATCTCCTTGGCCGGACCGTATTCGATCAGGCAGCCGCGGTAGAGCGTGGCGATGTAGTCCGACACATAGTAGGCCGTGGACAGGTCGTGGGTGATGTAAATGAAGGACACGTTGTACTTGTCCTTGAGCTCCATGAAGAGGTTGACGATGTTCATCTTCATGGAAGCGTCGATGGCGGCCACCGGTTCGTCGGCGATGATGAGCTTGGGCCGGGTGATCAGCGCCCGCGCGATGGACACGCGCTGAAGCTCTCCGCCGGAGAACTGGGTGGGATACTTGCCCTGGACGACCTGCAGCGAAAGCCCGACGCTGCGGAGCGTCTCGTCCACCAGATTTTCCGCGTCGGTCCGGTTTTTCGCGATGCCCAGTCGCAGCGCGGTATTGAAGAGATAGGTGTCCACCGTCTTGCGCATGGAAAAGGACTCGTAGGGGTTCTGGAAGATGGGCTGTACGTCCAAGCGGAACTGCTTGGGGTTGTAGCCCTTCTTGTCTCGGTAGGAGCGCCCGTTCAGAAGGATGTCCCCAAGGTCGGGCTGGTGCAGCCTGAGCACCATCTTGCACAGGGTGGACTTACCGCAGCCCGATTCGCCCACGATGGACAGGATGACGGGCTTGCCAGCGTCGATATCCAGCGAAACGTCGTCGATGGCGACCAGCCGTTTGCCCATCAGCATGCCGCCGATGCGGAAGAACTTGCTGACGTTTTTGATTTCCAGCAGCTTCGCCATGTCGTTATACCCCCTCGTTCAGCCTGTGGCAGGCCGCGTAATGGCCGGGGCGCACCTCGCGGAACGCGGGCGCGGCCTCGCTGCAGCGGCTCGAGGCCAGCGGGCAGCGCGCCGCGAAGCGGCAGCCCGGCGGCGGGTTGGTCAGGGCCGGCGGACGTCCGGGGATGCCCACCTTCTGGCTCTTGTCGCCCACCTTGGGCAGCGCGCTGATCAGCATCTTGGTGTATGGGTGAATGGGATCGTTAAAGATCTCGTTGGTCGGGCCGAGCTCCGCAAAGCTGCCCGAGTACATGATGCCCATGCGGTTTGTAATCTGGTAGTGGACGCCCATGTCGTGGCTGACCAGCACTAGCGTGTTTTTCAGCTGCTTCTGAAGCCGCATCAACATCATCAGGATGCCCCGCTGCACCACGACGTCCAGCGCCGTGGTGGGCTCGTCCGCCAATACCACGCCAGGGGACATGAATGTGGCCAGCGCGATGATCGCCCGCTGCCGCATGCCGCCCGACAACTGGAAGGGAAACGCCTCCAGAAGGTCCGGCGACAGGTTTAGTTCCTCCAGGTATTTGGCGACCCGGGCCAACGTCTGCTTTTCGGTCTCGTTCTTCCGGTCCCCTTTGGGGATGGAGTCCAGAAACTGGGACTTCAGCCGGGTGATGGGGTTCAGAACGCTCTGGGCCGCCTGCGGCACGTAGGAGATGTTGTTCCACCAGGTTTTCCGAATCTCTCCGGACTGGAAGGAGAAGGGTTTCCCGCCTTTTTCGCCGCTCAGGATCACGCGGCCGGAGTCGATCTCCAGCGGGTATTCGATGATGTCGTACAGCGCGCGCAGAAGTGTGGTCTTTCCGCAGCCGGATTCCCCGGCGATGCCGAAGATTTCGTTGTCGCGGATTTCGAAGTCCACATCGTTGACAACGCGCACATGGCCGTCGATGGTCTTGTAGGAGGTCGACAGATGATCGATTTTCAGCATCTTTATCTCCCCCTCTTCATGGCCATATAGTCGTTGTAACCGGTGATCAGCAGGAACAGCCCGATGAACAGAATCACCGTGGCCACGATCGGCGATCCGATCCAGAACCATTGCTTGGCGAAGATGGCGTTCCGGTCCCGGGCCCACTGGATCATGTTGCCCAGGGAGATCAGGTTTGCGGGGGAAAGGCCCAGAACCGCCAGGCTCGATTCCGAGGCGATGGCCGACAGCGTCGCGTTCATGAAGTTGGAAAGCGACCATGTGGCGGCGAAAGGCAGAATCTCCGTCACAACCACCTGCAGGGTTCCCTCGCCGGAAAACCAGGCGGTGTGGATGAAGTCCCGCTCCTTGATGGTCAGCGCCATCGAGCGGATCTGGCGGCTTGGCCAGGCCCAGGCGAACATGGCCAGCACCAGCGCGAGCATAATTACCGTGGCGGAACCCTTCATGAGCGCCGTCATCAGAACCAGAATCGGCAGCGACGGGATGACCACGAAGGTGTCGGTGATCACCGTCAGAATCCGGTCGGTCAGCCCGCCGGAGAAGCCGGCGATCAGGCCCACCATTACCCCCACCACGGTTCCGATCGTGGCCACGACCAGGCCGATCACCATCGAGTTGTGGATGGCCTCAATCAATAGCCAGAACACGTCCTGCCCCATGCTGGTGGTGCCCAGGAAGTGTTCCCAGGAGGGGTGCAGCTTCTTGGGGAAGGAGTTGTAGGTGAAAGGGTTGATGTGCGGAATGAAATACACCACAAAGCCGAGGATCACGAAAAAGGCCGTGATGATCATGCCGGCCTTCAGGCGGCCGTTGGCGTTTTTCCAGAATTTCTTCATGTACGTCCCTCCTTTCAGCTGTAGCGGATGCGCGGATCGATGAACGGATAGACAAGATCCGCGATCAGCGTCGCCGTGGAGATGGCGACGATGGAGATGGTGATGCAGCCCAGAATCATATTGTAATCCGACTGGGTGATCGCCTTTTGAATCAGCATGCCGACCCCGGGATACCCAAAGATGATCTCCGTCATGATGGAGCCGTTGAACACGCCGCCCAGGCTCATCGCCAGCGCGGTAACCTGCGTCAGTATGGAATTGCGGAACACATAGGACATTCCAATCCTGGCTTCCGACAGGCCGCGGTAGCGCGCGTAGAGCACGTAGTCCTCCTCGGCGGTGGTGCCGGAGAGCGACTTCATCGATATGATCCACCAACCCGTGCCCAGAAGGAGCAGCGATACCGCCGGCAGGATCGACACTTTCAGAATCGACGTGATGTATTCCCCGAAGCCGCCCAGCGTGTTCACCGTCGCCTGCAGCGGGAACCACCCCAACACAAACGCGAAGACAATTTGCAGGATCAGCGCGATGATAAAATAGGGCACCGGATAGATGCAAATGGCGATGCCCTCCAGAATTCTGGAGGAGCGCTTGTTTTTTCGGAATCCGGCGAGCAGGCCGATGAAGTTGCCGATGATCCACGCGATCAGTGTGGTACTCAGGGACAACCCCAGCGTATAGGGCAGATATAAGCCGATGATCTCACCCGCGGGGGTCGGATAGCTCATCAGCGACGGTCCAAAGTCAAAGTGCAAAAGTCCCTTCCAAAGGAAGGTGGTGTACTGCTCCCATAGAGAGCCGTCCAGGCCGAACTGAACTCGCAGCGAATGCCGGAGCAATTCCATCGCCTTCGGGTCCATCTGTCCGGAGCGAGACTGGATCTGGCCGATCATGCTCTCCACCGGATCGGAGGGGAACATTCTTGGGATGAAGAAGATGAACGTGACGCCGATAAAAATGGTCAGAGCCCAAGTCAAGAGGCGAAGACCGAAGTAAGTTCGGAATTTCATTGGCTGCACCCCTTTGCAAAGTAAGCGTATATGGTTGCGGGACTATAAAGAAGGAGGCCGCCAAGACAACCGGCCCGCGCCTGCGCGCAATACCGGCCGCGCGGCAACCCCGGATTCTGAAAAACGCCCCAATGGGCGTTTTGCGTCCGGGCCGCACCGAACCTGCCGTCGCGCCAGGCGGCTTTGAAGCGGCTTCAAAGCATGCGCCTGGCGCGACGGCCCTTCTTTACCCGGCCTCAAAAGGAACCGGGTTCAGAGCTTACTTGGCAACGGGGGAGATTTCCGTGGTGATATACTTGAAGCAGCTCCACCACCACCAGGGGCCGTTGTAGGGGTTCTTGGCGGAGGGGTAGTTGGTCCAGTAGGTGGAGTTGGTGGGGACGAACTTGACGCCCGAATGGAAGCCGATGAAGGGCATATCCTTAATGGCGACCTTCATGAAATCCAGGCCGAGCTGGTAGCTCTTCTCATCCGTCGGGGACAGCTTCGCCATCTCATGGATGATGTCGGTGGCTTCCTTGTTGTTCCAGCGGGAGCCCTGGCCGGATCCACGCTCGCCCAGGGGCACGATCAGGTCGGCGTCCCAGCCGTTGATCTGGGAGTAGAGGTCCTTCGTGATGCCGCCGGTCGGCCAGTAGCCAGCGATTTCAAAGTCGCCGGTCGCGCCGTTGGTATCCCAAGTGGCGCTGGACTCGCTGGACAGCGTGCAGTTGAAGCCGAACTTCACCAGCTGGTCATAGGCTGCGGTCAGGCCGCGGCCAGCCTGGGCTTCGGTGTTGGCCAGGTAGCTCATCTTGATGGTGAAGGGCTGATCCTTATAGTACCAGCCGTCATCCTTCTTCACGAGGCCGGCCTTGATGAAGAGCTTGGTGGCGGCTTCCGGATCGTACTTCCAGCAGCCGATACCGAACATGTCGATCAGCGCGTCGTGGTCGGTGGGGATATCCTTGCCTTCGGCGCGCAGCGTGGCGGCCATGCGCTCTGCGTAACCGCTGTCAAAGGGCTTCACGGTCGTGCCGTCGCCCAGATCCAGGGTGAACTCCTCCAGCCAGGGCAGGAGGGGCTTGTAGTAGAGCTCCTGCATGGCGGAAGTCGCGGTCAGGATCGGCAGGCAGCTGGCGCGGCCCACGCCGTCAAAGATGGAGGTGGAGATCTCGTCAAAGTTCATGGCCAGCGCGACGCCCCAACGGAAATCGGCGCTGGAGTAGGGGTCCTTGGCCATCTCAAAAGCGATGCCCTTGGAGCAGGGGTCGTCCGAGGTCGCGTAGGGGAAGCTGTCATACCAGCAGGCGATCTTGTCATTGGCGGAGGTCATCACGTCCAGGATCTCGGGCGTGACTTCGCACATGATGTCAACTTCGTTGTTGATCATCGCCATCTGACGGGTGGTGTCGTCGCCCAGCGCCTTGACCAGGATGTACTTGGCCTGGGGCATCTTGCCGGTCACAACGCCGACAGTGGAAGCCTGCCAGTCGTCGCGGCGCTGATAGAGAATCCACTTGCCCAGCTCGTCATACGCCTTCACGGTGTAGGGGCCGGCCACGACGGGCTCGGAATCCTTGAAGGTGGTCACGTCGCCGACCTTGGAGTAGATGTGCTCGGGAACGATGCGCAGATCGTTGCCCCAGATGGTGACGCCAAACTTCAGCGCAAGCCGCGGGAAGGATTCCTTGGTGACGATCTTGACGGTGTAATCGTCCACCTTCTCAACGGACTTGAACACGGAGTTGTAGTAGTCGCACTGGTTGATGCCCTTGTTGGACATGATCATGTTGAACGTGAACACCACGTCGCTGGCGGTGAGGTCCACGCCGTCCGACCACTTGATGCCCTTGCGGATCTTCACGGTGTGCTCGGTGAAATCCGCGTTGGACTCGGGCATGCCCTCCGCCACTTCGCCAAACTGCTCGCCCTTGACGGTGTCCATTTCCCACATCATGGCCGACATCAGCTGGTGGATGCCAAAGCCCATCTGGGTGCCCTGCATGTAGGAGTTGAACTGCCCAGGCACGTCGGTGGGGGTCTGGGTTTCAACGATCAGGGTTTCGCTGCGAGGCGTGCCGACTTCGGTCATTTCCTCGGCAGTGGCCACGGACGTGACCAGAACCAGGGAAAGGAGCATCATCAGCACAAGGAAAAGGGACAGGGATTTGCGCATACTGTTTACCTCCTTTTTCTTATGGACACGGCGAAAGGACTCCCAGGCCCCACGCCATGAACAATCCATCCGGGTCAAACATCTGTATTGGCTTATTTGAGTTAATATGATTATATCTTAAATATGCATTTGGGTCAAGTCACGCGATTTACATTTGATATTTTATGCTAAATATATCATTTAAATTGTGACTTATTTCTTCATATTAGAGAAGGTCAAAATCCGCGCCTCCCGGGCGGCTTTGGAAGCGGCCTGTTTCAAAGAGTTCCACGCCGTCCGGACACGCCTCCGGGCTTGGGAGGAGGGCGCCGTGTGCCAGAAAACCCCCGGAAATTCTACGCGCGCCCGAGCCCGGGTGCACCGCCCACATTAAACATCAAATTTTCTACCGATCGGATATTTTCCCGGCATCGTTTACAGCGTATAGTATAACTTTTCGTAAACTCCATGTCAACCCCTTGTCATTCAATCTCAAAAATCCTTCGCAACCGCATTCGGGATTCCAGGATCGCACGACAGACGCCCGCATCCTGCCGGCGTGGCGGCAGGCAATAACGGGCCGTGATACAAAGAAGAACCGCCGGGCGCACGCCCGGCGGTTCTTCCAAAACTCATGATTCGGTCTGCCCGTCGTTTCTGGCTGACGCGCGTAAACCCTTCGCTCGGAAGCGATCAACACGCCGCGCAGGGCTGTCATGCGCCCGCGTCTGCCATCCTGATGATCCATACACTGTTTGGCACACATTTGATATATTTGATTCATTTGCACTGTATATTCAGCGCCGCGTCAAACGCCCTCGGGATGACCGGCCCCTGCGGGCGTCCTCCTCGATTGAAGGGTTTACAGATCATTCCGCTGCTTCTCCCCGTCAGTCGGGCGACTGGAACAGATTTTCCTCGATCTTGAGCATTCGTTCCTCATAGCCGTCCAACTTCCGGTCGAGCCTTTGAAGCGCCACCTGCAGTTCTTCAATACGGCCTTCGATCTGCCGCCGCTGCTCCAAAAGCAGCGCCTTGCGGACCGGTATAGAGTCCCTGCCCCTCTGGAACAGCGCCACATACTCCACCAGCGTTTCGATGGAGACGCCCGCGCCGCGCATGCATTTGATGAACTCCACCCACTTCAGGTCGCCTTCCCGGTAATCCCTCAGACCGCTCGATGTGCGGTGAACCGGCGGGATCAGCCCGATGCGCTCGTAATAGCGCAGCGTGTCCGCCGAAAGACCGTACTTGCCCACCACTTCCGCGATGGTCATTCCGTCACCCCCTCCTCCGATTCGCATTATCAGCATAACACCTGGAGCGCGCTCCAAGTCAAGCACTTTTTCCAGCCAGCGGGATTGTTAAATGTGCGCAAGGCCCTTGACCTGGAGCGAACTCCAGATGTTAGCATGCAGCCAGAGATCAAAAGAAAGCGAGGCATGCGCGATGGAATACACGAAACTTGGGAACACCGGTCTGGACGTCTCAAGGATCTGCCTGGGCTGCATGGGGTTTGGAGACGCGGCAAAATGGACGCATCCCTGGGTGCTGAACGAGGAGACCACGCGCCCGATCATCCGGCGTGCGCTGGAAATGGGCGTCAACTTCTTCGACACCGCCAACGTATACTCGATGGGCACCAGCGAGGAGTATTTGGGCCGGGCGCTGCGCGACTTTGCCCGCCGGGACGAAGTAGTGATCGCCACCAAGGTCAATATTCGCATGCACGAAGGGCCCAACGGCGCGGGCAACTCCCGGAAGGCAATTCTGAGCGAGATCGACAACTCCCTCCGGCGGCTGGGCACAGACTATGTGGACCTGTACATCATCCACCGCTGGGACTTCCAGACCCCGATTGAGGAGACGATGGAAGCGCTGAACGACGTGGTGCGCTCGGGCAAAGCGCGCTACATCGGCGCCTCCGCCATGTTCGCGTGGCAGTTCCAGAAGGCGCGGAGCGTTGCCGAAAAGCGCGGCTGGGCCAATTTCGTCTCCATGCAAAACCACCTGAACCTTCTGTACCGGGAGGAAGAGCGGGAGATGGTGCCCTACTGTCAGGATTCGGAGGTGGCGCTGACCCCCTACAGCCCGCTGGCGGCGGGGAGGCTGTCCCGCCCTTGGGCGGAAACCACGCAGCGTTATGAGACGGACGCCACCGCCAAGTGGAAGTATGGTAATACCGAGGATTCGGACCGCCCCATCGTGGAACGCGTGCAGGAAATCGCGGGCAAGCGTGGTATTTCGATGACCGAGGTAGCTCTTGGTTGGCTGCTGCAAAAGCCTCTCCTGGCCGCGCCGGTGGTGGGCGTTACCAAGCTTTCGCACCTGGAAGACGCGGTGAAGGCGGTGGAACTCAAGTTGACAGCCGAAGAAATCGCCTATCTTGAAGCGCCGTACATCCCCCACGCCATCGTCGGACCGAATTTGAAGTAATACCCATTCCAAACATTCCCGCAATGGATGCGTTTCCGTTTTCATTGATACACCGCGCCCAAAACACGAAAGGGACCGACTCGCCATGAGACGGCCCCCAGACTGTCAATAAGTCCCGTCCTGCTTCATTCGCTTCCGGCGCTCAGGTCGCCGGAAGCGAATGAAGCAGGACGAAACTTTGTTGATGGTCAGACCCGCAGGGTTTTTTGATGCTCTGACTATTCCAGCGAGATTACCGATACGGGGCAATTGTCCCGGGCCTCGGCGGCGCTGTCCTCCGCCCCTTCGGGAATGTCTTCCCGATGTACTTCCGCCAGGTCGTCGTTCGCCATCCGGAAAACCACCGGGCAGGTTTCGGCGCACAGGCCGCAACCGATGCATCCGCTCCTGTCAAGCTTCGCTTTCATGTGAGAACCCTCCCGTTACCAAAATTCTTTGTTTTTAGAGCACCGCGGCCCGCTTCCTCCTCGCGGCACGAAGGGCGTTTTGCCCGACTGCGCGTACTTCCGGATCACTCCGCGACCAGCCGCTTCTCGCCGGAGATCGCCTGAATGGGGCGGATGTCCTGGGTCACCTCCAGTACGCCCAGGTACTCCCCCGTCTCGCTCCGGACGGCAAAGTAGCGGATCAGCACGTATTTATCGCCCATGTTGATCCAGAAATCCTCGTGATCCTTGCGGCCCGCCCGCAAATCCTCCACCAGCTTTTCCACGATGTGCACGCTGGCGGGCGGATGGCAGTTGGACACCTTCCGGCCGATGACCGCCTTGGTGCGCGGGAACACGCGCTCCGCGTTCTGGGAAAAATACCGGACCGTATCGTCCTTGTCCACGAAGGTGATGTCGATGGGCAGGGTATCCAGCACGCGGTTCAGTTCCTCCTTTGTGAAGACGCCGGTCGGCAGCGTTATCGTGCCGGACGGTTTCGCCTCCCGGTCGGGCGCCTTTTGCGCTGGGGCCGCCGCAGGCGTCCAGACGGGCGCCGGATCGATCAGGCAATAGCCAAACTCCTGATCCTCGTCGGCGATGCGCTGCCACTCGTCCTGGGTCAAGTTCTCTATAAGCATCGGCAGCATGATGTTTTCTTCCTTAAATGCCATCTCCTGGATCTTACCCAGCAGCGCTTCGATCCTGCCCCTGAGGCCGGGGGCGTCCGCCTCCAGATCCCGAAGGACCGAACGGAGCTCATCCCGGATTTCGTCGTCAACGCCCCACATTACCTTGGGCGGCGCGGTGATGCCGTACTGCTCCATGTAGGGGAAGAGCAGATTCTCCTTCTTCAGGTAGTGCCGGTCGATCTCCCCCATCTTCCGGATTTTGGCCGCAAGTTTCTCCTTCGCGTCGGCGCCGGAAGGGAACATCAGATGCTGCCGAATCTCGCCCGCCAGCGCCGCGATGGCCCGGTTCTCCATCTTCAGCGTATTGGCCGGGTGGCCCGGAATGTCCGATGGTCCCGCGGCATGAATCTGTTCAATCGACCCTTTGAACACGGCGGCGTGCACATCGCACAGCCGCTGCACTTCGGAGACAGGAAGGCCGTTTGCAATCAGCGCCTGCTCAGCCTGGGCGATTTCCTCCGCCGAAACGCCGTCAAACGCGGCCTCGAAGCGCCCCTTTACCTCGTCCACACCATGGCCGTCGTGCAAAAGCCCAATCAGTTCCTTAAGAACCCTCTGCCGATACTCCCGGTTATTAATTTCTCCGCTCATCAAATTCCCCCCTTTATCCGCATGCCGCCCCGCCCGTTTCCGACACTTTCATTATTATAAACAGAATGGGCGGGTTCCAAGCGGACACGTCCGGAAAGCGCGTCCGTCCGATGTGCAGACGAACAATCCAGCGGATGCCCGGCGAATCTGTCCACCGCGTAAAAATTCCGGAGAATTTCAGGCGCACACAGCGCTTCTTCCTTCGGATTAAAAAAACTGCAAGTTTTTAATATCCAGAATGCCGGGAACCGCTGCGCGGCCCCCGGCATTCCCGTGCTTATAAAAGCAGGCGGCTATTCTTCGTCCCGGAGCCTGAACTGGCCGGCCTGACGCAGAAGGTTCCCCGCCTGCCCGGTCAGCTCCTCGCTGGCGGCGGCAGTCTCCTGCGAAGTGGCGGAGTTGGCCTGCACAACCTGGGACACCTGCATAATGCCCTGGTTGATCTGCTGGATGGCGGTCGCCTGCTCGCCCGACGCGATGTAGATGCCGTTGACCAGGCTGGCGGCGTTGCCAATCTCCTTGACGATGCTGCTCAGCGCCTGGGCGGTCTCGCCTGCGATTTTGCCGCCGCCAGTGACCTTCTTGATGGACTCCTCGATCATCCGGGTGATCTCCTTGGCCGCCTCCGCGGACTTGCCCGCAAGCGAGCGCACCTCGCCGGCAACCACCGCAAAGCCCTTACCGTGTTCGCCCGCCCTGGCGGCCTCCACGGCGGCGTTGAGCGCCAGGATGTTGGTCTGGAACGCGATGTCGTCGATCACCTTGATGATGCCCGAGATGCTGGCGGAGGACGTGTTGATGTCGTCCATCGCGGTGAGCAGCTTGCCCATCTGGCCATTGCCCTTTTCCGCATCCACCCGGGCTTTTTCGGCGGAACGGTTGGCCTCGTCGGCATTGCCGGCGCTGAGCTTGGTCTGGGCGGAGATCTGCTCGATCGTGGCGGTCAGCTCCTCGATGGAGCTGGCCTGCTCGGTGGCGCCCTGCGCCAGCGCGATGGAGGAATCGGAAATCTGACGGGCGCCCGCCTCCACCTGTTCGGAGGCGCTCTTCAGGTTGGACAGGAGCGAATTCATGTTGTCATTGACCGCCCCCAGCGAATGGAAGAGCGTGCCGATCTCGTCCCCGCGATTGCTCTTGATATCCGCGGAGAAATCGCCCTGCGCCTGCTGCGCCGCGGCGTTCACCAGCTGGTTGAGCGGCTTTTTGATCATCTTGCTGACCGCGACCCATACCGCAAGGGCGAGCGTGAGCAGCGTGAAGAGCATCGCAATCACCATCAGGATGGAGCTACGGTTGGAGTCCGCCATGATTTCCTCCATGGAAACCGCCACCTCGGCGGCCCATGGCGTGACAGTGCTGCCCAGCGTAACCGGTACGATTGTCTTCAGGCTCTCGACGCCGGTGAGCTCGGACTGGCCTTCGGTCACGTACTCTTCGCCAGCCTTGATCGCATCCTTCATCTGTCCGGCCTTCGCAGAATCCGTCTCGACCTCGGTCAGGTTCCTGCCGACCTGATCGCTGCTCGGGTGAATGACGAAATTGCCTTCGTTGGAGAGAAGCGCAAATCCGGCGGTCTTGTAATCGCCCTTGTCGATCGTGATCTGGTTCAGGGTGTCCAGCGTGATGTCCACGCCGGCAACGCCGACGACCGTTCCCGCGGCGTTGTGAATCGGGACGGCAAACGTGGTCATCGGCACGCTTTTTCCGTCGATCGTGTATTCAAACGGCTCAAGCACCGTCTCCTTGCCGGACTGAAGCGCCAGAAGATAATAATCGCCCGCGCCGTCTGTGTCATAACCTGTCAGCGCCGACAGACTCACGCCGCTGCCGCTTCTCGCCCAGTAGGAGATGAACCTGCCGGTCTGGTCGCTGCCGGACGTGTTGACGAACTGCGCGTCCAACCCATCCGCCATATTCGGCTCGAAACAGGCCCACGCGCCCAGGAATTCTTCATTATCCAAGGTTACTTGCCTGATCATCCCGTTGAGGATCGTACGTCGCTCCGCAACCGGAAAACTCTCGTATGCGCTCAGCGTCTGCGCAAGCCCTCTGGAACTGTCCAGCGCAAGCTCAAGCTCCGCTTTGAGCGCGGCCGCGTTGTGTTTTGCCAGCGATTCCGAGCTGTTGTACGCGTATTCCAGGTCACGCTGCCGCCCATCGACATACAGATAACCAAAAACCAGACACAGGATGATGAAAATATCCAGCATGACAAAGAACATCAGTTTGGGCGCCAGTTTCATCCTTTTCATCGGTAGCGAACCCCCTCTGCCTTGTTCCGAGGAGCATAGAAGAAGAAGCCGGCCCAAATCCTGAACCGACGACGCTTGATATGGCTCTACCGGAGTATATCGGCGGGTTTCGACATCTTGTTAGCGCAAAGCGGCCTCCCCACAAAATATGGACGGCGGGTGCAAACTGTGAATAATTTAGTTATATATCGACGGCCCGGAGAGAAAGTTTAGTGGAAAAGCGAGAATTGTCGGAATTTGGCAGAAAGTCTATTGACAGTTGGGCAGTTCATAGTATACTTAGCATATCAAGGCACACTTATCCACAGGTTTTGACGCAATTTCTCCACAGCGGTTCCCCTTTTCAGGCCGACTGTGCAGAAGGGAGTATGGCATGAGCAATTTTTTGGACAGCGCCAGCGTGGAGCTCCTCCAAAAGAAGCTGGACGCCGTGTGGATGCGGCAGCAGGTGATCGCCGGCAACATCGCCAACGCGGCGACGCCGGGTTACAAGAGCAAGTCCCTGGAGTTCGAATCCCTGCTGGAAAAACGGCTGTCCTCAACCGGCGAAAGTGACCAGTCGATCCGCGATGCCCTCTCCCGCGTGCAGCCCACGATCGTCCGCCAGGAGGGTACCGAGGCCCGGGAGGACGGCAACAACGTCGACGAGGACAAGGAATCCATCGAGATGGCCCGGGCACTGATCGAGTACAACTACCTCTGCAACTCGCTCAACTCCCAGATCAACCGGATGAAGTACGTCATCACAGAGGGGCGTTCGTAAGTATGTCTTTTTTGGATTCGCTCAACATCAGCGGTTCCGGACTGACCGCGCAGAAATACCGCATGGAGATCGTGGCGCAGAACCTCGCCAACGCCGAAACCACGCGCACCGCGGCCGGCGGTCCCTACCGCCGCAAGCTGGCGGTTCTGTCTGAGATCGGTTCCACCGGCACCTTTCAGGATGCGCTGCGCGCCTCCTCCGGATCGGCAACCGGCGGCGTTCGCGTCGCGAGCGTGCTGGACGACACCGACGACTTTAAAGTCGAGTACGACCCAACCCACCCGGACGCCAATGCGGACGGCTATGTGCAGCTGCCCAACGTGAACACCACCGAGGAAATGGTGGACATGATGAGCGCCTCCCGCCTCTACGAGGCCAACATCACCGCCTTCAACGCCATGAAGGAAATGGCGTCCAAGGCGCTGGAAATTGGCAAATAAGCCATAACGCCGCGCAGGAAGCGAGGGAACCAGAATGAACGTCGACCCGATCCGCATGCAATTGCTCAGCAACCTCACGGGTACGCAGCGCACCTCGCCCCTGTCCTCCACCGCAGCCTCGTTTGAAAGCTTGCTTCAGAACTCCGTCGCCAAGATCGCGGAGACGGAAACCGCTGTCCGGGAGGACGCGATCAAGCTTTCGACCGGCAGCAGCGACTCGCTGCACAACATCACCATCAACGCCGCCAAAGCCGACCTGGCCGTGCAGACCATGGTTTCGGTCCGAAACAAGGCGCTGGACGCCTACAATGAGATTATGCGTATTACCCTCTAAGCGGGCACCGACCTGAAAGACGGCGATTCTGCAGATAATAGAGGGATAGCATGGACGTGACAATCTCAGGACTCTACAAGAACATCAGCGCCTTCTTTCAGAAGATGAGCAAAAAGATGCGGCTGACGCTGGTGATCGTCGCGGCTCTTCTGCTGATCGGCTCTGTTGTTCTGACCAAAGTCCTGGATAACGCCTCCTACACCGTGCTGTACCGCGGCCTCGCGGCGTCGGAGAGCGTCGATGTCATCAACCTGCTGGACTCCTCCGGCGTCAATTACCGGCTCGAGAGCGACGGCACCATTCTGGTTCCCAAGGATGACGAAGCCAAACTCAAGATGCAGCTGGCCGCCGAGGGCTTTCCCAACAGCACGCTCGGGTACGACCTCTTCACCAGCCAGGCGGACCTGATGACCACCGACTACGAGAAGAAGCAGTACCTGATCTTTCAGCTGCAGGACAGGCTCCAGTCGGCGCTGAAGACGCTGACCGGCGTCAAGGACGCCATCGTCACCCTCAATGTAGCCGAAGACAGCTCCTATGTGCTCAAATCCCAAACACCCGAGTCAACTGCGGCCGTGGTGCTGGATTTGTATACATACGCGGATTTAACCTCCAAGCAGATCAAGGGCATTGAGGAACTGGTGGCCAAGAGCGTCCCGGGCCTGAAAAACGAAAACGTGATCATCGTGGACGGCGAAGGCGCGGTGCTCAACGACAAGACCGAGGATTCGGGCGCCGATCTGGCCGATTCGCAGATCCAGACGGTCAACAAGATCAACGCATCGTACGAAGACAAGATTGAGAAGTTCCTGGAACCCGTCTTCGGCAGCGACGGCGTGAGCGTGTCTGTCAGCGTGAAGATGAACTTCACGCAGAAGAATACCCAGCAAACCGTCTACACCCCGGTGGTGGGCGATACGTCGGGCATCCTGTCCAAGCAGCAGGTGGACCGTCAGTCCACAAACGGCGCAACCCTGTCCACGTTCGCGTCGGGCACCGAAAACAACGTCGGCGTACCCTCCTACCAGACGGGTACGCAGGCTTCCCCGTCGCCCTCCCCCTCCCCGTCGCCCTCGCCGACACCTGACAATAATAATGACAGTAATAATGGCACAACGCAGGGAGGAAATACCGGTTCCGCCAGCGAAAGTTATACAAATGATTTTCTGGTCAACCAGGTTGTCGAAACCGCGCTGGACAACGGCGGAAAGATCGAGGACATGACGGTATCCCTCCTGATCAACAGCCGCGAACTCACCCCCGAAACCCTGGAGAAGTACCGCGAAATGGTGGCCTACGGCGTGGGCATCGCCACCGACAAGGTGTTCATCTCCTACGCCGAATTCCTGGCCAAACCGGAGACGCCGGTTTACGCCGATCCGGGCCAGACCGCGTCGCCCGCTTCGCTCCTGTCGCTGCCGACCGCGCTGCCTTCGGGCATCCTGCTCTACGCCGGCGCCGGTCTGGGCGGTCTGATCCTGCTATTGATCGTACTGCTCCTGATCCGCCGCCGCAAGAAGAAGCGCGCCGCCGCCATGGCGCCCGCTGCGATCGCCAAAGACCTGCCGGAGGGCGTGACGGCCGAAAGCGTCGGCGAGGAGGGCGAGATGGTACAGCCGCAGTCCCGCGAACCCAAAAAGCCGATCCCCGGCGAGATCGTATTGAGCGAGACCCGCGAACAGGTGCTTAGACGCCAAGTGAAGGAATTCACCGCCGCCAATCCCGAAATCGTCGCGCAACTGCTCAGAGCCTGGATGAAGGAGGAGAACAAGTGAAGTCCAAAGCGAAGAATTCCGAGTCCATCCGGAAAGCCGCGACCGTGATTCTGTCGCTGGGCGTCGAACAGGCTTCACGCGTGTTCAAGTACCTGAAACCCGAGGAGATCGAGCAGATCACGATGCAGATCGCAACGCTGGAAAACCTCTCTTCTCCGGCGGTCGAATCCACGATGGAGGAATTCTATAACCTCTGCGTCGCGCAGAAATACATCACTGAAGGCGGCATCGAGTACGCCAAGGCCATTCTGGAAAAGACGATGGGCATGTCGGGCGCGGCGGGCGTCATCGACAAGATCACGAGATCTCTGCAGAGTAAGGCGTTCAGTTTCCTGGGCGAGGCCGACCCCAAGCACCTGCTGAGCCTCATCCAGAACGAGCACCCGCAGACCATCGCGCTGATTCTGTCCTACTGCACCGCCGAACAGGCCGCCGAGATCCTGGGCGAACTGCCCGCCGCCATCCAGATGGATGTGGCCAGCCGAATCGCCACCATGGACTCCACCTCGCCCGAAGCCATCCGCGACGTGGAACGCATCATCGAACACAAACTGTCGGTCAGCGAATCGATCGGCTTTGCGGAGATCGGCGGCACCAAGTACATGGCCAGCATCATGAACCTGGTGGACCGCGGCACGGAAAAGTTCATCATGGACGAGCTGTTCCGGCAGGACCCCAAGCTGGCCGAGGAAATCCGCAACCGCATGTTCGTCTTCGAGGACATCGCGGCCCTCGACTCGGTGTTCATCCAGCGCTTCCTGCAGGACGCCAACAGCAACGACCTGCTCCTCGCCCTCAAGGGCTGCAGCAAGGATGTGGCGGACGTGTTCTACTCCAACATGTCCACCCGCCTCAAGCAGACCATGGAGGAAGAGTCCAAGTACCTGCACGGCGTGAAGCTCTCCCAGGTCGAGGAAGCCCAGCAGAAGCTGGTCTCGCTGGTGCGTTCGCTTGAGGAGGCCGGTGAGGTCAGCATCACGCGCGGCCGAAAGGATGAACTGATTGTCTAGGCTTGTCAAGCGCCGCAGCGTGAATCTGGATCCGGAATACTACGTCTACCACGTCCCCGCCCCGGTGACCAGAAGCGCCGCCGCCGCCGTCGAAGAAGAGGAGACGCCCAGCCGGGACTTGGAGGCCGAGGAGCAGGCGCGCTACGCCGCCGCCGCGCTGGAATCCCAGCGCAGGCAGGCCCGGGAGATCATGCGGGAGGCCGAAAAGTTCAGCGACGATGCCCGCGCCGCCGCCATGAAACAGGCGGACCAGATGCGGGAACAGGCCCGCCGGGAGGGCTATCAGAAGGGCTACGAACAGGGCAAATTCCAGGCGCAGACCGAAAATGAAAAGAAGCTGGATCAGCTCGTTCAGCTGATGGAGAACCTGGACCGGGGCAAGGAAGCGCTGTTCAAACAGTATGAGCAGCAGATGATTGATCTGGCGCTGGAGATCGCCCGCAAGGTGGTGGCCGACCGGATCGAGCAGGACGACGAAGCCTTCATCCGGATTTTCAAAAAGGCGGTCGAAGGCCTGAGCGGCCAGAAAATTGTGAAGGTCAGCGTTTCCGAGCACCATCTGGAGTTCGCCACCGCCCACGCCGACTACCTGCGCTCCATGGTGCAGGACGCCGAAAAGCTGGAAGTACAGGTGATCGAGGGGGCCTCCCCCGGTTCGCTGATCGTGGACACCGAGGACGTGAGCATTGACGCCAGCGTGGAAAAGCAGTTGGAGGTGCTGGAGCAGTCGGTGGAAGACGCCCGGTACGGCAGAAACACCTGAGGAGGCGCAAACGCTTGGTTCTTGACCGTTGCCGCCAGGCCGTGCGCAATGTGGACCCCATTCAGCGCAACGGCAAAATCGACAAAATCATCGGCATGGTGATTGAGAGCACCGGACCGGTGGTGGACATCGGCACCATCTGCCGGATCTATGGGGCGAAACAGTCCAACTGGACGTATGCCGAAGCCGTGGGGTTCAAAGGCAACCGGGTGCTGCTCATGCCCTTTGGCGACCTGAACGGTGTGGTCCGGGGCAGCGTGGTGGAATCCACCGGCGATGTGCTCCGGGTGCCGGTGGGCGACGGGCTGGTGGGCCGCGTGATCGACGGCTTCGGAAACCCGATCGACGACCAGGGTCCCATCCGCTGCGACCGGCATTACGCGGTGCAGAACCTGCCCTCAAACCCGCTCTCCCGCCCCCGGATTGACGAAAAACTGTTCCTCGGCGTTCGGGCCATCGATTCCCTGCTGACCTGCGGCAAGGGCCAGCGCATGGGCATCTTCGCGGGCAGCGGCGTCGGCAAGAGTACGCTTTTGGGCATGATGCTCCGGAACGTGGCCGCGGACGTCAACGTGGTCG
>CALGYL010000044.1 GCA_937934775.1 uncultured Clostridia bacterium
GCAAGAACCCACCCTTCGCTGCTCGATAAGTGGGTTCTTTGACAGCCTGGCGCGGCCTCTGCAATTATTGCGGAGGCCGCGTGCTTTTTTTTGGCGGCTTTGCTCCGGCAATCTTCATCCCGGCGTTCGCCAGCCGGATGCCTTTGATCGCGTGCGGGCCATCCTTATACAGTTTTAACCGCGATATTGCCAAAACCGCATGGCGGGGAGGATGCTTTGAATATAAAATAGTTTTAAGTTAAAAACAAGTGGAGGGCACCCAATGACACAGACGCAGCGGGAGCGGCTGAACGAATTCTTTGTTGGGACGTTTAACTACATCCTGACCCTGGAGGAGCGCGCGCTGGCCGGATCGGGCAGCGGGCCGTCCGTGCGGGAGATGCATGTGATTGAGGCGGCGGCGGCGCTCGAAGCAAAGGGGCGCAACACCATGACCTTTGTGGCGTCGGCGCTGAACATTTCGGTGGGGGCGCTCACCACGGCGGTGACCACGCTGATCCGCAAAGGGTATCTGGAGCGCGGTTCCGACCCGGACGACCGGCGGGTGGTCCGGATCTTTCCGACGGAGCTTGGCCGCCAGGCAAACGCCCGGCACGAGGCGTTTCACCGGGAGATGCTCGATCAGGTGGGGCGTGCGCTGGGGGAGGACGACCTGGAACGGCTGACCCAGGCGCTTGAAAGCCTGAAAGATTTCTTCAAACAATACGCGGCAAAGGGATGAAACCGGATGCACATCGTCGTTGACAGTACCTGCGACATGACGCCGGAAGAGGCGCGGTCGCTGAAGGTATCCATTATGTTTCTCAAGGTTTTCTTTGGCCAGGAGGGTTACAGGGACAAGGTCGACCTTTCCGGCGAGGCGTTTTTTGAAAAGCTGAAATCGAGCGATCAGATGCCCACCACCACCATGGTGACGCCGGAGGCCTTCCGGGAGGAGTTTGAGCGGCATCCGAACGAGGAAATTCTGGTGATCACCGTCTCGCAGAAGCTCAGCGGCACCTGTCAGTCGGCCTGGGTGGCCAAGGCGGAGTCCGGCCGGCAGGATATCTACGTGCTGGACAGCGGCACGGCGACGATCGGCCACCTGATTTTGGCTCGGGTAGCGGTGCGGCTGCGGGATACGGGCAAATCCGCCCGCGAAATCTGCCTGACGCTGGAGAGGATCAAGGCCAGGCTGCGCATATACGCGGTGATCGATACGCTCAAATACCTGGTCAAGGGCGGGCGGCTATCGGGCGCGGCGGGCGCGCTGGGCACGATCCTGTCTCTGAAGCCCATCATTACGGTAATGGATGGGGAAGTGCACAGCATCGACAAGGCGCGCGGTTCCCGCGCTGCCATCCGGAAGCTCTCGCAGTTGGTCGCGCAGGAGGCGATTGATCGGAGCCTCCCGTCGGCGTACGCCCACGCGGGCGATCTGGAGACGCTGGCGGAGCTTTCCCGCGCGCTGGGCATCGAAGCGCCCGCCTCCTGGCTGGGCAGCGTGGTCGGCGCGCACGCGGGCCCCGGCGCGGTGGCGGTCGCGTATTTCGTCAAGGCATAGTCTTTGGCCCTCTGTTTGACGGAGGACAGAACCCCCGCGGTTTACCATCGCAAAGCGAGCGATGCAAAGCCGCGGGGGATTTTTCTATAGCGGAGGCGCGGCCCAGCCATGCCTGAGCCTTCGGAACAGGACGGCGGCTTTTGTATCGATGCGCTCCATGCCGTTTGCCTTGGCGTTATCCAGAAGGGCGCGGTTGAGTTTCTCGGAGCCTACGTTGTCTTCCGGCATCCCCCACGCGAAGCCGCGCGGGTCGTATTCCGGGCGCGGCGAGAGGATCAAGTCCGGCCGCCTGTCCGGATAGCGCTTCAGGTATTCGCACAGCCAGTCCTCGTTAACCGGAGCCGCCAGGTCGTCGGCGCACCGCAGCGCATGGGGCTGACCATGTACGCCCAAGGCGCGAGCCGGGTGATGATCAGGTTGCCCGGACCCATCGCATACTGCCGAAAGGTGGCGTAGACCGCCTGATGCCGGTTGGCTTCTTCCGGCGGCACACGCAGGCCCTCGGCCGGTCCCTGCGCGATGCGCACGCTCCTCTTCGTGGGCACGTCCGGGCGGATCAGCGGCTCCATGCGCATAAAGCCGGTCACGCCTACGGCCAGCGCCAGCGATACCGCCGCCGCCCCGGTGACGGCCCGGCGAAGCCCCTTGGACTCGGAGGGCGCCAGCGCGCGCATCCCGTCCCATCCCAGACAGCAGGACGCGACCACGTAGGCCGCAAGCCCCGTGGAAATCGCCCGGAATCCGGTGTTGGAAGCGAGGTACGCCATCAGCGAGTATGCAAAGCCCGGAAGGCATACGCAACCGAACAGCACTTTGTCCGGTTTTTCGGACAGCATGAAACCCTGAAGCCCCCAGAGGGCCAGCGTATACTATACGCCGCCCTCGTAGTCCAGGCTGACCGCCATCTGCGCGATGCAGATCAGCGCGCCCGCCAGGGCGAGAACGCGCGCTTCCGGGCCGCGGGTTTTTTCCGCATCAAAAGCCGGATGGTGATGAAACCGTTCAGCAAAATGCTGGGGACCAGCGTCACCCTGAATGCGTGAAAGAGCCATCGCATGTCGTCCACCACAATCAGCTCGATGTCCTGATGGGTCTGGGCGAGCGCGCTGGATACGGCCGAGCGAGCGGTTTCCGCGCCTCGGCGGCATGTCGGAATGACGACGCTGATCAAATCTATCTGGCTCATCTGGCCTTCTTTCAAGGGAATTCCTCTCATGTATGTATACTGGTTATACCCGATGAGGCCGGACGCTTCAACCTTAACGTGATATTTTTGGAAGTGGCGGCGCTTGACAATATGCGCGAAAATTCCTCGGTTTGACCGATGGCACCCGAGGGGTGGGCAATCGGCCCATTGCGCGCCATGAAACGGTCTGTTATCATGATCCAAAGCTGCGACGGGCGATGCATATATCTGCTCGCCGGAGCGCGGCTTTGGGGTTTTGTCCAGAAGACGAGGGATTTTACATGGGTACGCCGTATATTAGCGTCATCATGCCCATATATATGGTGGAAGACTACCTTGAACGTTGCCTGAAGTCGTTTCGGGTGAAGGGCTTTTTTGATTTTGAGGTCATTCTGGTGGACGACGGTTCGCCCGACGGCTGCGGCGCCATCTGTGACGTGTTTGCGAAGGAAGATCCCCGCTTCATTCCGCTGCACCAGCCCAATGGCGGCGTGGGCAAGACCCGAAACGCCGGGTTTGAAAAGACCTCCGGCCAGTTTATCACCTATGCCGATCCGGACGACTACGTCGGTCCGGACTACCTGAAGCATATGATCGATGCCCAGAAGCGCCACGACGCCGACATGGTGATCGCGAGGTACGTCTCGCTCAGCGAGCGGACCATGCGCCAGGTCTGGTGCGTGCCGGTTACCCGGGAGATCTATCTGGAGCGCAAGGACTTTGGCGCGGCGCTGCCGGAAATGTACAACCTCAACCGCATCGGCACACTCCACAGCAAGCTCTACCGGCGGCAGATTCTGGACGGGCTCAAATACAACGAGACCATCAAGATGCTCGGCGACGCCATGTTCGTTACCAAGGTTCTGGAGCGGACCGGCAGCATCGAGGTCATCAATGACAGCGATTACTTCTCCATCCGCTACAACACCCGCTGCATCACCAAGCAGGTGGACCCAGACCTCTTCCAAACCCACATCGCCGTCGACCACGCCATACAGGAAAGCATGCGGCGCTGCGGCTGGATGAACGACGGGATGCAAGGCAGCATCGACAAGCGCTGCGTCGGCGCCGCCAAGCTTTGCATCAATTCCATCCGGATGGGGACGTGAGGCCTGGAAGAAAAGGGCGTTTATGTGGACAGGATTCTCAAGCCCCCCGAGTTTATGGCCGCCATCGAGCGCCGCAAGGCGCGCTATACCGAGATACAGTACGAGCTGATGCGAAGCGGCACCGGCGTGGAACTGATCCGCTACCTGGGCAGCGCCGCGAACCATCGCGGGACGGTCCTCGCGGTTTTCCGGCCGCTGATCGCCCTGGCGGTCAAAGTGAAGCGGCTGCTGCTTCGAGAGAAGCATTGGCTCTAGTGTTCCGACAACATGGAATCTTTGGTTCAGAACGGATTTTGTTTACGCCCTGCGGTGTCGTTCTCCGCTTGATATGGCGCCGCGATTCCTGCGCTCCGGCTTCTTGCGGGACGTAAAAAATCGCTTGCCCTGAATCCAAATCCTCAATGTTGCCAGAACATCAGCGGTTAGTCCACTGGGCAAGCACATCCTGCGCTGAATCCGCATCCAGGCGCGCGCGTCATGCGCTCCCGGTTCCATCCGCCGCCATCCTGCGCATCCGGAATCCGCACTTCGGCGAGCGCGTTGTGCGCTTACCGGTGTAGGGGGGGCTTCAGCACGGCTTATGGCCATTTTAGCTGGAAAAACAGGGTTAATTTTTTATAAATTCAGGCAGATTCCGTTATGTTGTGGTAATATTGTGGACAAGGTTTTGCGTGGGGGCAGGAGCCGGAGGCCGGGTGCCGCAAAGTCGCGCGCCGGGCAACCGTTGGCATAGGTTTGAAGGAGGGGGCGTCGATGGGCGCTGATGCGCCGGTGCTGCTCATCGTCGATGATGTTGAGCACAATCGGGCAATTCTTCGCGAAATGTTCCGCGAGCGGTATGAAATTCTGGAGGCCGACGACGCGTTGGAGGCGCTGGAAAAAATTGAGCGCCATCCAGGCCGCGTTCGTTTGGTGTTTTTGGATATCAATCTGCCCGGGATGGACGGCTTTCAGATGCTCCGGGAGATGTATGCGCGTGGATTCCTGCCCGACATCCCCGTGGTCATGATCGCCTCCGGCATATCGCCCGAAAAGGCCTCGGCGGCGATCCGTCTGGGCGTGTCGGATTTCATCGAACAGCCTTTTAATGCGGAAATCGTCAAACGCCGCGTGCAGCGTCTTGTGGATTGCGAGCGCGATCGCGCCAGCGTGGAAGAGTTGGTCGAGGCGCGTACCTTTGAAATCCGCCGGGCCAACCGCCTTGCCATCGAGGCGCTGTCCACCATTGTGGAGTTCCGAAGCGGTGAAACCGCGCTGCACACCCGCCGCATCTCGCTGGTCACCCGATTGATCTGCCAGGCGCTGTCCAAACACTACATGGAATACAATCTGACGGATTTAATGATCGACGACATCGTATGCGCCTCGGCACTGCACGATGTGGGCATGATCGCCGTTCCTGAATCCATCCTGAATAAGCCCGGCCGCCTGAGCAACGAAGAATTTGAAATCATGAAGCGCCACACCATCTATGGGGCACAGGCCATTGAACGGATTTCTGCCGCGAGTGGCGAGCGCTTTTTCTCCTATTGCCGCGACATCTGCCTGTGTCACCACGAGCGATGGGACGGCAACGGGTATCCCGGCGGCATCACCGGCGACGATATCCCCATCTGGGCGCAGGTGGTGGCGCTGGCGGACGTGTATGAGGCGCTGACCAGTGAGCGCGTTTATAAGCCGCCGTTCTCGCACGAGCAGGCGCTGGGGATGATCGAGATGGGCGACTGCGGGGCGTTCAACCCCAAGCTGCTGGCTACGCTGGACCTGATTGCAGCCAGATTGAAGGACGCACTGGAGGATTTACCTCACAGCGGCGACATGGCGCAGGGCGATATGCCCTACAAATCGATTGAGCAGCTGTCCCCCCGGGCGCTGAAGCTTCTGGAGCACGAGCGCGAACAGTACAAGACCTACGCGTCGCTGTCTGGCGAGGTGCTGATCGATTATGATTGCGAGAATGATACGCTCTCGTTCTCCGGACGCTTTACCGATCACTTCGACGGCGATATGGTGATCAAAAACGCGATGACGGGCGATACGCTGAACCGCTATCTCTACCCGGCTGACCGGGATACGCTGCAAAACGCCGTTCAAGCCGTATCGGCGGGCGAACCCACCATCAAAATGGATCTCAGGCTCCTGACCGTGCGCGGGTGGTACGAGTGGTACGAGGTGGTTGTGCGCACGCTTTGGAGCGGCGAAGAGACAAAAACGTGCGTGCGCGCGCTGGGCAAGCTGACCAACATCGACCAGGCCGTGCGGGAGACCTGCCGCCTCCGGGAGCAGGCGACCCGGGACGTTTTGACGGGCCTTTACAATCGTGTGGAGACAGAACGCTGCATCAAGCAGCGGCTGATGGAAAATGAGGATGTGAGCGGGGCGCTGCTCTACATCGATATTGATGACTTCAAGGAGATCAACGACAGCCGGGGCCACGGCTTTGGCGACGACGTTTTGCGCAAAATGGGCCAGGCGGTGCACGGCAACATTCGGGAGAGCGACATCGCGGGCCGCATCGGCGGCGATGAATTTGTCGTATTTCTGGACCGGGTGCGTTCTGACGAGGGCATCATCGTCAACGTGGAACGGCTGATCACCGTCATGCGGCAGGGCGTCTCCATCCGTGCCGAGCGGGCGCAGATTTCGGTTTCGGTGGGCGTGGCCCGATTCCCGCAGGACGGCACCCGCTATGAAACGCTTCTGGAGAAGGCCGACCAGGCGATGTATTCCGCCAAGTACAGCGGCAAGGGTTGTTATGCTTTTTTCGCGCAGGGGTTATCGTCCCGGGCGTAATACCAATACGAAACAATATTTCTTCCAAAGCGACGAGGGATTTTTTCATCCTGCAAGGAGCTGAAGCGCAGAAATAGCAGCGCTATTTCAAGCGGAAGGCGACACCGCAGGGTGGAAAAATCCCGGCGCAACGAAGAAAGAATGTTTTGGATTGGTATAAATTGTTTCCCTCACGTTATTAGCAAAGAGATCACATTATCATTTGGGGGTCGACATATACATCGAAGACGTACGAAAATCGAAACTATTCGGTTATTCAAGCAATAACCCATGGCTAGAATGTTCTCTAACCCACGTCCCATCGTATTGCCTATAGACGTATGCCCCGATATCATAAGAATCAACATAAATATTATTGGAGTTATAAACCCACTCGATGGTATGAAGATCTCGCGCTCTATACACATCCGGACATTGATATATTACATTTTTATTTTGCGCTGAGCATATCTCAAATCCAATCATGACTCCGGAGTTTGTATCAGTTCGAAGGGTTTCGAGTATATACTTTCCATCGAATGACGTTTCCGATATTGTTGTATATTCTCGAGACGATCCTACTGTTATTGCATTATACAATACCGCCATTATTGGATTTCTATACACAAAAAAGATCGCCAACATCAATGCAACAATACAGACAACAACGACGATTTAACGCTTACCGCTCAATCCCACGTCCACTCCTTCGTATCACTTGTACATAGTAAACCGATCTTTCCATGTTATACCAATGCGAAATATTAACGCATCCAAAGCGCCGAGGGATTTTCGATGCAGTGCAAGGAGCTGGAGCGAGGCGACCCTTCGGGATACGCCTTCGGCGGGAAATGCAGCGCTACGCTCGAGCGGAAAGCGGCACAGCGATGCGCGAAAAACCCGGCGCAACGATGCGTTAATACTTCAAGTTGGTATAAGGGCGGGCGGCTTGAGCATCAAAAACCCCGTATGGTTTTTTGATGCGATGGGAGGAGCGCTTCGCGCGCCGGTATTCCTGCGGAATTTCCGGGCGGCGCACTGCGGGATTTCCGGGCGGCGCACTGACGGATTGAATTTCGCGGCCGTTGCTGGTACAATGGTATGGGTTTGGTCAGTTCTTTTCGGGGCGCGCGCCGTCCTTGACCGCGTCCTTGAGCGGCACGCGGCTGCCGTCCGGATACTGGACGAGTGTGTTCTCCAGCGTCTGGCGGGCGCCTGTCTTGAAGTGGTCGATGTACTCGCGGCGCAGGCGCGCACGCTCCTCCTGTTCCTCGGGGGTGAGATCCCGCTCCCGGGCCAGGCGGGCCAGTTCGTTGATGCGCTCAATCATTTCGGGGTTCATGGGGTCACGCTCCTTTAATACTTTGATTCGGCGTGCGGCGGAGCAAATCCTGCCGCGGGGAGGGTTTTATGATTCGCGGGAAATTCTTGACTTCAGGCGACGGCGATTCGATGGTTTTTGATGTGCGGAACGCGGTGTGCCGGGCGGAGGGCCTGCCCGCTTCACAGGACTGCCACGACCGGTTGGCGGTCTACGCGCTGGTTTTTGACGAGAACGACAGCCCTTCCGGGTCCGGCCGCCTGTACCTGGACGAGGACCGCTTTATGATCGGCTGCGTCGGCGTGCTGCCGGACAGGCGCCGAAACGGCTTGGGCGACCTGATCCTCAGGATGCTCCTGTTCCGCGCCCAGGAACTGAACGCGCCGGAGGTTTACGCGCTGGTGCGTCCGGGCGAGGAGGGCTTCTACGCGCGCTTCGGCTTCAAACCCGCCGGGGAAGAGGCGGACGAGCGGGGCCAGACCCGCGTGCTGCTGCGCGTGAAGGCGGATGCAATCGCGGAGAGCGGCTGCCAGGGGCATAAGGCGTAGGTTTCAAAAAACGGTTTTACCGCGCGGCGCCCCCGCCGGATGGCGGGGGCGCCGTTCTATTCGGGTTTTACGAATTATGCGTTGTTCGGCTCCAGCAGGCCGTAGTCGCCGTCCTCGCGGCGGTACACGACGCCATAGGCGCCGGTATCCTCGTTCAGGAACAGGTGGAAGCTGTGGCCCAGCATCTCCATCTGAGTGATGGCGTCCTCGACGTTCGTGGGCTTGACGCTGAAGCGCTTGACGCGGACCACCTTGGGGGCGTCGGACCCATCCGCCGGTTCGAGGGCCGCCTCGGGCGCTTCGAGCTCGAAAGCGTCGGCGCGAAGCCGCTTTTCGATTCTGGTGCGGTGACGATGAATCTGACGGACGATCTTATCCATCACCTTATCAAGGCAGGCGCTCATCTCAAGGCCGGTTTCCTCGGCGCGGAGCATCGTTCCGGATAAAAGAATCGTGATTTCGGCGGCGTTACGGTTGCCGTGTTCCTGGGACAGCCGGATCTGAACTTCGGAGTCGTCGCGCAGGTACTTATCCAGCTTGCCGACCTTTTTTTCGATTTTGGCGCGCCACCCGTCGGAAATATCCAGGTTTCTTCCTGTAATCGAAATACGCATACTTCAAACCTCCTGAAAACAATTTCGTTTCACGGATTGGGTGCGGGGAGTGGGATCGCCCATGGGCACCGCCTCCTTCGGGGGTAATGATGAGTATATTCTATATGGACAGGAAAAACTCCTTCCGACCATTAATTTTTTGTTATCAATTTTTCAGTCCGGCCGCCGCCGCCACGTCCAGCATCAGCTGGGCGTTGGGGTGAAAGCGCAGGATGGACGCCGGGCTGTCCGGGGACACCGGACCACGCGCCGCGCGGGCCACCGCCTCCGCCTTGTCCGCGCCGATGGCGATCAGGATCACCCGCTTGGCCTCCATGATGCCGCCAATGCCCAGGCTGATGGCTTCCCGCGGCATTTGGGCGGGATCGTCAAACCAGCGGGCGTTGGCTTCCAGCGTGGAGTCGGTGAGCCGCACCACGTGGGTGCCCCAGGTGTAATCGTCCGCGGGCTCGTTAAAGCCGATGTGGCCGTTGTGGCCGATGCCCAGCAGCTGCAGGTCGATGCCGCCCGCCGCCTCGATCATCCGGTCGTAGGCGCGGGCGTTTTCGGTGGGATTGCCCACGCCGGAGGGCACGTGGGTGTTTTTCGGATCGATCGGGATATGGTGGAAGAGCTGCTCGTCCATGAACCGGCGGTAGGCGCAGGGGTGATCGGGCTCGAGACCCACGTACTCGTCCAGGTTGAACGTGCGGGCGCGGGAGAAGTCCACAAGGCCCTTGCGGGAAAGCGCGATCAGCGCCTGATAGGTGGGGATGGGTGTGGAGCCGGTGGCCAGACCCAGTACGCTGTCGGGCTTTTGGTAGAGCTGGGCGGCGAAGACCATGGATGCGGCGGTTGCGGCCTCGGCGGCGTCGTGGAACACAAAGATTTGCATGGCGGTACTCCTTTGTATGCCTTTTGTATTTTGAAAACCCGCACCGGCAGGCAGGATGCGCAACATGGGAAAGCGACTGCGCTCCAGACCATCAACAAAGTTTCGTACTGTTTCATTCGCTTCCGGCGACCAGTGCGCCGGAAGCGTGTTTCTGTCACCAGTGCGCGCACTGGTG
>CALGYL010000045.1 GCA_937934775.1 uncultured Clostridia bacterium
GCCTGTGACGCCGTCTGCAGCGCGTTTTGCAGCACGCTGCCGGAGGGGGCTGCGGCTGCGGCGCTGGATAGCGCACTTTTCAGCGCACTCTGGTCGCCGCCCGCCAGGTTTCCGGCGGCGCTTCGAAGCTGGTTTGCGTCGCCAGACTCCAGCGCGTGTTGCATCGCTTCCAAACCGCCCGCGCTCAGCGCCTTGGAGGCTGCGGCCATGGCGTTTTGCGTCTGCTGCCGCTCGATTTTCCGGATCGCGTCACCCGCCTCGTTCAGGGCCAATAGCGCATCCCGCGAGGTTTGGGAGGCCCTAAGCGATTGTGAAAGCTCCTTCGCCAGCTTTTTAAGGCCCGCCAGCTGTTCGGGAGTATCGGCCGCGGGCAGCGCGTCCGCCGCCTTTTCGATTTTTTCCGCCTGCTGCCGAAGGTCCTCGCGCAAAAGCTGTTTTTCCGCGATCACCGCGTTCTGCGGGTTGGGGAATAGCCCAAGGAGGCTGGAGAGGAAGACGCACACCGACATGACCATAATCCGCTTGCGGCATTCGCGGAAGGGCAGCGCGCGCTTTGCATCCAGCGCGCCCAGCGCCTTGAGCGTATCCTCCCGCTGCAGCGCGGCCATGGGGGAATCGTCCGCCTGCAACTCCAGCGCGGTTCGCGCCCGCTGCATGAGACCGCCGCCGTCGCAGGCCGCGGCGGCGTTTTGCGCGGAAACCGGCCAAAGAAAGGCCAGGAGAATTGCGAGCGCCGCCAGCGCCATCACCGGCAGCATAATCTCACCCGGATACTCAACCGCGATATAAAACAGAGCAATCCGGAGGCCCAGCATGCAGGCCGCAAGAAAGCAGAGCGCCCAGTTGAGCGCGTTCACCATTCGGACGAGGCGGAAGCGGAGCCGGACGGGCCGCAGCGCCCGGTGAAGCGCTTTCATCGCCCGCCCTTGCGCCGGAGCCTGAACGCGCGCGGGCGGACCAGCGCGGCGGAGGCCAGCGCGAAGAGCATGCCCAGCCCGGCCATCAGCGCCATGTTGATGTTCGCGATGACGTCGAACTGAATTTCCTGGAAAAGCGAGTAGTAAATATAGCCGTAGTTCACCATGTTGCTGAACGTCTGCCGGATCAGCTCGGTTTGATCCACCAACAGGGAAACAAGCCCGATCGCCGGGTTGACCAGCGTCAGTTTGGGAACCAGACTGAGCGCCTGATCCATCGACATGGACTGCATCAGCGCCGCGTCCTGGGACAGGCGCTCAATCGAGGCGTTCGAGCCGTAGAAAAGCGGCAGCAGCGTGCCGATGCCGATGGCAAAGACAATCAGATATGCCACCACCGCGGCGGTCGCGGTCCGTTTAAACAGCGCCGACGAGAACAGGCCCACCGACAGTGCCGCGAACGCGCAGACGATCAGGAAAAGGAGCGTCCGTAGGATCTCCGTCGGCTCGATCCCGCCAGTCAGAAACACCAGCGAAAGAAACGGCGCGGAGGACAGGATCAGCACCACAAGAAACAGAAAGCTCTCCAGCAGCTTGCCCAATACGATGCGGAGCGAACCTGTGTTTGTCACCAAAATCAGGTCAAGCGTCTGGCGCTCGCGCTCTCCGGAAATCGCGCCTGCGGTCATCGCGGGGGCGATCAGGATGATCAGCGCGAACTGTAAAAACGTCAGCCAGATGTAGCCTTCAATGCCCGCGCGCATGTCCCGCACGGTCATATAGCCCCGGCCGAGGGTAACGAGTACCTGCGCCAGCGATAGCGCCAGCAATATCGCCGCGTACAGCGTGAACACCGCGGGCGTCCGGATGGAACGCATTCTGCGCTTCGTGGAAAACACAAAAATTGGATTACTCATCCTTCAGTCACCTCCAGGAATACATGCTCCAGGTTCATCCTGCGTCGGTGGACGTCGATGATGGGGATGTTGCGCTCCACCAGGAGGCGGATGAGGGCTGCGACACGCTTGTCATCCTGCATTAGCTCCACCAAGAGCACCTTCTCTTCCAGTGCCTCGATGGAAGTCACACCCGGAAATTCCGACAGGATGGAGACTACGTCGTCAATGGCTCGGTCGTCCGCGTCCCGCGCCAGCCGAATCTCAAGCGGCGCGTCGCCCTGCATCTTTCTGGACAGCGCCTCGACACTGCCGGAAAACACCAGCTTGCCCTTGTCGATGATGGTCAGCGCGTCGCACATCTCGGAAAGTTCCGGCAGAATGTGGGAGGAGATCAGAACCGATTTGCCCATTTCCCGCAGCCGCAAAAGGATTTCCTTCATCTCGGCCCGGGCTCTCGGGTCCATGCCGGAGGCGGGCTCGTCCAGGATCAGGAATTTGGGGTCATGGATCAGCGCGTGCGCCAGGCACAATCGCTGCTTCATGCCGCGGGACAGTACGTCCACATAGGAATCCTTGCGGCTGGAAAGGTTCACCAGGTCCAGCAGTTGGTCGATCATGCGGGCCCGATCCCGGGCGCTCATGGCGTAGCAGCGGGCGTAGAAATCCAGGTATTCCGAGGTTTTCAGCCGGTCGTACACGCCGAAGAAGTCCGGCATGTAGCCGACGATCTTTCGAACGGCCCGGGGTCGCTTATGAAGGTCAACGCCGTCCACTACCGCCGTACCGCCGGACATCGGGAGCAGCGTCGCCAGGATGCGCATCGTGGTGGTCTTGCCCGCGCCGTTCGGGCCGACAAAGCCGTGCAGCTCGCCGTCCTGGATGGTCATATCCAGGTGGTCCAGCGCGCGGAACGCGCCGTAATCGCGGGTCAGTCCTTTCAGCTCGATCATTTCTGAACCCTCCCCGAAACAGAGATCGTCGGCGGCATGATCTCCTGATAGGCATCGGTCTTTGCTCCCGGGCTGTAGCGCACGTACAGCGCGCCGTCCGCGTCCAGATAGGGTGCGAGCGCATCCCCCTTGAGGGTCACGATCGCTGTCGCGGTATCGTCCCACTGACCGGTCTTTGCGTTGAACAGGGCCATGGCGGGCGCGTCATCGTAGAACCGGCTCGTGAGCGAAAGCTCCAGATCCTTCAGATTGCCCGCGTCGGGAAGGCTGAAGGCGAACGCCGGACTTACGGATACGCGGAAGGTCTTGGTGGGGTCGACTTCCTCCAATATGACGGGCGCGGTTGCCTGTACATCGGCGATGTGCGGCACAATCTGACCCGACGGGTAGAGCACAACGCCCGTGGGGCCGACCGGCTGATAGGCGATTTCCTTGTCGAGCACCGCCAGATGCGCCGCGCGCGTAATGTCCGCGCCATCCATGGTCATCGATACCTGGCCAATCTGGTCGCTGAAGCCGAAGAAGTGGAAGAACATGCTGCTGTTGTCGCCGAAGCCGCCGTTATAGGCCCATTTGTTCACGCGCATGCGGATGGCATCATCCCGGGTGGAACGCTCCGCGCGTTCTAGCGCGCTCAGTTGGGCGGATGCTTCCAAACGCTTTGCCTTGTCCGGGATGCGGTATTCTTTGTAGACGGCGGCGGTGGAGATTGTGTCGATCTGCGCGGGGCCGGGCACTCCGCTTGGGGTGGTGCCGGTGATACGGCCCTCCGGCACAAAGGAATAATCGTCTCCGGTCTGCGCTGCCTTCAGTTGGTCTGATTCCGCGTCGGACAGATAGGTCATCGCAAAATCCGCCTCCGCGCCGGGCGCCAAGTCGCCCACATCGCAGTAGCCGGCGCTGGAGAGGACCACGCAGTCCTTCAAAAGGTACGCCGTATCATTTTTCACGTGCCCATGCAGGCCGTCCTGTTCCATCCAGATGGTTGCGGGAACGTCGCCGTCAAAAGGACGGTTATCCTGGGTGGAAAACGCGTTTACCGTCCAGGCTGCCTGGGCGGGTAGTTCCACCGAATTCACCGCGCCCAGTGTGCGCACATACCTAAGCTTGGTGGGCGTTTTAAGGAAGGAGGTGGCGTCGTAGTAATTATCCTCGAACGCGTTCTGCTCCGCCGGTTCCAGCGTCATGTCACGGCCTGCGGATACGCGAACGGCGTTGCGGGAGGGCGTCGAAGCGCCCACGTGCGTATCCAGCGTACAGCCGCCATTTTGGTCGAGGATTGCCCAGGTGCAGGAGGTGGAGATTGGCTGAGAAGCGTCGCCCGCAACGCCGATACGGAAGACGAGGAACGCGGCAACCAGCGCGCAGACGGGCATTGTCACCCAGAGCAGTTCCCGCCGGTCCAGTTTTTTCAGCAGCAGATACATGAATATGCCCGAGACGCCCACAAAGCCCGAGAGCAGCCAGATGATCAGCGTACGGGGACTGCCGGTGTTTTTTACCGGCAACTCACTGAGAATCTGGTTCACAAGATAATCGTCGTAGGAGACGTCGTCGGAAGTGGATGCGAACAGGCGGGTGTATGCCGCCGGCGCGTACTGAAGGAGAATCCGCTGCCACAGCGTGCCGATCCCCGCCCAATCGGTCAAGGGTCTTGCGCTCAGTTCAAAGGCGGCCAGGCATAAGACGCCATCCTCTGGCTTGGAAAGATCGACAAGTCCGCCGCCAGATACTGTTGCGATTGTATTCGCGCCCGGTTCGATCCGGTTCAGCAGCATGCCCTGGCCGAGGGGGGAACCGGTCTCCCCGAGCGCTTCAAAGAGCGCGGGGGTGATGTCCTCCGACTGGTAGAGAGCGCCCGCCTGGACGCCGGTATAGGACTCAAAGAACGGGTAATCCGTCGCCGCCTGCGCGCCGCCGCCGACCAGCGCGATGCCGCCCGCGCGCAGCCATGCGTCAAAGATGGTTTTCTGCGCGTCACTCAGCGTCGACAGGTCCACACCGTCGATCGCCAGCATGCCAAAGGTGTTCAGCGCGTCCGCCGTGTCAGGGAACGTATCGACGGACAGCGGCACGGTCTGAAAGTATTCGCTTCGCAGCAGCGCGTCGTTTTTTTCGGAGATATTCAGGTAGCTGAGCGCGTTTTGGCTTCCCGACAGTATGCCGATCAGACAGGTGCCGGGCGCGACGGTTTTAGAAGGGGAGACGTTGATGGAGGCGAGTGTCTGACCGCCTGCTGCGTACTCGATTGTGAATACATCCTGCTTCATCATCAGCGTTACATAGAAGCGGATGCGTTTTTCTGAGCCGGCGGGCAGATACAGCGGGTATTCCACCCGGTCGTAGTATGTGTTGGTGCGGTACAGGTTGACGCACACGGAACCATCCAGATCGCCTCCGTGATTCTGTATGGTCACCTCAATGGGGATTGGCTTTGCATAGGTCACGCTGCCGCCGTAGCCCAGGATCGCCTGGATCGGCAGATCCGGGTTTGAAACTTCCGTATGCAGCGCCGCCTGGTACCTGTTTTCGGTCTGGATGACGATCTCCTTCTCCGACGAGGTGCGGTTTTGCACAACGCTCGAATCGCTCCAGCCGTCACCGGCGTTGGCCTGAGCGTCGGCCTGGGCATCAGCCTGAGCGTCATCCGGCGCGTCCTCATCGGCCGTCGCGTCCTCGTCTCCGGTGTCCACGTCGGTGAGTTCCGCCTGCGGGGCCTGCGTTTGGGCGGCGTTATCGTCCGCGGCTTCCGTGTCCGTGAATTCCGCCTGCGGGGTCTGGGATTCCGCCGTGTCTTCATCCCCGGTGTTTGCTTCGGCCGATTCTGTCTGGGCCTGAACGGTCGCCGCAGCCGTGCTGCCCGACCCCTGCGCTTTGGCGGGAGCCGTCGTGGGCGCGGCGAGGGCCGGTGCCGCCTGCGACGCGAATGTCAGAGTCCATACAGAAAATATCAGTACAAAGATCGCAAGCCTGGTTCGTGTAACCAACGTTGATACCTCCCCATGCCCCATCCGCACCCGCCGGGGCGCGCCGCCTTTTATTTAGGCGGGTTTAGGCCATGTTTGTTCCAAAAACAGGAAACCTCTTTGTCGTTTGAACCGTCCATACAGAAGACACACACAGGATGCGGTGTGTAGCAGAAGTTTTCCATAACCATCATTTTTGACGCGGGGGAGAACAACCATGACGACATTTGCGCTGATCCTCATGACCATCGACAACGACGTCGATCGCGCGTTCATGGAAAAACTCTACCTGGATCATTTCCGCCTGATGCGTTCGGCCGCGCGCAAGGTGCTGATGACGGGCGAAGATGCGGACGACGTGGTGAACGAAGCGCTCATCCGCCTGATTGGGAAAATCCCGCTGATCCGCACGCTGGATTGCTACACATTGCGGGCCTACATTGTCTCTACCGTCCGCAACACCGCGATCAACTGGATTGTTCGGCGCGACCGGCGGGAGAAGCATTCCTTCTACATGGATGACGAGGCGCTGGGCAACCTGCCGTCGGGAGACAACGCTCCGGATGAATCATTGATCAAGCTGGAGGATGCGGAATCGGTCAAGCGCGCAATCCTGCGCCTTTCTGAGCGCGACCGGTTGGCGCTGATGATGAAGTACTTCGACGATATGCCCGACAGCGACATCGCGCGTACGCTGGGCGTGGGGAAGAACAGTGTTCGGCCGATGCTCATGCGCGCGCGGCGCCGAATGCGGGAGGCGATTGGGGAGTGACGCTGGACAGGGAGGAACTCTACGCACTGCAAGAGGAAACCCTGATGCGCATCGCATTGATAGAAATTGCCAAGGACGAAGCGCAGGCGCTGGAAGAAGGCCCGGAGGGCAGCGCGCCCGATCCCCGCGCGATCCGTTTGATCGAACGCGCAATCAGGCGTATGAAAGTCAGGCAGTGCGTCCGTCGGAAGCTGCCCAGAGCGGCGCGCATCGCGGCGGCGGCGCTTCTATTCATGTATCTTTCGCTAACCGTGGCGCTGGTCTTCAGCGCCTGCGCGCGGGAGACTTTCCTTTCGCTGCTTTTGGGTACCAAGACCTATTCCAGCCAAGCGGGTGTGAGTCCCGGACAGGTTGGCCAAAGCGGCGCGCCAGATGGATGGAAGGAGAAGTACTATCCGTCGTACATCCCGGATGGCTGGAAGCTGGAGTCGTTCGACGCCGCCTTCGGAGACGTCGTCTACCGGTTGGACAAGGACCACATCTTCCAGTTCGGCGTCTATGACGAGAGCGCAAACATCAACATCAATACTTCGGATACGACGATCAGCCGCGTCAGCCTGAACGGCGCGCTGATCATGGCGGCGGAGAATTCACAGAAGGGCTTTACCTGGGTGACCTGGTCGGCGGGCGGCCGACGGATCGTTATTTATATTGACTCGGACCTCGATACGGCGCTGGACATCGCGTCCGGCGTCCGCGAGGTGAGCGGGAGCATGAATAATCAATGAGGAGCGTGAATTCCATGAAGAGATTGATCGAGGGCCTGATCCTTTTGGCGATCATCGTCGCGATGATTCCCGCCGCGGCCTGGGCGCAGAGCGCTTCCGGCACGGCGACCGAGGCGTCGCCCGCCGCCGCAACAGATACGCCAACCGGCACAGCGACCGAAGCGTCGTCCACCACAGCGACGCAAGCGGCGGATGACGCCGCAAAGGCACTGCCGTGGACCAATGCCGAGCCCGGCCAGACGCCTGACGCGGTAGCGCCCGAAACGCTTCCGGAAACGCTGGCGAAGGGAAGCGTGCTGGAAGTGGCAAACGGCGCTTCCCTGGACCTGGATGGAGACGGCACGAAGGAGGCCATCACCTTCACGCTTGATGTTGCGGACGAGTTTGAGGGCAAGTATGTGCTCAAGATCAACGATGCGCAGGTGAATGGCGAGGGTTGCTGTCTGACCGGCCGCCTCCACGCCATGCGCCTGAACACGGCGATGAACGAGGCGTTTCTTCTGGTGTCCGAATACGGCCCCAGCGACGACAACGCCTGTTACGTTTACTGCTATTCGGAGGGGAAGCTGACATACGCGGGCCTCGTGGCCAGCGCGCCGGAGGACATTGCCGTGAACGGCGCGCAGTTTTCCGCCGTCGTGCGCGGAAGTGTACTTCAGACGTGGTTCAGACCTGCGGATTTCACCATCGCCCGGTCTTACAAGACGGACGAGAACGGCGTCGCCATCGACGCCCCCATGGTGGTGGAGGTGCCGCGCGCTGTATATCCGATGGGGACCATCGTGACGGCCAAGCTCAATCTGGATCTGCGCGTCTCGCCCATCGACGGCAAGACCGCGCTTACTGTGAAAAAGGGCGATAAGGTGATCCTTTCCGCGACGGACGATGTGGAATGGCTGTATGTCGTCCCTATGACGGAACAAGCGGACGCAATGGCCTCGGGCGGCTGGCTGCGTCTTCAGGATCAGTCCGTAATCGTCGGCAAAAAGGTCTTGAACGGCGATGCGGTGTTCGACGGTTTGCTCTATGCGGATTAACGAATGTGCAGAAGCGCGCATTTTCAAACAATTTCTTTCGCCAAATGCCATTCCGTATTATTCTCCAACCTAACAAACGCAGTGAATCCCGTGCGAGGCGCACGGGATTCACTGCGTATAGCGGGGATTGAAAATCAGCCTGGAATGACTGCGGCTGCGGATGCCCCTCATCTTTGGACGGCCTGCCTGAGGTGTTCAAAAGCGTCTTCCAGACCGGCGTTCTGATGGCTGGATTTCGAGTCCAGATCAAGGCTCTGGAACGCTTGGTCGAACGCTTCGGCGGAATCACAGAATTTGATATGGCTGAGGTTTTTCAACCACTGGTAGCCGCCCCACACCTTATGGTTGTTATTATCAAAGGTGTCGGTGATTGCGGCAAAAATCCTTGCGTGCAGGCGGTCGCTTACGACAAACTTCATGGACGCCATTCTCTTCCAAAATGCTTCCAGCTCTGTTTCGCGGTTTTCGAGCGGGAATTTCTGAAATTTTGGCGGCTTTATGGGTTGACAAAACCCGCCGACTATGGTATTATATGTTGCGTCGCCCGAACGGCAACCGCTTCCTGAAACAGCGCCCCGCCGGTGGGTACTGCGCAAAGGATGCGAGTTGAGCTAAATACACAAAAATTGGCAGGTTCCTATGTGAGGTCTGTTGGCTCACTTGGTAGTCCATAGTGGCCAGTTCACATAAATGGATTCCCGCCGGGACGGCACCAAGACCACCGCAACCCCATCCTCGCCCGAATGTGACGGGCCACCGCGAAAGGAACCCCGGAAAACCGACTATGGTCTGTTGGCTCAGTTGGTAGTCCATAGTGGCTAGTTCACATAAATGGATTTCCGCCGGGACAGCGCCCAAAACCACCGCACCCCCACCCTCGCCCGAATGTGACGGGCACCGCGAGAGGGACCTCAGGAAACCGACTTTGGTCTGTTGGCTCAGTTGGTAGAGCACATCGTTCACATCGATGGGGTCACTGGTTCGAGTCCAGTACAGACCACCATAAAACCCTTGAGAATGTTGCATTCTTGAGGGTTTTTGCTTCGATGCTGCAGTTTATTCTATACTGGGTACGGCAAACCGTCGTGAGGTGCAATTTGATCCTACTATCCGCCGAAAAAATCAGCAAGAGCTTTTCTGAGAAGGTACTGCTTCAAAAGACATCGCTCTACTTGAGCGACACCGATAAAATCGGCATCATCGGGATTAACGGCACGGGGAAAACGACGCTGCTCAATTTGCTGGCCGGGGATGCATCACCGGACGAAGGAACGATCAGCAAAGCGTCCGGCGTGCGCATCGCATATTTGCATCAGAATCCTGTGTTTGATAGAAATCTGTCTTTGCTTTCGATCGTGCTACAGAACGCAGACAAGCAAACACAAGCCGAATCTTCCCATGAAGCGAAAACCATCCTGACCAAGCTGGGCTTTTTCGATTTTGATATGGATACCAGCGCCATGTCCGAGGGGGAGAAGAAGCGCGTTGCGATCGCGCGGACGCTGATGAGTCCTTGCGAGCTGCTCATTCTGGATGAGCCTACCAACCACCTTGACAGCCAGATGGTACAATGGTT
>CALGYL010000046.1 GCA_937934775.1 uncultured Clostridia bacterium
TGCCCATCTGCACCTCGTGCTCGTTGCAAATCCGCGCCGTATTTCCCATGTGAGGTCACCACTCCTTTTCTAAGGTCGAACAGGTTCGCGGCGTGTGCCGCCAATCCGGAAGAAGTTACGAAAAAGGTGTAAAATTTTTGCGACCGCCCCTATTGCACTTTTGGCCCACAGGGTGTACAATACGTCCCAAGGATGTCGAATGGGGATCAGCCGCCGGGGAGAAAGCGCTCAGATGGGCAAGTTGCCCATACTAGTGCAATTATCTATAATAGCACTGTTGTCAAGCCTTGTCAATGGCATGGCGATATTTTTTTGGTCTTTTTCCGCCAAAACGGGCAGTTTTTTTCAATTTGCCGCCTTTCAGCCCAAATGCAATCCTGCGCAACCGCTGTTGCCGCGCCTCGAATCCCGTTGGCACATGGTTTGGTCAATCGCCAAAATAATGAATTAAATCCTGCAAAATAACTATCATTTTGCAGGATTTCTGTTTTATTCATCAGGTGTTACGCGCCCATACGTAAAAGCCTCATCGAACGCCGCGCGCAGCGCCGCCCAGTCGACTTCAGCCCTTCCCCTTGGCGCCGCCCAGCTTCTGGTTTTTCAGAATGTCAGACTTGTAGGAAAACACGCTCTCCCGGCGGTCCGCCGCAGCAGTCAGCGCGTAGCGGATCATTTCATCCAGCAGCTTTCCGAACTTCAGGCCCAGCGGTTCCCACAGGTAGAAGGCCAGCGAGCCCGGGATGGTGTTGATCTCGCCCACGTAGAGGACGTCGTCCTCGCCGTCCAGCATGAAGTCGATGCGAACGACTCCCTTGCAGTCCAGAGCGCGGAAGATGTCGACGGAAAGCGCCTTGATGCGCTCCGCCATTTCTGCCGGGATGGGCGCGGGAATCAGGCGCTGCAGCGATTGCATGCCCTTGCCGCCCTTTGCGCGGCGGACGTACTTGTCGTTGAAGTCCACCAGTTCTTCGCCGCCCAGCGGCATCTCCAGCTCCGAGGCGCGGGCCTCCTCGCCGTAGCCCAGCACCGAGCAATTGACCTCCCGCCGCTTTTCAACGCCCTTTTCCACCAGCACGCGGCGGTCGAAGGAAGCGGCCACTTCCAACGCGTCCTCGAGTCCCTTGCGGTCGCCCGCCCGCTTGATGCCGATGGAGGAGCCCAGGTTTGCGGGCTTCACATAAACCGGATAGTCGAGCGCGGCCTCGATCTTCGCGATGCAGGCGGCGCGGTCCTTCTTCCATGCCGCCCGGTCGATCCAAGTGTAGGGCAGTACCGGGAAGCCGCAGCCGATAAACAATTGCTTCATTGCAATCTTGTCCATGCCAACCGACGAACCCATGACGCCCGACGAGGTGAAGGGCACGTCCATCACCTCCAGCATGCCCTGCAGCGTGCCGTCCTCGCCGTTCATGCCGTGGAAAGCGAGCAGCGCCACGTCGGCAGTCGCCACCACCTTTTCGCCGCGCTGGAAAAGGCCCTTTTTTTCATTTGGGTCGATCAGGAGAAGCTTGCCGCCGTCGGCGGTGGGCAGAACTTTTCGCGCCTGGGTGGGATCAAAGGACGGGTAGAAGGAGATGTCCCGAAGGCGCTCACCCACATACCAGCCGCCGTCCCGCGCGATGTAGACCGGGAATGCGTCGTACTGCTCCGGGTCCAGCGCGCCCAGCGCCTGAATGCCGGTGATGATTGAAACGTCATGCTCGCAGGTTCGGCTGCCAAACAGCACCGCCACGCTCAGCTTCATGCAAAAACCCCCTTCAAAGTGTCGCCAGGCTATCGACGGATCTGGGATAGGTATTCATCTTCAAGAGATGCCGCCATTCTCCGGGACCGCAATGCCCCAGCCGAACGCCGCCTCACCGCTTCATCGCCTCATAGTAACCCAGCTTAAAGAATCTGTACCACTCGCTTCCTCGTCCGGAATGACGTGAAGCGCGCGGATGACCTCTTTTGCGAACTCCAGGTTTACGGTCCCGTTGGCGGTCACAAAATTTCCGCTTCTGACCGCCTGTTCACATCTTCGCCTTTTGCGTTGGTCCGGATTTGCGTATGCGAATTCGGCCTTCGCCTCAGCCCTCGGAGTAGTTGTCGGGCAGGTCGTTTTCGAACAGAATCACGTCGCCCTGTCGGGCATGGGCGGCGATAACCGTCTTGGCCTCCTCGAGGCTCGCGACGGTGTGCAGGCGGTTAACGTCAAAGCCCACCGACAGAAGCCCCTTGGCGATTGGGCGGGTGCGCTTGGGGCCCACCAGAATCGCGATGTCTGTGACCGCGCCCATCTGCTGGCCAAACTTGAAATTGAGTTCCTCTTCCCGCTCGCCCTGCTCGACCAGGCCCGGCGTCACCACCAGGTGCCGTCCCGTAAAGCTGGACAATACTTCAAAAGCCGCCGCCGCGCCGGAGGGATTGGCGTTGAAGGCATCGTCGATGACGGTCATGCCGTTCGCGCCCTCGATGAGCTGGAGCCGGTGCTCCACCGGCTGCGCGCGGGAAACGCCCCGGGCGATCTCCTCCATCGTCATGCCCATCCGCTTGGCAACGGCGCAGGACAGCACGATGTTCTGGATGTTGTGTCTGCCCAGCAGCTTGGTCTCACAGGCCACGCGGGAGCCCTCGCCGTCGGAGAGCGTAAAGCGGCTGCCGCCCGGCCCCGCGGTGATGTCCTCCGCATACATGGACAGGTAGCCCGAGCCCAGCCCGGCCCGATATTTTTCGCACTTCGCGCGGGCGAACAGTCTGTCGCACCAGCCGCCGTTGTCCGCGCCGAAGAAGGCCGCGCCGCCGGACGGCAGCCCTTCCACCAGTTCAAATTTCGTGTCGGCGATGGTCTCGATGTTCAGCATCGTCTCCAGATGCTGCTCGCCCACGCTGGTCAGGATGCCATATGCCGGTCCCACCAGCTCGCACAATTCCTTGATGTCCCCTTGGTGGCGCGCTCCCATTTCGGCGATGAACACCTGATGATGGGGTTCCAGCTGGGTGCGGATGACCTTGGTCAGGCCCATAGGGGTATTGAAGCTGGAGGGCGTGGCCAGCACGGAGTATTTTTCGCTGAGAATCGCGGCCAGTATGAACTTGGTGGAGGTCTTGCCATAACTGCCGGTGATGCCGATCTTGATCAGATCCGGCCGGGCCTCCAGCGCCTTCTTGGCGTCGTTGAAAAAATAGCGGTTGACGCGCTGCTCGATGGGCTGCATCAGGTGCCCGGCGGCCAGCGCCAGGTACGGAATACCCGCAAACAGAAGATAGGGCGGAACGTCAATCCACGCCAGCAGCAGCGCGGCGGCCAGCGCGGTCAGGCAGGTCGCGGCAAACAGCCGCTGCATGCGCGGCGTATAAGCCAGCGGCTTTTTGGGCGGCGTGATGTACTGGGTTTCGTTGAGCTTCCACGCGGCCGCGCCGAAGCCCGCGAGGACGAGGACGACCGACACGGCCTTGGCCGCGTCGCGGCTCATGAACAGCGCCAGAATCAGCGGCAGCAGCAGCTTCACGATCACCGCGATCACGCCGATGTTCAGCGTCCAGCCCAGCAGTTTGTCCCGGTTTTTGCCCAGCCAGCGGTTGTAGCCGTCCAGCTGATAGCTCTCCAGCTGCAGCATGTGCAGGTAGTAGCGGCAGGTGATCGCGGAGATCGCCGCCACCAGGATGGATTCTAATGCGTCAAGCCAGCTCAAGCGTTTGACTCCTCCAAGAACTTGTTCACAATTGTGCGGAAATCCTGATACCGGTCCAGATACGCGAAGTGCCCCGCGTCCTTTAGCACGATCAGCCCCGCGTCTGGAATCTCCTTTTCCATGGTCTGACCCATCCAGAGCGGTGTCTGATCGTCCTTCGCGCCCCAGATGAGGAGCGTGGAAGACCGGATTCCCGGCAGGCATGGCGCGAGATCCTGATGAATCACCTTGTTAAACGTAGCCCGGAAGCTGGGCGGCAGCGCGCGGTAGTCGGCGGAGCCAAATTTCTGGACCAGCGCCTCCCGGAAAACCGCGACGCGCTTTACTCCGCAGATCATCCGGACCGGAGCGGATTCCACCGCCCCCTTCAGCGCCTTGTAGAGGACCGACCGGGCTTTCCTTTTCTGATTGGGCCTGGGGATCAGTCCCGCGGCGCCCGTCAGAACCAGCCTGCCCGCAAGCTCCGGATACGTTGCGGCCAGCAGGATCGCAACCCGTCCGCCAAAGGAATGTGCGACGATATCCGTCCCTTCTATCCCCAATTGGCGTATAAAAGCGGCGGTAAGTTCCATAAACTCGGTGACAGACCAGGGTTCGTCGGGCTCAGGCGACCGCCCGAACCCTGGAAAATCCAGCGCGATCACTTCACGGGTCATGGAAAAGTCCCGGAGGACCGGCAGCCAGCTCTCGATTTTCCCACCCCAGCCGTGCAAAAGCAGGAGCGGCTTGCCCGCTCCCTGCCGTTCGTAATACAGCTTCTGTCCGCCGTTTTCAAAAAACATCGGTTCACCACCGGAAAAGATTATAGCGCATCCCTTGCGAAAAGGGAAGCGAATTATTCGGATGCCCTTCAGGCAGTACGACGAAAGCCGCTCTGCGACGCTGATTTCCATGGAACGCGGAGGCCGCCGGGTTTCGTCGGACCCAGCGAGGTCCCGGTATGATTCAGCGTAGCGAGGGCTTCGGTTCCCCAAGCGCTTGCCCGAGATCGTTCGCCCTCTTCCACCTATTCGCGCACCAGATGCGGATCGTTTTCTGGATTCGCCTCAGGCAGCTGCTCGCAGGCCATCACCAGCGCGTCCTCTTTGTTGTCGGCATAGTAGCGCTTGCGGAAGCCGACCTCCTGAAAACCCAGCTTTTTGTAGAGCGCTTGAGCGACCAGGTTGCTGCGTCTGCACTCCAGCGTCATGTAGACCATCCCGGTATCAGCGGCCAATTGCATCAGCGCCCTAGCCACCATTTCCCCGATGCCGCGGCCCCGGACGTCCTTTCGCACCGCGATGTTGGTCACATGGGCTTCGTCCAGTACCAGCCACATGCCCGCGTAGGCCACCGGTACGCCGTCCTCCCGGGCGACCATGTAGCGGGCGCACTGGTTTTCCGTAACCTCCCGGACGAAGGACTCGTGGGACCAGGGCACCGCAAAGCTCTGCTTTTCAATTTCGCTGACTGCGTCCACATCCCCGAGGGTCATCAGGCCGATTTCGATCATGGGGTCTCTCCTCGCCTTGCGGCGCGCTCGCGCTCCGCCTGCGGTTTTCTAAGGTAGATGGGTTCCAGCCGCTCGCCCGGCATCCGCCGCGCGGGACTCGTTTCCGCCAGATAGCAGGCCGCGTCCGCCTTGAGGCCGGACAAGTGGGGCTTTGCGATCAGGGCCCGCTCCCCCAGCGCCCGCTCGATGGCGGCCGCGTGGGCGCTCACGCCGTCCCCTGTAAAGAGAAACCGCCCCTGCTGCGGAAGCCCGGCCAGAAAGTCTTGAAGGCTCAGCGCCCCATCCTCCGAAAGCCGCTCGGGCAGCCGCCCGCTGGAAAAGCGGAACCTGGCGCAGTATACCTGATCGCGCCGGGCGTCCAGAATCGGGCAGATTTCGCCGTCAAAGCCGTACGCACCGGCGGCCAACGCCTCCAGCGCGTCCACCTGAACACAGGGAATGCCCAGCGCCTGCGCAAATCCCCTGGCCGCGCACACGCCGATGCGAACGCCGGTGAAGGAACCAGGCCCCGCCACGCAGGCGAGCAATTCCACCTCGTTCGCCGGAATCCCGAATGCCGCAAGCGCCTGATCCACCATCGGCATCAGCGTCTCGGAGTGGGTCAGCCCCACATCCGCCGTCACCGAATAGCGGGGTTTGCCGTCCCGCCACAGCGCGACGCCCGCCACCGGCCCGGAGGTATCGATTCCGAGGATCGTCAAATTCCACGCCTCCCGCGCGCATTGCCGCGCGCCCAACAGGATGTCACCATGCAAAGGATCAAGATCGGATCGGGCACATACGCGCAAAGCCGCGCGCGCCACAGGATGTCACAGGCGCTTTTCCCAGGCGGCAAGCGCCCTTTGAATGTCCGCCTCGCGCCCGTCCATACCGGTATACGTTATTTCAATGCGCCGCTCGTCCTCCGCGGTTCCCCGCCGGATGGACACCTCCGCCCGGGGCGAGATGTCCATGCCTTCAAAGGGCCATTCAATCAGCGCGATCCATTGGCCGCCGGTGAACTCGTCCAGCCCCGCGGCGTAGAACTCGTCCTCGTCCGTCAGCCGGTACAGGTCGAAATGGCAGACGTTGCCGTAGGGCTGCATTAGCGTGAAGGTGGGGCTGGGCATCGGCCCGGTAACCCCCAGCGCCTGCGCCGCGCCCCGGGCCAGAACGCTCTTGCCCGCGCCCAGATCGCCAGAGATCAGAACGCTATCACCCGGCAAAAGATGCGCGCCCAGCGCCGCGCCGAGCCTAAGCGTGTCCTCCTGCGAATGCGTCCGGTACATGTCTCCTCCAAATCAGCCGTGCAAAAATGGCGATAGCCGCTTGTACAAGAGTCCCGTGACGCCGCACAGCGCCACACCCTTGATCAAGTTGAACGGGATCGTTGCCAGCAGGATCAGCTTCCACAGGCTGTCGATGGCCGGAATGAGCGCCGCCATCATGCCGATGAGCGTCTCTACCGGCACACCCATCGCGTCCCTGTAGAACGGGATCAGAATGTAGAAGTTGGCCAGCGCGCCAACCACCGTCATCAAGAGAACGCCCACGCCCATGCCGATGAGCGCACCCTTCAGCGTGCGGCTCTTGCGATACCAGATCGACGCGCACAGAACCAGCGACGAGGATACCAGAAAATCCGCCAGCTCCCCGACCATATTGCTGTCGGAGTTGATGCAGCCCACCAGATCCTTGATGAACACGATGATCACGCCGGCGACCGGACCCAGCGAGAAACCGCCCAGAAGTGCCGGCAGCGTCGAAAAGTCCAGCTTGTAGATCGGCGGAAAGATCGGGATGCCAGGAATCAGGAACAGGATGGCCGCCGCAGCGCTCAAAACGCCGATCCGCGCAATCCGTTTTGTATTGGTTCGCATTTTGTATTCTCCTCTCACGATAAAGCCCCTGCATAAACGTTCGCAGGGGCCTTTGCGGCGCGTGGGAGAATACGCTTCTTCCATCCAGACTAAAGCGGTCCACTTGGATCGCATCACTGTCGGCTCCGGAATTTCACCGAATCGGCCTTTCGGCTCGCGGGCTATACCGCCGGTGGGGATTCACACCCCGCCCTGAAGACGTTATGCTGTTGTGGCACCTATAGTAAACCGGCCTTCGGTCTTTGTCAACGGAGAAAAGGTTATTTTCCGGAACGCTCGCCTGCGTAAATCAGCCGCCGATCACCGCGGGGCCGACGGGGCGCACGCTGAGCGCGGTCACCGCGCCCTGGCCAAACACGGCGTTCATGCGGGCGGTGTATTCGTCCATCAGATCCGTTGGCACAAAGGCCAGGATGGTGCCCGCGAACCCGCCGCCGTGGATGCGCCACGCGCCGCGGCCCTGAAGCATCCTGCGGGACAGTTCCAGCGCCAGCGCCATTTCCTGATTGTCGCTGCCCGGCACGTACAGGTTCTGCAAAAGCTTCCAGCTGCTCTCGCCAGAGGCGATGATGCCCTCGAAGAAGGCGTCAAGATCATCCTTCTTCAGCGCCTCCACCAAGTGCGGGATGCGGGTGTCCTCGTCGTAGAAGTGCAACGCCCGGAGAATCGCGCGGTCGGGCACGCGGCCCTTCAGCGATGGGATGGCCTTTTCAAACTGGGCCTGCGGGATCTCCCGGAGCACCTTGCCGCCCAGAAGTTCCGCCACCTGCTTCATCTCCACCGGAATGGCGGCATAGTGGCTGGTGAGGTTGCCGTGTTCGCCGCCCGCGGACACCACCGCCATGGCGTAGCCCTTCTTCGCAAAGTCATAGGCAATGGCCTCGATGACCGCGTCAGGATCCTTGAAATCCATCGTCACCAGGCCGCCCACCGAAGAGGCCATCTGGTCCAGAAGGCCGCTGGGCTTTCCAAAATAGTGGTTTTCGGCGTACTTCGCGATCAGCGCGCGGGGCTCTGCCGCCATCTGTCCGTCACCGTACAGGGCGTCAAACAGCTGAACCAGCATCACTTCAAACGCGGCCGAAGACGAAAGGCCGCTGCCCTTGAACACCGTGGAGGTAACCACCGCGTTCAGACCGCCGATCGGATAGCCCAGCGCCTTCATGCGGCCCGCTACGCCGCGAACCAACGAATGGGTGGATTCATACTCCGCCGGTATGGGCTCGAGGTCCTTAAGGTCAACGACGAAGGGTTTGTCATACCCTTCGGAATACAGCGTAACCACCGAATCCGCCCGCTTTGAAGCGGCGGCCACGGTATCCAGGTTGATGGCGGCGGCCAGCACGCGGCCGTGGTTGTGGTCGGTATGGTTGCCCGCGATTTCGGTGCGCCCGGGCGCGGACGCGAAAATCAGCTGATCCGCCTCTCCAAAGATCTCCCGGTGGCGAGCCACCAGCGCCTGATAGCGCGCGGCCTCCTTCGCCTCGCCGCCCGGATAGATCCGGGAGAGCGCGTTCAGGGCTTCGGGGGTGGCCAGAAAGTCGATCATCCGCTTCGTGTTCATTTGGGTTATGCTCCTTGCCTCTCAATAGTACGGCGCATGCGCGCCGGATTTGCCTCAGGTTTACCCGGCACGCCCGCCTTCCACCACGCCCGCGCCGCGGAACGCGTCCCGCAGCGTGCGCAGAATGCAGCGGCAGTCCATCCGGAAGGTCAGGTTCCGCACGTATTCGCCGTCGAGCCGTGCTTTCATGTCAATGGGCAACTCATCCCTGCCGTTGACCTGCGCCCAGCCGGTGAGACCGGGACGTACGGTGTTGGCGCCCACTTCATCCCGTTTCTTGATCAGGTCCTGCTGGTTCCACAGCGCCGGGCGCGGCCCGACGAGGCTCATCTCGCCCTTCAGGATATTGATCAGCTGCGGCAATTCGTCCAGGGATGTCTTCCTCAGAAATCTTCCGCTCCGGGTGATAAAGGAATATGGATCCGACAGCAGATGGGTCGGCATGTCCTTGGGTGCGTCAATCCGCATGGTCCTGAACTTCAGGATCATGAAATGGACCTTACCCCGCCCCACGCGCTTCTGCTTGAAGAATACGGGGCCGGGCGAATCCAGCTTGATCCACAGCGCGATCAGCGCGCTGGGAATCAAAAGCACGATCAGTGCGGTAAGGGAAAACATCGCGTCCAGCACGCGCTTCACATGTCGTTTATACATGGCGATAGTATAGCACCTGGCGCGCCCCATGACAAGGTGCGAACGCATTTTCGCGCTCCGCCATAGGATACAGCGCGGGTGAACCCCCGCGAATCGGGCGAGGCGGCGCGAACCGCCCGCCCAAGCCTAGAAGGAGGAGTATCGATGTCCTTTTTCAGCTACAAGAACGCCAACACCGACCAGTGCCCCGGCTCCATCGTCGGCAGCGCCGTGCAGGGCCTGACGGAAAGAATCTGCATACAAGTGAAGAACGTCTACGACGCGTGTCTCCAACAGGAGCAGCTGGATGATGTGGAGATCACCGTGTCCGACATCGTCCCGCTGTTGCCGGACGTCGGAAACGGATGTCAGGCCAACGGCCGCCCGTGCAATTGCACGGTGCACGGCTGCCAGGCCAACTGCACCTGCGGCGTCAACGGCGTAGTTACTTATCCCGAAGCCCTGGAGAACGCGCGCAACAGCCCCGACCCCCTGCCGGCCCCCTGCGGCCAATGGACGTTTGTCAGCTGCCGGTCGGCTTCGATCTGCGGCCGCATCCATGACCTGACCATCGACCGGCTGTGTGACCGTCCGCAATTCGCACGGGTGAAGGCGACGGTGGACATCCCGATCGACGTGATCTTTGTCGACGCCCGCTGCCAGGAGTGGATCGGACGCGGCAAACTGAGCGTGGTCAAGGACGTACTGCTCGCCATCCCGGAGGAATCGATTGTGCCCTTCACGCTGGAGAGCATGGTCAGCGCCATCTGCGTGACCGGCGAATACATCGGCAACTGCAAGTTCGAAATCACCATCTGCGTGACGGTCGCGCTCAAGATCCTTGCGGAAGTCGACCTGATGATCCCGACCTACGGCTTCTGCGAGATCCCGCCCTGCGAGGAATTCGCGGAAAATGTGTGCGACGAGTTCTTCTCGCTGCCGATGTATCCCCGCCGCAACTGCGCCAACATGCCTACCGGCGCCACACCCATCTGCACCACGCCGACCAACGGAAACGGAAGCAGCGTAGCCGGCGCCAACCTCTGTGCCAGCGTGGCCGGCGTGAGCACCTGTTCCAACTGCGGCACGACCTGCGGCGCTATGAGCGCGCTCTGCCCCCGCTGCGGCCGCACGATGACTTCTTGCATCTGACACGCGCGAAAACGCCGCGCGCGCCAGCGCCCGCCCTCGCGCCGCCGGCGGTTTCTCCAGGAGGCGGGGCGGTTTAGATAGGCGCCGGAAATTGAAGCGGCAAACCCCTCACGAAAGCCTCCGGCGCCAGCATACATCGGGACCTGCGCGCCGCCCGTTGACGGGCGGCGCGCAGACATACGGGGCTCTCACGAAATTACGGGTGCAGAGGGAAATCCGCGCGAGCCTGTGATTTCAGAATATTCTCCCGGGGACCCGATGAATGACCGGCATGGGAGGGACACAATATGAGCCCTGAAATGATCCTGCAACTGCTGCAGACCGCGTCGGTGATATTGGCGATGGCGGTTGCGGCGGGCACCATCCGCGGACGCAGCAACGAGCGCACCGCCGCGCTGACCAAGATGCAGGTAGACATTGAATATATCAAGCAGCGCATCGATGGCGTCGACAAACAGGCGGGGAAACTGGTGGAGCTTGAGGCATGCTGTAAAACAATAAACAAGCGCCTGGACGACCACCTGTGGCTGGATCATACGGCCAAAAAGGACGGCGAGCGAGAGTAACGCGCGCCGTTCGTCCGCGCGGACCAAGTTAGCCCCCGCTCT
>CALGYL010000047.1 GCA_937934775.1 uncultured Clostridia bacterium
GCACTGGTCGCCGGAAGCGAATGAAGAAGAACCAGGCTTTGTTGATGGCCTGAGTGGAGCCTTTGCGGCCCCGCTCCGGGTAATTGAACGATTTTATTCCTTGGACAGGTCGATGTTCTCGCCGCGGATACCGGCCAGCGCGCCCGCCTTGGCCTCGCCGGTCTCGGGATGGGCGATCAACCATTTGTCCACGGCCCACAGCATGCGGTGCTCGCCGGATGCCTTTTTGGCTTCGTCCAGCGCCTCGGGCGCGAGATCCTCGTTGGTGCCGTCCGGCAGCAGGATGATCATCCGGAAGCCCGAATCGGCCGTCTGGCAGGGTGCATAGTGCAGCGTGGTGGCGTAGATTTCCACCGCGGTGCCCTTGGGTACAAGGAACAGTTCCACCAGGCTGGAATCGTAAGTGCCGTCCGCGATGTCGCGCCGGTCGCCCAGCATCACGACGCAGTCGGTAACCGCCACATTGACTTCGCTGGCGCGGTGGTATTCCATACAATCCATCCGGGTGTTGTAGCCCCAGCACAGACCCGCCTGAACGGGCTTGAAGCCGCCGTAATAGGCCAGAAACTCCTGATAGTCGGCCGTCGCTTCAAGTTCCGGGATGGAACGCTTGTAGGCGACCCCCTTCTCAGGCATCGGGATCGTGGCTGCCGCCGCGCGGATGGCGTCGGACGGCACGCCAGAGAGGATCGCGCCGTACTTCTTGAAGGAATCGTCAAATACCGAATGGATCTTGTGCATCGCTCTAACGCCTCCATAACAAATTCTGGAACCATCCTAGCACGCGGGAACGCCGCCGTCAAGGTTCGTCCCACTACAGAACACCCAAATGCTCCAACAGGATTTTAACGCCGATCAAGATCAGGATGACGCCGCCTGCGCTCTCCGCCTTCTTCTGGAAGCGGGCGCCGAAAAAGTTGCCGACCACCACGCCACCAAAGGAGATCAGAAAAGTGGTTGCGCCGATGATCCCGCAGGCGGCGGCCACGTTGACCTTGAGAAACGCCAGCGTGACGCCCACGGCCAGCGCGTCGATAGAGGTTGCGATGGCCAGCATGAGAAGCCCCTTGATGTCCAGCGCGATGTCGCAGGCTTCGCCTGCATCGTCGCCGCCCTTGAACGCATCGTACAGGAATTTTCCGCCGATGAAGGTGAGCAGGGCGAAGGCAATCCAGTGATCATAGGCAGAAATCAGCCCCTGTAGCCCCAATCCCAGCACCCAGCCCAGAAAGGGCATCAGCGCCTGAAAGCCGCCGAAGAACAGCGCAATCACAGCGGCATGTCCCCAGTTGATCTTGCGCATTGCCAGGCCCTTGCAAATGGCCACCGCGAAGGCGTCCATCGAAAGCCCTACGCCGATCAATAGGATATCAGCCGTTCCCAACCGCATCATTCCTTTGTCTGAAGATTCTTTTCATTTTATCATGATACGCCGGCATGGTCAAGCCATACCGTTCCGGCGGAGGTTTTTTCGCACGCGACTCAACGCGTTCATTGACGGCGATTGGCTGTCTCCAAGGCCGTCAACGAGGGGCGGCGCTTGGCCGCCCCTCGTCAGGTTGCGATGGTTTGTCCGTCACACCCGCACGTCGCCCGCCTTGATTTCGGGCGCGTTCCGAAGCAGCGGATCTATCCGTTCCGTGATAAACTCCTCCACCTGCTGCGCGGAGCGGCCGGTGTAGCGCTTCGGGTCCGTGAGCGACTCCAAATGCGTGCGATCCAGCGGGAAGGCGGGGTCGCCTGCGATGCGTTCCAGAAGATCGTTGTCCAGCCCTTCGACCCGTACGCGCTTTGTGGCCGCCTGCGAATGTACGCGGATGCGCTCATGCAGCGCCTGCCGGTCGCCGCCCGCCTTGACCGCTTCCATCAGGATGTTTTCGGTGGCCATGAAGGGCATGTTCTCCCGCAGGTTCTTTTCTATGATCTTGGGGTAGACCACGATGCCGCCAGACACGTTGCACACGAGTTCCAGCACCGCGTCGGTAGCCAGGAACGCCTCCGGCAGGCTCAGGCGCCGGTTGGCGGAATCGTCCAGCGTGCGTTCGAACCACTGGGTGGAGGCGGTCATGGCGGTGTCCGCCTCCAGCGCCATCACGTGGCGGCTGAGAGAACAGATGCGCTCAGAACGCATGGGATTGCGCTTGTAGGCCATCGCGCTGGAGCCGATCTGCTCGCTGCCGAAGGGTTCCTCGCACTCATGGAAGGCCTGCAGAAGCCGGATGTCCTGCGCGAACTTGTAGGCGCTCTGGGCGATGCCGCTGAGCACCGCCAACACCCTGCTGTCCAGTTTGCGGGGGTAAGTCTGCCCGCTGACCGGGTAGACCGCCTCCAGCCCCATCTTTTCCGAGATGCGCTTTTCCAGTTCCAGAACCTTGCCGCCGTCGTCATCAAACAGCGCCATGAAGCTGGCCTGCGTGCCCGTGGTGCCCTTGGAACCCAGGAGCTTCACGGTGGACAGCGCGTGATCCAGATCCTCCACATCCATCAGGAAGTCCTGCATCCACAGAGTCGCCCGCTTGCCCACCGTCACCGGCTGCGCCGGCTGCAGGTGGGTGAGGCCCAGTGTGGGCAGGTCTTTGTACTGGAGCGCGAATGCCTTCAGCCGCCGAAGCGCCTCCAGCAGCTTTCCGCGGATCAGTTGGAGCGCGTCCCGGAGGATCAGCGCGTCAGTGTTGTCGGTGACGTAGCAGGAGGTGGCGCCCAGGTGCAGGATCGAACCGGCGCCGGCGTCGCACTGGTCGGCGTAAGCGCGCACATGGGCCATCACATCGTGGCGGACCCGTTCCTCATAAGCGCGAGCGGCGTCATAATCAATGTCCTCCACATGTTCTTTGAGGGACGCGATCTGCGCGTCGGTGATCGGGAGCCCCAGTTCTTTCTCGGCCTCGGCCAGCGCTACCCACAGCTTTCGCCAGGTGATGAACTTGTTGTCCGGCGAGAACAGGTACAGCATTTCACGGCTGGCATAGCGGCTGCCCAGCGGGGATTCGTAGGCGGGTTTGCGTTCCATAAAGACCCCTCCCGGGTGACCCGCGCCTATTAGCGCAGGATGATCTGGTCGCGTTCCGCGCCCACGGAGACATACGGAATCGGGCAGCCCAGCTTGCTTTCAAGGTAGAGCACATAATCCTGTGCCGCCTTGGGCAGCGCGGAGAATTCGCGTATCTGGCAGATGTCCTCCTGCCAGCCGGGCAGCACTTCATACACCGGTTCGCAGGCGGCAAGTTCCGGCGTATAGGGGAAATCTTCGGTGACTTCGCCATGGAGCTTGTAGCCGACGCACACCGGAATCTCGGCAAGGTGGCTCAAAACGTCCATTTTGGTCAGCGCGAGGGAGGTTGCGCCCTGCAGCTGCACGCCGTGGCGGGTGGCGACCACGTCCATCCAGGCGATGCGGCGGGGACGGCCGGTGGCCGCGCCGTATTCGCCGCCCGCTTCCCGCAGGTTTACGGCGATGTCGCCGGACAATTCGCCCACGAACGGGCCTTCGCCAACGCAGGTGGAATAGGCCTTGACCACGCCCACGACCTCATCCAGCTTGATGGACGGCAGGCCGCCGCCGATGGGCGCATACGCCGCCAGCGGTGAGGAGGACGAGGAGTATGGGTAAATGCCATAGTCAATGTCCCGGAGCGCGCCCAGTTGCGCCTCGAACAATATGCTCTTGCCGGCGGCCTGCGCTTCCCGCAGCACCTTTCCGGTGTCGCAGATGTAGGGGAGGAGCGGCGTGCCGTAGGCATCGAGCCAGGCCATCGTCTCGTCGAAATCGATCGGCGGCTGGCCGTAGGCTTGGGAGAACACTGCGTTCTTCCAATCGATCAGCTTCTTCAGGTGGGCTTTCAGCGTCTCGGGGTACTTGAGATCGCCCATCTGAATGGCTTTTTTCATGTACTTGTCGCCGTAGATGGGCGAGATGCCGCGCAGCGTCGAGCCATAACTGTCCTTGCCCAGCCGCTGTTCTTCCAGCTTGTCCTGCAGTGGATGGAAGGGCAGCACGATCATCGCGCGCTCGGAGATGCGCAGGTTTTCCGGCGTAATGACCACGCCCCGCTCCCGGAGTTTGCCCATTTCGCCGTTCAGGTGTTTCAGATCGATGACTGTGCCAACGCCCAGGAGGTTGACGGTCTCCCGGTGAAAGATGCCGGACGGCAGAAGGTTCAGTGCCGACTTGCCGTATTCGTTGATGACGGTGTGGCCCGCGTTGTTGCCGCCCTGATACCGTACGACGACTTGGAAGCGGTCGGCCAGGTAGTCCACCATACGGCCCTTGCCCTCATCGCCCCAGTTGATGCCTACAATTGCGCAGATCGCCATGCAGTTTTCCTCCAATTACGAACGAATGCCGCGCGCGCGCTCAAAAACGTTCGGTAAAAGAAGCGTTTTCGGGCGTTTGCACAGTATTATACCATTTTCAGGGCCTTTTTTCAAGTTGATTGCGCGGGGGATACGAACCATCCTCCGGTTTGTCCGCCTCGTTATCCTCGACGAACTCACCTTCGAGGAACGGTTGGTCCGGCCTGTCCGCGCAGTCCGGATCCGGGCGGCCCAGCGAGCGCAGCCAGAACAGCGCGCGAGCCAGAAGAACCCCGACGATGATGGTGGGAATGGCCAGCGTCCAGAAAAATGGCACAAAGAAAAACAGCACGCGCTCACCTCCTTATCCTAATTATACCACACCGAGGGTAAAAATCAAAACACCTGCCGGGCGATCAACTGCTGCGCGATGTACAGAGCGGCCAGATGCGCGGGGTAGAACAGGTAGAAAAACCACTTGGGCAGCTTCAGGTTGGTCTTGGTGGGCAGGTAGATCAGCGGCAGGGACAGAATCGCGAAGGTCTGCGTACTGAAGCGGACCGGTCCGATTTCGTAATTACCGCCGCCGGTGATGCCCCACCAAAGCATGAAACCGAGCACCCACAGGAAGGACGCGCCCGGATTTTCCAGGAAGGCGAAGAACAGCAGCATCAGCGCGATGCCCCGCCAGCCATAGTCCAGATAGCCCTGGAAGTACAGGATCACCGCGGTAAGCACTGCCGCCAGCGCGTATTTTTTGTCCTTGAAGCACCAGATCAGAAGCATCCCGGCTACGAGGGACAGGAGAATGCTGGGGCGGTTCCAACTCTGGATGTACCAGGAGAGCGCATTGCGTAAGGGATCCACATTGAACTGTATCGCGTTCATCGCCTGGGTGGTGTGATTCAGCCCCAGCACGTAGAAGGGCTGGGAGATGAGCGCCAGCACCAGCATGCGCAGGACATACCTGCGCATGTCGCGGGTGTACACACAGCCCACCGCCAGAGAGTAGGCGAAGATGGGGAAAGCGATGCGTCCGATCACCCGCAGGATCGGAACCTGCGGTAAGAGCGCCGCGCCCACATGGTCGATGGCCATGGTAAGGATTGCGATGAGTTTTAAAAACCCCGTATCCGTGTTGAGTCTGACCGTCCGTCCGCCCGCCATATCAATCACCCTCGGCTGAAAAATGCGATGTACCTATTATAGGCGATTTTCCGCGGCGGCGCAACGGAAAGCTGGAGGAATAAAAAACAGCACCCGCACGGAGCGGATGCCGTTTCTATAAAGTACTTATTTGCCCAGACCCGCTTTGGCGGTTTCGCACAGCTTCGCGAAGCCGGCCGCATCGTGGATCGCCAGATCCGCCAGGATCTTGCGGTTGACCACGACGCCGCTCTTCTTGAGACCGTCGATCATGCGGGAGTAGCTCAGGCCGTTTACGCGGGCGCCGGCGTTGATGCGGGCGATCCACAGGCTGCGGAATTCGCGCTTCTTGAGCTTGCGGCCGATGAACGCATAGCGCAGGGAGCGGCGAACCTGCTCGCTGGCGGCGCGGTACTGCTTGGAACGGGCGCCGAAGTAACCCTTCGACAGCCGGAAAACTTTCCTGCGTTTCTTCAGGGCGTTGACAGCCCTCTTGACTCTTGCCATATCGATTCGCCTCCTTACTTATACGGAATCAGTTTCTTCATTACTTTGGCTTCGCCGCTGAACACCAGGGCAGCTTTGCGCAGGTTGCGCGTGCGCTTGGTGGGTTTCTTGGTCAGGATATGGCTTTTATACGCCTGCGAACGCTTGATCTTGCCGGTCTTGGTCAGCGAAAAGCGCTTCGCCGCGCCGCGGTGGGTCTTCTGCTTGGGCATGGAAACTCCTCCTCTCGTTCAGTGCATCATTTCGCGAAGAAACGGAGCGCGCTCCTAATCCTTATCGCGCGGTGCAAGGATCATGATCATGTTGCGGCCCTCAATCAGAGGGTGACGTTCAACGTTGCCGTATTCCTTGATCCGCTCGGCGAAATTTTTCATAACCTGAAGACCGATTTCGGAATGGGTAATCTGGCGGCCACGGAAACGGATATTGACCTTGACCTTGTCACCATCCTGAAGGAACTTGACCGCGTTTTTGAACTTGACGTCGACGTCATGGTCCTCAATGGTCGCGGACAGGCGGACTTCCTTGATGGTGATGATCTTTTGATTCTTTCGAATCTCACGTTCGCGCTTGGATTGTTCGAAGCGGTACTTGCCATAATCCATCAACTTGCAAACCGGCGGCTTTGCCTGCGGCGCAATCTTGACCAGATCGAGCTGGCGTTCTTCAGCGAGCTCCATCGCCTGCCGCGTCAGCATGACGCCCAGTTGTTCGCCGTTCTGATCGATCAAACGTACCTCGCGGTCGCGGATCTCCTCATTAATCATCAGATCGTTGTTGATACCCATGCACCTCCCAAATCGATTCAGGCAATAAAAAACGGGCGCTCCGCAAAAGCGAACGCCCACACACAAAACAAGTGTTTCATGCAAACCCGTGCTGGCGTTGCCGCCGGGTGAGAAGCGAGCGCTTCTGCTTTATCAAAAGTAGTATACCACGCAGGTATGCGTCCGTCAACTGGAAATTCAAGATTTTACAGCAGTCATGCAGTTTGGCGCGCACGGCGCCGGGTTTGACGATGTCCCGGATCCAAGGACGGAGGAGAAGCGTGACGAGATTTGAACATTTCACGCCGGACCTGCGTGCGTTCGCGCCGAAATTTTTACGCTGAAGCAATATCCCTAAAATCCGCCCGCCCGCAATACGACATATATAACGTACCTATCCATTCTGCGTTTTACCGCTGTACTGGATTTATATACGGAAGAGTCGATTCGATGCAGGATATATACTCGTTTATGTTCCTCCTGGTCTGCGCATTGTGCACCTTCTTGGGGATCTACATCCTGTTGTCCAATACCAGATCCGGCCTGAACATCCTATTCTGGATCATGTGCTGTTGCATGGCGCTTTGGTCCTTTGGCTTTTCCGTTGCCATCAACGCGCCGTCGCAGTCCATCTGTTTGATCGGACGAAGAATTGCGGCCGGCGGTTGGGCGCTCATCATCAGTTTCATCGTTCACTTTATTCTGATCCTTACCGGCGAAAAGCCCATATTGTCCAAACGCTGGGTCTATCCTCTACTGTATGCGCCGGCCGCGGCGAGCTTGTATGTTTTTTCTCTGTCGAATTACATGGCACCGGTCCAGTATAACCTCGTACTCACCCGGTACGGATGGACAAATCTGGCCGTCAGCAATGGTTGGGGCATCTTCTACTACGCGTACTGCATCAGTTTCTTCCTGATCGCCTTCTATTTTTTCTGGCGGTGGGGAAGACGTGCTCAGGACGACGTTACAAAACGGCAGGCGCGGATGCTTCTGGGCGGCTGGATTGCGGCCATTGTGATCGGCTCTCTGGACATTTTCTTCAACACGATTGTGCCGGGTGCTCATCTGCCGCAAATGGCGCCCATCGCGTTTTCTATCCCGCTTTTGATGATCAGCCTTTTCATCCGCAAATATCAGTATCTTCGTGTGGAATCATTGGCCGATTCCGACATCATCCTGGCCAGCCGGACGCAAAGCACCACGTACAATTATCTCTCCTTCGCGTTTATTGCAGGGGGATTTTTATACTATGCGACCCAGTACATCATGCAGGACGGGAATACGCTGAAGGAAGTTCTGCTGCCCAGCGCGCTTCTTTTCCTGACGGGCGTTCTGATCCAAATTGTGATCAGATTCAAGTTCAGGCAGCGAATGATGGAGAGCATCTACATTGTCGCGGTGGTTGTATCGATCCCGGCGATCATGCTGAACCTTTTGGATTTGGGCAGTGAAACGGTTTGGGCGTATCCATTTATCCTTCTGATCTTTGCCATGCTTTTCAGACGCAGCCTTGTGCTCGCCTGTACCACGGTCGTGCTTTTTCTTTCGCAGGTATTGGTGTGGTATTTGCGGCCGTCCGTGACCGTTCAGGTCAATGCCGACGATTATGGCGGGCGCATCGGACTGCTTGCGATCGGGGTATGGGTTGCGTTTTTTGTGCATAAGGCATATGTGCTCAGGATCAAGGAAAATGAGCGACAGATCGAAGGCCAAAAGCTGATCGCCGACATTTCCGCCGAGATGGTTTCCGTGGATCTGAACAATCAGAACGAGAAAATCGGCGTCTTTCTCAGCATGATTGGCAAGCACTACCATGCGGACAGTGTCAGGCTTGTGCCGCGGGCTACGGGAAATGAGAACTTGCCGGAGGATTCCTTGTGGATGAGCGAGGTGGATTGCCAGAAGCCTATGGGGCATTTGCCTTTTTGCGTTCAGGCTGCGTACACCACGGAGGATTGCCCGGCCCCTGAAACGTCCGCGGGCGGTACCCCCATACCCGAACCGGCAGGCGCCCACGGCGAGGTGGCCTCCCTGTGCATCCCGATGTCCATGAACGGCGAGGTGTTCGCCCACATTCAGATTGAATCGGTCAAGGGCGCCAACATGTGGAAGGAGGATCAGATCCAGAGGCTGAGAATCCTGTCCAATATTTTGGCGGATACCCTGGAGCGGGTTCGCGCAGAAAACGAAGCGCATTTTCTGGCGTATTACGACCATTTGACGAATCTGCCCAATCGTTCATTGCTCCTGGACCGGCTGCAGCAGGCAATCAACGTGGCGCAGCGCAGCGAAAAGACGCTGGGCGTGGTTTTTCTGGACCTGGACGGCTTTAAGTCCATCAACGATACCATCGGGCATCAGGGCGGCGACGCGCTGATCCGGGAGGTTGCGCAACAACTCGTGAAGTGCCTTCGGAAAACCGATACCGTCGCCCGGTTTGGCGGAGACGAGTTTGTGATTGTGGTCAACCAGCTGAACCATCCCGAGGACATCATCAAGGTGATGGACGCGATCATGGGGATGTTCAGGAGCCCCTTCATTGTGGCGGGGCAGGAGATGTTTATTACTGCCAGCACAGGCGTCGCCCTGTATCCGCTCGATGGCGCCGATACGTATTCTCTGGTAAAAAGCGCGGACATTGCCATGTATCACGCCAAGGAGAAGGGCAAGAACCAATATGTGCTGTGTTCTTCCCCGATGCGGGAAGATGTCCATAAAAAGATGCACCTGACCAACGGCCTGTACCGCGTTCTGGAGCGCCAGGAATTGGAAGTATACTACCAGCCGCAGGTGGATCTGCAGACGAAAAAGATCGTCGGGATGGAAGCGCTTTTGCGCTGGCATCATCCGGAGTTCGGTCTGGTCTCTCCGGGCATCTTCATTCCGCTGGCCGAGCAGACAGGGCTGATCAACCCCATCGGGGAATGGGTGCTGCTCACGGCCTGCCAGCAAAACAAAGCTTGGCAGCAACTCGGGCTGCCTCACTTGCGGGTCGCCGTGAACATCTCGGTCAACCAGTTCAGAAACCCGAAACTGACGGAGCAGGTTCATCGCATTTTGGAAAAAACCGAACTCGATCCCGAGTATTTGGAGCTTGAGATTACGGAGAGCGTCGCCATCCGGGAGGACGACTACATCGTCACAGTGCTCAATGCGCTGAAACGGCTGAATGTGCAGATCTCGATCGACGATTTTGGTACCGGGTACTCGTCGCTCAGCCGACTGAAACTGTTGCCGGTGGACAGACTCAAAATGGATATTCAGTTTGTGCGAGAAATTGAGAACAGCGACAAGGACAGAGCGATTTCCAAGGTGATCATCAATCTGGCCAAAAGCCTTGGGATGAAGGTGATCGCCGAGGGTGTGGAGACAGAGGGCCAAATGAATTTCTTGAGCCAGAAGATGTGCGACGAGGTGCAGGGTTACTACTACTATAAGCCCATGCCGGCTTCGGAGGTTGAAGCGTTGCTGCGCAGGGAGCCGAGCAATTGACGCGCGCGTCCAAGCGTCCAGGGATAGAAACAGGCGGCTCGGCGCATTCTTCACGATTGATTGATGGGAGTATATATGGTCTACCGGGACATCCGCGAGGCTTTTTTCCTCGATCGGCCCAACCGCTTCCTCGCGGAAGTGAACATGGATGGAAAAATTGAAATCTGCCACGTGAAGAACACGGGCCGGTGCGGGGAACTGTTCCTACCGGGCGCGCGGGTGTATCTGGAGCGCTGTGCGTCCGGCGCGAGGAAGACACTGTTTGATCTGGTTGTCGTCAGGAAAGGCGGGAGGCTCATCAACGTGGACAGCCAGGCGCCCAATCAGGTGTTCCGGGAATGGGTGGAGGATGGCGGTTTCCTGCCCGGCGCGGAGCGGATTCAGCCGGAGTACCGGATGCTGAACTCCCGGTTTGATTTCCTGATTGAGCGTAATGGGATCCAAACGGTGGTGGAGGTCAAAGGTGTGACGCTGGAGGAGGACGGCGCGGTGTTGTTCCCGGACGCGCCCACTGAGCGAGGCGTTAAGCACCTGAAAGAACTGGCGGAGCTTTCACGCGGCGGACTGGCGACGTGCGTCGTGTTCGTCGTCCAGATGTCCGGGGTCGGTTTTTTCACACCCAACGAGCGGACGCATCCCGCGTTCGGGCAGGCGCTCCGAGAAGCCCGCGCGGCAGGCGTGGGCGTGTATGCCGTAGATTGCAAGGTGACTCCGGGCGAGATTGTCGCCGGGGAGCGGGTGGAGGTGCGGCTTTGAGGCTGTTTATCGCGATCAATTTCGACCCGGCCACCAAGGAGAAACTGCTTTCTGTCCAGCGAAGGCTGGCTGAGAGCGCGATCGGAAATTTCACCAGGCCGGAGAATCTGCACCTGACGCTTTTGTTCCTGGGCGAGGTGGGGGAGGCGTCGCCGGTGAAGCGCATCTTCTCGGAGCGATTTATCGAGCCCGTGCCCCTGAAATTTGACCGGGTGGGGACATTCCGGAAGGATCTGTACTGGGTAGGTCTGGCCCCGTGCCCCGCGCTGGATGTGTTGTACAGCGGACTACGGGATGACCTGGCCCTGGCGGGATTCTCCGGGGACTGGGCGGATATCCTGTCTCCGCACATTACGCTGGCCAGGGAGGTTTCGCTTCGCGGCCAGCCGGACCTTTCCTTCGAACCATTCTGTATGACCGCGCGGAGGCTGAGCCTGATGAAGTCCGAACGGGTTCGCGGGGTGCTTACCTATACCGAGATTTTCGGAAAAGCCGTGTAGTGCCGCGGGAATATTTTGTTTACGATGGAACCCTTGACACTGTCTGAGCATATCTGTATATTAGAATATGCTAATATGAAAAGGCGGTGTTTTATGGGAATCGGGAGAAAGAAGGCGATGGTAACCGGCGAATGCGTGGCATGTGGATGCTGCGAAGGGAAATGTCCGCTGAACGCGGTTGAGGTGTACAAGGGCGTGATCGCAAAGGTGGACACAGGGCGCTGCGTGGGCTGCGGTCGGTGCGCGGATCATTGTCCGGCGCAGGTGATTTTCATCTGTGGGCAGGAGGCAGTCTCATGAAAAAGCGAAAAAACTGGTGGGATTTCCTGTGGATCGCATCCTCCGTGTATCTTTTGCTGGGGATTTTCAACATTCTCTTCGCGTGGATCGGCCTCATCTGCTTTTTTATTCCGCTATTCGTGGCGATTTTCGGGGGCGGCAAACTTTACTGCAACCGGTATTGCGGGCGGGGGCAGTTGTTTGAACTGCTGGGCAGCCGCCTGAAGCTCTCCCGAAATTCGGCGCCCCCCAAGTTCCTTCGGTCGCGCTGGTTTCGGAATGCGTTCCTCGCCTTCTTTATGACGATGTTTGGCTTGATGCTGTTCGCGACCTGGCGGGTATTTTCAGGCGCGACGCTGCAGGAAACAGTGACGCTTATATGGGTTTTCCGCCTACCCTGGGAATGGGCGGATACTTCGATGGTGAAACCGTGGGTGGCGCAGTTCGCGTTCGGCTTCTATGGCGTGATGCTGACGTCCACGGTTTTGGGCCTATTCACAATGGTTCTGTACAAACCGCGTTCCTGGTGCGTATACTGCCCGATGGGCACCATGACGCAGGGGATCTGCCGGCTGAAGCATGGAAAGGAACGTCCGGATGGAGCAGCGGTCAAAGGAAGTTGCGGATCTGTTGAAGGTTCTTGCCAATGAAAACAGGCTATTAATCCTGTGCGAACTGATCCGAGGGCCCAGGACGGTCGGCGCGCTGAACGCGGTTGCGCCAGGCATCGGCCAGTCCGCACTGTCGCAGCACCTGGCCATCTTTCGCGCCCATGGGATTGTGGACTGCAAAAAATCGGGTCAGAACGTCACCTACCGGATCGCCGACCACAGAGTTGAAGCGATCATTGAGACACTGAAGAGGCAATATTGCGACGTGTAATGGAAATGGCCCGCCCTTCGTGCTGAAGGGCGGGCCCAGACCATCAACAAAGGCGCTCAGCCCTGTCGGGTTGGGCGCAAATTTTATG
>CALGYL010000048.1 GCA_937934775.1 uncultured Clostridia bacterium
GACGTATGCTGCAGCTTGTCAAGCTGCGCCTTGACCGCCTCCAGCCAGCAGGGATCGGCAAAACCCAGAGCGTTTACGCCGATGCCGCTGGTGAAATCGATGTATTCATTGCCCGCGACGTCCCAGCAGGTAGCATTTTTCCCGTGATCCAGCGCCACCGGAAACCGGTTGTAAGTTCCGGCCACATAGGTCTGATCCTTCTTGCGGATCTCCTCAAAGCTCATGTCAGCACCTCATTTCACAAACATTGTGCCGATGCCTTCGTCGGAAAACATCTCGATCAGGATGGAGTGAGGTATCCGCCCATCGATCATGAACGCCTTCTTGACGCCGTCGCGCACCGCCTTCTCGCAGGAGCGCACCTTCGGGATCATGCCGCCGGAGACCTTGCCGCCGGCGATCAGCGCGTCCACTTCGTCGACCCGGACCACCGGGATCAGCGAATCCTCGTCGTTTACGTTATTCATCAGCCCGCGGATGTCGGTCAGCGCGATCATGTTCTCCGCGCCCAGCGCGGAGGCGATCTCGGCGGCGGCGGTATCGGCGTTGATGTTGAACGCCATGCCGCTGTCGTCCACGCCCACGGTGGCGATGACCGGGATGTATCCGTCGTCCAGCACGTTCAGGATCGGCGCGGTGTCGATTTTCTTCACTTCGCCCACATAGCCCAATTCGGGCTTTCCTCGCAGCTTCTCCGCCTGGATCATCTTGCCGTCGATGCCGCAAAGGCCGATGGCCTTGCCGCCGCAGACGCCAATCAGGCTGACCAGATCCTTGTTGGTCTTCCCGGCCAGCACCATCTGCACCACCTGCATGCTCTCCTCGTCGGTGCAGCGGAGGCCGTCCACGAACTTCGCAGGAATGCCCAGGCGCGACAGCATCTGGCTGATCTCCGGCCCGCCGCCGTGCACCAGCACCACCTTGACGCCCACCTGCGCCAGCAGCACGATGTCGGTCATGACCGCCTGCTTGAGGCGCGGGTTGATCATGGCATTGCCGCCGTATTTCACCACGACGACCTTGCCGGTGTACTTCTGGATGTAGGGCAGCGCGGCGGTGAGTACGTCCGCGCGCAATTCCTCGGCGATGGTGTGCATGGCGTTTCCCCCTTTTATATCCGGATGCGGAAGCTGGCGTCAGGTCCTGTAGTCGCCGTTGATCTTGACGTAGTCATAGGTCAGGTCACAGCCCCAGGCCGTGGCGGCGGCGCTCCCCTGATGCATGTTGATGTCCACGGTTATTTCTTTCTCCAGCAGAATGGTTTTTGCGGTCTCCTCGGAGAACGGCACGCCGTTTCCGTCCGCGCACACCTGAATCTTCCCCGCGGGCGAGGAAAGATGCACTTCGATCATTGAAACGTCGAACTCCGCCTCCGCGTAGCCGATGGCGCACAGAATGCGGCCCCAGTTGGCGTCGGCCCCGAACATAGCGGCCTTGAAGAGGCTGGACATGACGACGGATTTTGCGACGGCCCGGGCGGTCATGACATCCGGCGCGCCGGTCACGGCGATTTCAAGGAGCTTCGTCGCGCCCTCGCCGTCGGCGGCGATCATGCGGGCGATCCGGGTGGCGACCGCCATGAGTCCGGAGACAAAAGCGTCAAACGCCGCCCCTTCCCCGTCGATTGGCGCGTTTCCAGCCAGACCGCTGGCCATGACGGACACCATATCGTTGGTGGAGGTATCGCCGTCCACCGAGACCATGTTGTAGGTGTCGTCCACCACCATCTTGAGCGCCTTTCGAAGCATCGTGGCTGAGATTGCGCAGTCGGTGGTAATAAACGAGAGCATCGTGGCCATGTTGGGCCGGATCATGCCGCTGCCCTTGGCCATCGCGCCGATGGTAACGGTGAAGCCGTCCAACTCGAAGGCGAGGGCGGTTTCCTTGGCCTGGATGTCCGTGGTCATAATGGCCAGTTGCGCCGCATGAGCACCGTCTTTGGAGAGCTTCGGCCCCAGTTCCTTGATCCCCCATTCCACGGGTTCCAGCGGCAGCGGCTGGCCGATGACGCCGGTAGAGCCGATGATGACGTCCGCGGGATCCACGCCCAGCGCCGCGCCCGTGAAGGCGCACATCTTCTCCGCGATGAAGACGCCGTCGGCATTGCAGGTGTTGGCGTTGCCGCTGTTGCAGACGATCGCCTGCGCCACGCCATTTTCCAGGTTCGCCCTCGTTACCGTGATGGGTGCGCCGTACACTTTGTTCTTGGTATAGACCGCCGCCGCCGAGCAGGGCACCTCGCACTTGACCAGCGCCAGATCATTCTTCTGGCTGCTCTTTTTAATGCCGCAGCGGATGCCGCCCGCGATAAATCCCTTCGGCGCGCACACGCCGCCCGAAACGTCCCGCATCGGAAAATCCTCCCCTAAAGTAAGGATTGATACTCGTCAAGACCCAGCGCAATGTTCATGTTCTGAACTGCCGCGCCCGAAGCGCCCTTGCCCAGGTTGTCCAGGACCGATACCAGCGCCATCTGCCGGTCGTTCCCAAACGCGTACAGGTTGAGCCGGTTCGTACCGGTCAAAAGGTTGGCCGGAAGGAAGCCGCTCTCCGGAGCGTCGGAAACGCTGATCAGCTTCGCGCCCTCGTAGAATTCCGTAAGCGCGGCCTTCAGCGAGGAAAGGGTGATGGCCTTTGCGAACTGGTCCGCCCACAGCGGCACCGAGACCGTCATGCCCGCGTAGTAGTCACAGACCTGCGGGTTGAACAGCGGCGTGTTTTCCAGCCCAGCCCGAATCCGCATCTCAGGCAGATGTTTGTGGTTCAGGTTCAACGCGTACAGCCGTGGGCTTTCAAATTCGTCCGCCCGGTCCGGGTCCTCATACTGGGCGATGCCCTTCTTGCCCGCGCCGCTGTAGCCGCTGACCGCGTGGCAGGTGAGATGCGCCGCGGGATCGATGAGGCCCAGGTGAACGAGCGGGTAGGCGATGGCGAGAAAACCGGTAGCGTAGCAGCCGGGGTTCGTGATGCGCATTCCGGTTTCGACCGCCGAGCGGTGCGCCTTGGACAGCTCAGGAAAGCCGTATGCCCAACCGGGCGCGACCCGGTGCGCGGTGGAAGCGTCGACGACGCGGGTGTGATCATTTGTAATCAGCTTCATGGCCTCGATGGCTGCGGCGTCCGGCAGGCACAGAAAGACCAGATCGGACTGGTTCATCAGCCGCGCTCGCTCGGCCTCGTCTTTTCGCAGGCTTTCCGCGATCTGCAATACTTCGATGTCGTTCCGACCGCTCAGCCGACCGGCCAGCTGCAGGCCCGTGGTGCCCTCCTGGCCGTCGATGAACACTTTAAACATCGCTTAAAAGCTCCTTCACCTTATCGATCTGACGCCGGACCGCCTCCGGCGCGGGCCCGCCGTCCACGGATCGCAAGCGCACGCAACGGATCAGATCGATGGCTTCGAAAACATCACTTTCAAACGCGGGGTGCGCCGCCTGATAGCCCTCAAGCGGCAACGTCTCCAGCGTCACGCCCTTTTCAATACAGTCGCGGACAAGTTTTCCGGTAACATTGTAGGCGTCCCGGAAGGGCACGCCCTTCTTGGCCAGATAGTCCGCGCAGTCGGTGGCATTGAGGAAGCCCTTCGACGCAGCGGCGCGCATGACGTCCTTGTGGAAAGTAGCGCTCTTCAGCATCGGCGCAAACACTTCAAGGCAGAGACCCGCCGTATCCACCGCGTCGAACACCGCTTCCTTGTCCTCCTGCATGTCCTTATTATAAGCCAGCGGCAGCGCCTTCATCGTGGTGAGCAGCGCCATCAGGTCGCCGTAAACCCGGCCGGTCTTTCCGCGCACCAGTTCCGCGATGTCCGGGTTTTTCTTCTGCGGCATGATGGAGGAACCGGTGGAGAACTGGTCGCCCAGCGTCGCGAAGCGGTACTCCCAGGAACACCACAGCGCAAACTCCTCCGCGAAGCGGGACAGGTGCATCATCAGGATCGAAAGGTCCGCCAGCAGTTCCAGCGCAAAGTCCCGGTCGGACACCGCGTCCATACTGTTGAGGGAAATCCCGCAGAAGCCCAGCTGCGCCGCCACGTCCTGCCGGTCGATGGGGTACGTGGTGCCTGCCAGCGCCCCCGCGCCCAACGGAGAAACCCGGGTGCGCCTGCCGCAGTCGTTCAGGCGGTCGATGTCCCGAAGCAGCATCGACGCATAGGCCATCAGATGGTGGGCCAGCGTCACCGGCTGCGCCCGCTGCAGGTGTGTGTAGCCGGGCATGACCGTCTCCAGATGCCCTTCGGCCACTTCCACAACGGCCCAGGCCAGCGCCTTCGCGCCCGATTTGAGCTTTTCGATCTCGGCGGCCAGGTGCAGCCGCAGATCCAGCGCCACCTGATCGTTGCGGCTCCGTGCGGTGTGCAGGCGCTTGCCCGCATCCCCGATGCGGCCAGTCAGTTCAGCCTCAACGAAGGTATGAATGTCCTCGGCGGTCGGATCGATGGTCAGCGCGCCCGATTCGAGATCAGAAAGGATTCCCTTGAGCCCTTCCACGATGGCGGCGGCTTCCCCGGCGGCCAGTATGCCCGTATGGCCCAGCATCGACGCGTGGGCGATGGAGCCCTCAATGTCCTCCCGGAACATGCGCTGGTCAAACCCAATGGACGCGTTCAGCCTGTTCAACCGCTCGTCCACCTCACCAGAAAGCCTGCCCGCCCACAGCTTCATGCCCAGTCCTCCATTTTTTCATTTCGGCCCGGCATGACGCCGGGCCGAAATACCGTATTTTACTTACTGTGCTTTTCGTTAAGCATAGCCTGAATCTTAATCGGAAGGCCGAACAGGGTGATGAACCCGGCGCTGTCCTTCTGATCGTAAACCGCATCCTCGCCAAAGGTGACGATCTCCTCATCATAGAGGGAATACGGGCTGCTCGCTCCGGCGGAGATGATGTTGCCCTTGTACAGCTTCAGCTTGACGGAACCGGTGACGGTCTTCTGCGTCTCGTCCACAAAGGCGGAGAGCGCTTCCCGCAGCGGCGTGAACCACTGGCCGTTGTACACGAGATCGGCAAATTCCAGCGCCATCTTCTGCTTGTAGTGCAGCGTCAGTTTGTCCAGGCACAACTGCTCCAGCTTCTCGTGGGCTTCGTAGAGGATGGATCCACCGGGGGTCTCGTAGACGCCGCGGCTCTTCATGCCCACCAGTCGGTTCTCAACCATATCCAGAATGCCCACGCCGTGCTTGCCGCCGATCTTGTTGAGTTCCTTGACCAGCGCGGGGCCGTCCATCTTCACACCGTTGACGGCGACGGGGATGCCCTTTTCAAAGTCAATGGTCACATATTCGGCCTGGTCGGGCGCTTCCTCAGGGGTGACGCCCATTTCCATGTTGCCCTTGTACTTGGGCTCGTTGGCCGGGTTCTCCAGCTCCAGGCCCTCGTGGGACAGGTGCCAGAGATTCTTGTCCTTGGAGTAGTTGGTCTCCCGGTTGATCTTCAGCGGGATGTTATGGGCTTCGGCATAGGCGATTTCGTCCTCGCGGCCCTTCATTTCCCAAATGCGCCAGGGCGCGATGACCGGCATCTTGGGCGCGAACGCCTTGATGGTCAGTTCGAACCGCACCTGGTCGTTGCCCTTGCCGGTGCAGCCGTGCGCGATGGCGTCTGCGCCTTCCTTGAGGGCGATCTCCGTGATCCGCTTTGCGATGATGGGCCGCGCGAAGGAGGTGCCCAGCAGGTACTTCTCCTCGTACTTGGCGCCGGCCTTCAGCGTCGGGAAGATGTAGTCGTTGACGAACTCCTGCTCCAGATCCTCAATGTACAACTTGGAAGCGCCGGTCTTGAGCGCCTTTTCGTTCAGGCCTTCCAGCTCGTCCGCTTGGCCCACGTTGGCGGCCACCGCGATGACTTCGCAGCCTTCATAGTTTTCCTTGAGCCACGGGATGATGACCGAGGTGTCCAGTCCACCGGAATAGGCCAGCACGATCTTTTTGTACTGCTTCATGATTGCCCACGCTCCATCTGCATAAATATTCGCTTTATGTTGTATATTATACGCCCACATCCCGTATTGTCAAGGCTTTCAATGTATATCGTTGTATAATCTGTGTAAAATCGCATCTGGAAGCCTTGCCGGGTCAATAAGATTATAGCGCATTCCGCGCGCTTTTTCACGGCGCTCTGGTTAAACCTTGCAAAAACGCATTCATTTTTTATGCAGGGCCGTTCCGCGCGCAAAAATGCCGCCGTTCGCGTCTCCGCTTCCGGCAGCATGGTTTGAATTGAAGTGATGCAGCCGCCTTTCTTCCTGCGTATGACCGAAAAAAACAATGCATGCGTCCGTGAAATGTCCGCTCCTGAGATCAGGCGGTCTCCGCGGACTTTCTGCGGAACACGTCGATGATCACTGCGACGATGATGATCAGGCCCTTGACCACTCGCTGCCAGCCCTGCGGCACGCCCAGAAGATTCAGTCCGTTGGAGATGACGCCGATGATCAATACGCCGATCACCGTGCCCAGGAGACTTCCCTCGCCGCCCTTCATGCTGGTACCGCCGATGACCACGGCCGCGATGGCGTTCATCTCCTGACCTTCGGCCAGCGTGGGCAGCGCCGAGTCCAGGCGCGATACGACGATGACTGACGCCACGCCGCAGCAAAGCCCGCTGACCGTATACACAAACATCTTCACTGCATTCAGGTTGATGCCCGACAGCTTGGCGCAGCTCTCGTTGCCGCCGATGGCAAACACGTTGCGCCCAATGCGCATGTATTTCAGGTTGTACCAACAAAGGACCAGCATCACCAGCATGATGAGAAGCGTATACAGCGGGATGCCCATCACGCGGTCGGAAATCGCGGTGAACGAAGCGGGCAGCGTGTAGACCGGCTGACCGCCGGTGATGGTGTAGGCAAAGCCGCGGGCGATGTACATCATGCCCAGCGTGGTGATAAAGGGCGGCAGGTTCAGGTAGGCGATCATCGCGCCGTTCATCAGGCCGATCAATACCGACAGCAAAAGGCCCGCCAGCACCGACGGAAACACGCCGATCCCGGCCTTCATCATCATTGCCATCAGAAGGCCCACCACCGCCATGTTGGATCCGATGGACAGGTCGATGCCGCCGGAGATGATCACATAACTCATGCCCAGCGCGACGACAAAGTTGATGGACACTTGCTGGAATACATTGAGGAAGTTTTCCACTTTGAAGAAATTCGGCGCTGCGAAGCCCATGATGGCGCACAGTAACACAAACGCGATCAGGATGCCCAGAATGTTGTTGCCGGAACCGACGCGCTTCATCTTCGTCTGCATGGTATTTACCCCTTTTCTTCATGTGGACAGGGCAATGCCCCAAATGAATCGCCTGCATTCACAGGGCCTGTGCCTCCGTCAAGCGGTGATGCGCTCGGCGGGCCGCTAGGCTGAGTGTTTTTCGTCGCCGCCGGTGGCGTAATACAAAAGCATCTCCTGAGTGACGTCCACCTCGCCGCGGTCCAGCGTCGCGGTGACGGATCCCTGGTGCATGACGGCGATGCGGTCGCACATGCCCAGTATCTCGGGCATCTCCGAGGAGATCAGGACCACCGCCGCGCCCTGGCGGATCAGCTCGTTGATGATGTTGTAGACCTCAATCTTGGCGCCCACGTCGATGCCGCGGGTGGGTTCGTCAAACAGGAACGCGCGGGAACGGCTCATCAGCCACTTGGCCAATACGACCTTCTGCTGGTTGCCGCCCGAAAGATTTCGCGCCTTCTGAAGCACAGAAGGGGTTTTGATGTTGAGTTTGGCGATGTAGTCCAGAACCGACTTCTTTTCCGCGCCCAAGTTCATGTGCCATTCGCTTCCAAATTGATCCAGCGAAGCCAATGTGATGTTTTCGCCCACGTTCATCGTCAGGACCAGGCCTTCGCTCTTCCGGTCCTCGGTGGCAAAGCCTATCCCCGCGCGGATGGCGTCCAGCGGCCGCTTAATCGAGACGGGCTTTCCCTGAACGAAAACCTGGCCGGACTGAACCGGGTCCATGCCGAAAATCGCCCGGGCAGTCTCGGTGCGGCCCGCGCCCACGAGCCCGGCGATGCCCAGGATTTCTCCCGCGCGCACCGATAAATTGACGTCCTTCACGCGCTTGCCCGCGCTCAGGTGCTCCACCCGAAGTACCTCCTCGCCGACGGGCACGTGAATCTTTGGGAATTTTTCCTTGAGCTCCCGCCCCACCATGTAGCGGATCAGTTCGTCAATGGTGATTTTTTCGACGTCTACCACCGTCACGTTGGCCCCGTCCCGGAGGATCGTCGCCCGATCCGCGACCTCCAGCACCTCCTCCAGGTGGTGGGAGATGTAGATGATCGCCACGCCCTCGTCCTTGAGCCGCCGCATGACCGAGAACAGCATCTCGGTCTCCCGCCCGGTCAGCGGAGCGGTTGGTTCATCCATTATCAAGATCTTTGATTGCAGCGACAGCGCCTTGGCTACTTCAACCATCTGCATCTGCGCGATGCCCAGTTCCCGGACGGGCGTTCGTGCGTCCACGGAGACTTCCAGC
>CALGYL010000049.1 GCA_937934775.1 uncultured Clostridia bacterium
ATCATGCGCATGGGGGCGGCGAATGGGTGATCGGAGGAAAGCTTACCTTCCTGCCCGGTGCTATTATTGAGGGCGCTGAAGGGCTTTTCGATCTGGCGGCCGGGGAGCCGGTGCGCCTACCCCCTGTGCCCACAAGTGAGGCCACCACCGTCGCCGCGCTACGGGAGGATTTCAACCGCTTGATCGAAGCGCTGAAGGCTGCTGGCCTGATGCAGCCGGATGGACACGGCCCTAATGCTGTTCTAGCTGAGTGAGGCGGTGCGTGAATGATCGTAACGATCCCTGAGGTCAAGGCACACCTGCGGATCCAGAATGAGGATGAAGACGCCTACATCGGGAGCCTGATCGAGCAGGCACAGGCGGCGGCGGAAGATTTCTGCCGTGTTTCCTTTTCTGAAGACTCGCAGCCGCCTGTACGGCTGGCCGTACTCCTCATGATCGGGCACTACTTCGAGAACCGGGACAATCCGGACAAGCAGGTGTACCTGGCGATGCGGATGGCGTTTGAGAACCTACTCTACCCGCATCGGGATGTGTCGCAGTTCTTCTGATGGGAGGTGATGCGCCTTGCGCGGCTACAAAAACTTCGAGTCCGATCCGCACCCGGGCGACCTGAAGCATCTGGTGGAGATCGGATACACCGAGAACACTATCAATGGAAATGGATATCCGGAGCCCATCGAGGTTGTGGTCTGCAAGGTGTGGGCCGCCGCTACGGACGCCGGCAACCAGCACTTCCGGGCTGCCGATACCCTCAACGCCGAGGCGGTCATCAACTTCACCATCCGGTTCCGTGAGGACATCCAGCCGGGCATGTGGGTGAAGTTCCGGGGCGCGCGCTGGATCATCTCCACGCTCGGCGAGTACGAGTTCAAGCGAAGGTATCTGGGCCTAAAGGCGTCCATCGTCAAGGGGGTCAGCTGATGAAGCAGGTGCAGCAGGCCCTCTCCGGTCTGGATATCCCCGTGTACGCCGGGATCTGGCGGCCCACCGCTTCAGGGCAGAACCCGCCCGCCCAATATGCCGTATACGCCACTACCACCACCGAAGATGTCCATCTGGACGACACCGTCGTCTCCCTCAAGACCTTCGTGTACCTGAACCTCTGGAGTGACGGGGATCCCACCGACACTGCCGCGCGGATCCGAAGCGCCATGTACAGCGCCGGATTCGTCATGGTCGAGGAGACCGATATGGGATACAATCAACCCGCCTATGACAGCGCCACCCGGCAATACAATATGCACTGGACCTGGTGTTTGCGCTCGGGGGTAAGCCCATGAGTATGAAGCTTGACGGGGTCGACCAGTTGATGGGCGATTTCGCCGCCATGGCTGCGCGCCTTCATGAGGATGGCCCGGCCTGCAACGGCATCCTGGAAGCGGCCGCGGTTCCCATCCACCAGCAGATGAAAGCCAATGCGTCTTCCGACCCTAAGATCATCACCGGCGCGATATACCGATCCATCAAAGTCGGGCGCGCCAAAAAGCGAAAGACAGGCCGGAGCATTACCATCGGCGTACACCACTCTGACGAGGGTGCATTCTATGCAAATCCACTCGAATTCGGGCACGGCGGCCCGGCCCCGGCACCTGCGCATCCGTTCGTTCGCCCCGCCTATGACACGAAGGCCGATGAGTCCTACGACATCATCCGAGCTGGGCTTCGTGACGCTATCAGCCGCAATCCGTAATACAAACAGGAGGTTATTCACATGCCCAATACCGCTTCCCCCGCCGTGGCCAGCACGGTGGGCCTCAAGAATGTAGTCATCGCGCCAGTCGTTTCTGATACCGACGCAGGCGTCAGCTACGGCACGTTGCAGGACTTTGCGGGTGCCATTGATGCTCAGATCTCGCCGGAGAACGCCGAGCCAGATGTACAGCATGCCGACGATGTGGAATTCGCGGTCGTGTTCCCGGATCCCGAGGTCAAACTCACGATGGAGATGGCGGACATTCCGCTACTCATCCAGGAGCTGATCTTAAGCAACGTCATTGACGACAACGGCGTGCTGATCCGCGCCGCGGGCGACACCCCCGGTTACTTCGCGCTCGGCTTTAAGAGCGAGAAAGCGGATGGAACCTACCGCTTCGTGTGGCTCTTCAAAGGCCGCGCCGCGCCCATGACCGAGCAGTACCATACGAAGGAAGGCACCACGCTGACGCGTCAGACCGGCAAGCTTGAGTGGACCTTCATCAAGCGGACCTTCGACAAGCGCTATCAGGCGATTGCCGACGAGGGCCAGAACGGCTTCACTCCGGAGAAGGCTGCCTCTTTCCTGACCAGCGTGTATACGCCGGTGGTCACTTCCGGTACCTGAATTCATATAGAAGGGAGCGCCCATCATGATCACCTGCACCCTGGGTGAAAAGAGGTATTCTGTGGACTTCATCTCCGGGCGTGCGCTCAGGGAGATGGGTCCGGCCTGGGACATGTACGCTAAGCTCTCCGCGGTTGCCGCGGATGTCGTGGCAGGAAAGGCCACCAAGCAAGCGAAAGACGGTGCCGATCAGCCATCCGTGACAGCGGCACTGGACATCCTCGTGAAGTGGTTCTGCCTGGTGTTTGGCAACCAGTTCAGCCCCGACGACGTGTACGACCACTATCCCGTGGATCGCCTGACACACGACATCGTGTTGGCGCTTCTGGCGGTGCAGACCCAGACCACCGACGTCCTGAGTGAGTTCCCTACTCCGGCAGCGCAGGGGGAGACGACGTCCTGACGCTGCCGGACTACATCTACGCCACCTACAATGAACTCCTGCGCGTGGGCTGGCGCATGCACGACATTGACAGCATGGACATGCTGGGCTTTTTTCGGGTCCGCGCGTGGGACGCTAACCGACAAAAAGCCGCGAAAGCGCCCAAACGTCAATATATCGACGAGGTATGGCCCGACCCGGACAATCCATCACCGCTGCGCCAATAGCGCGGCGTTTTTCATTATGCCGAACGGAGGATATGCATGAGCGAGACGCTTCGGGATCTGGTGGTTTCGCTGTCCCTGAGCACGGACAACTTCACGCGAAACATCAAGACCGTCAACAAGCAGATCGCCGA
>CALGYL010000050.1 GCA_937934775.1 uncultured Clostridia bacterium
GGCAGAAACACGCTTCCGGCGCACTGGTCGCCGGAAGCGAATGAAGAAGAACGAGCTTTGTTGATGGTCTGATACTAACTCCAAACATTAATCACTCGTTGCGCTGGTTCTTTCGCGCAGAACTGTGTCGCTCTCCGCTCAACGTAGCGCTGCTACGCCTCGCTTCGGCTCCTTGTTCTGCATCGAAAACCCCTTGGCGCTTTGGAGTGATTCATGTTTTCCTTTAGTATGAACCGGCGCGGATTCGTCCGCTCCGGTTTCATTGTTTATCAAAAAACCGCAGGACTTTGGTGCAAAGAAAGAACCGGGGCTTTCGCCCCGGCCCTCTTGGTTCCGGTATTCTTATTCGACCGTCGTGTAGGTCATGATGACGTCGCCGGTGGGCAGCATCATCGTATTCTTAACATTGGGCTTGAGCATGTAGGGGTTGGTGTAGAAGTAGATCGGGTTGACGCCACCGGTGGCCATCAGGGTCTTCTCGAGCTGGGCAGCCAGCTTGGCGCGCTCAGCCGGATCGGCGGTCAACTTGAGCTGATCTTCGACCTTGTCGTACGCATCGGCCCAAGTCTGATCGCCGTTATCGCCCCAATAGGCGCCGAGGCCGGCATCCTTGGTGGTTTCGGTGAAGCGGGTGTAATCGCCCACGTCACGGCCCAGGCGCGGGTAGTTGTTGCCCGACGCGCTGAGGAAGATATCCAGGAAGTTGGTGACGTCGTTGTAGTCAGCGATCCAGCCCATGCGCGCCGCTTCGGCGTCGCCAGCCTTCAGCTTCGTCTGGAGGGTCGCCCACGCTTCGGTGTTGATCGTCGCGGTGATGCCGAACTTCGCCCAAGTATCCTGCACATACTGGATGATGGCTGCGTTGGCGCCGGAGTTATTGAAGGAGAATTCAATGGACGGGAAGTCGGTGAACAGAATGTCACCCTTCTCGATGCTGCCGGTGTAGGCATAGCCCAGATCGATCAGCGTCTTGATGGCCGTCACCTGATCCTCGGTGAGTTCAGCGTTCTCGGCCGAGGGGGTGTTGGTGCCGGTGTACCAGGAGCCATAGCCTTCGGTGCTGCGCACATCGGCGTTGAGGCCGTCAGACAGGTTCTTCGGGAAGAAGCCGGTGGCCGGGATCTGTCCGCCCTTGGTGACGTAGTCAACCACTTCCTGGCGGTTGATCATCTGGCCAAGCGCGAAACGGGCCTTAGACTGCTCCTGCACGGTCAGCTGTTTGCTGGCCGGAGACATATCCTTGTGCACGTTGAACAGCACGTACCAAGTGCCGATGTAAGGCCCGAAGACCAGCTCACCCGGGTAGGTGGACTGCAGGCGCGGGTATTCGGTGGGATCAATGGAGTTAATGAAGGAAGCGGTGCCGTTCTCGTAGGCGGTCAGGATGGCCACGTTGTCCTCGGACAGGTAGCAATTGATTCCGCCCAGCTTGACGTTGGCAGCGTTCCAGTAGTTGGGGTTCTTTTCCAAAGAGATCACATCGTCCACCTTGTAGGCGGTCATGCGATAGGGGCCCATGCCGATGTAGGTTTCCGGCTTGGTAGCCCAGATGCCTTCCTTGTCCGCCGCTGCGGCCTTGACCGGCATGAAGGCCGGGAAAGCGCACAGCTCAAGGAAGTACGGGGTGGGCGCAACCAACTTGACGGTCAGGGTGCGTGCGGCATCGTCGACCACAACGTTCATGTTGCCTTTGCCGTCGTTGCCTTCAATCGCGCTGTACAGGAAGCCGTAGTCAGCGCCCAAATCTTCGGAAGCGGCGCGCTTCCAGGAAGCCAGAATGTCGCTGGCCGTAAAGTCACTGCCATCGGACCACTTGAGGCCTTCGCGCAGGGTGAAGGTATAGGTCATGGCATCTTCGGAAACGGTGTAGGTTTCCGCCAGTTCGGGAGAGAGCTTGGGTTCGCCGTCCACGTACTGCCAGCCCATCAGGCCGGAGTGCGCCAGTTTGATGACGTTGGAGCCATTGACGGAGCTGTTTAGAGCTGGGTCAATCGACAGAGGCGTGCCGCCGCCAAAGAATACGGACACGACCGGACCCGCGGTTTCGGCAGTCGCCGAGATCATCCCGGTGCCCAGAACGAGCGTGAGCGCCAGCAGCATTGCGAGTACCTTTTTCATGGTTCTCCTCCTCTAGATGAATCTACTTGGGTTGCAAGCAACTGCTCCCATGATAGCATGCTGACACAAAGCTGTCAAGGAAACAAAGCGAAAAATGAATCTAGATATGGTGGCAGGCGGCAAAATGTCCCGGTTCCACTTCCTGGAAATCCGGACACTTTTCCGCGCAGATACTCGTGGCTCGGCTGCAGCGCGTGCGGAACGGACAGCCCGACGGTACGTTGAGTGGGCTGGGAATATCGCCGTTCAAAACGATGCGGTGGGACGTGCGGGACCGGTCCGGATCCGGGATGGGCACCGCGGACAGCAGCGAGATCGTGTAGGGGTGTAACGGGTGGTGGTTGAGTTCCGAAGAAGAGGCCAATTCCACCATTTTGCCCAAATACATGACCGCGATGCGGTTGGAAATGTGCTTGACGACCGCAAGATCGTGGGCGATGAAAAGGTATGCCAAGCCCAGCTGCTTTTGCAGGTCTTCCAGCATGTTGATGATCTGCGCCTGGATGGAAACGTCTAGCGCCGAGACCGGCTCGTCGCAGACGATAAATTCGGGGTTGGACGCCAGCGAACGGGCGATGCCGATGCGCTGACGCTGGCCGCCGGAGAACTCGTGGGCGTAGCGGGTCGCCTGTTCGCTGGAGAGGCCCACCATCCGAAGGAGGCTGTTGATCTTTTCATCCCGCTCTTTTTTACTCGAATAGAGCTTGTGTACGTCCAGCGGTTCCGCGACAATGTCGCCCACCGTCATGCGGGGGTTCAAAGACGAATAGGGGTCCTGAAAGACAAGCTGCGCGCGGCGGCGGAAGGCGGGAAGCGTCTTTTCCTCAACCTTTGCACCGTCAAAGTAGACCTCGCCAGACGTGGGCGTATACAAGTGCAGAAGGCTTCGCCCGACGGTGGTTTTGCCGCAGCCGGACTCCCCCACCAGGCCGAGGGTCTCGCCCTTCTGAATTGTAAAGGAGACGCCGTCTACCGCCTTCAGCGGCTTCTTCTTAAAAAAGCCGGTGCTGATCTGGAAGTGCTGCTTCAGATCCCGCACATCCACCAGCGGCGTTTTTGATGCGGTGAAAGCTTTCTCACTCATGT
>CALGYL010000051.1 GCA_937934775.1 uncultured Clostridia bacterium
AAACGGCCACTTCCCGGTTCTTCCGGAAAGTGGCTGTTTGTTGATGGTCTGAGGCCCGCGAGGCCCGCGCATGCGCGGGCCTTCTGATCATCAACAAAGATTCGTTCTTCTTCCATCAGTGCGAACACTGGCGGTGGAAACAACACCATCAGTCAGTGCGCCGCCCGGAAATTCCGGAGAATTTCAGGCACACGCAGGGTATTCCTTCGCGGAGAAAAACCGTAGGTTTTTTCCCGCCAATAAGGGCCGCCTGAGGCCGTCTCCTATACGTTGAACCTGAACAGCGTCACATCGCCGTCCTTCATCACGTACTCCTTGCCCTCGCTGCGCACCAGGCCCTTTTCCTTGCAGGCAGCCATGGAACCCTCGCGGGTCAGGTCGTCAAAGGCGACGATCTCGGCGCGGATGAAGCCGCGCTCGAAGTCGGAATGAATCTTGCCCGCCGCGCCGGGGGCCTTGGTACCCTTTTCGATGGTCCAGGCGCGCACTTCCTTGGGCCCGGCGGTGAGGAAGCTGATCAGGCCCAGGAGGTCATAGCCTATGGTCACCAGCCGGTCCAGACCGCTTTTCCCGATGCCCATCTCCTCCAGGAACGCCTTTTTCTCGGACGGGTCCATCTGGGCGATCTCCTCTTCCACCTTGGCGGAGATCACCAGCACCTGCGCGCCTTCCTTTTCGGCGACCTTCTTGACCTGGTCCACCATTTCCTGCGCCCGATCGTCGCCCGCCAGGCCGTCCTCGTTGATGTTGGCGGCGTAGACCACCGGCTTGTCGGTCAGGAGGAACCAGCCGCGCACGGCGGCGCGCTGCTCCTTGGAGAGTGGGCAGGTGCGGGCGGGCTGTCCCCCGTCCATGTGTTTGAGCAGCGCGTCCGCCGCTTCCATTTCGTCCGACGCGCCCTTTTCACCGTTTTTCACGATCTTGCGGGCGCGGTCGGCCCGCTTCTGGCAGGTTTCGATGTCGGCCAGCAAAAGCTCGGTCTGGATGGTTTCGATGTCCCGGAGCGGGTCCACCGAGCCCTCCACATGGATCACGTTTCCATCCTCAAAACAGCGCACCACGTGCACCAGCGCGTCCACTTCGCGGATGTGGGCCAGGAATTTGTTGCCCAGGCCCTCGCCCCGGCTCGCGCCCCGCACCAGACCCGCGATGTCCACAAATTCAATCACCGCCGGGGTGTACTTTTCCGGGTGGTACATGTCGGCTAGAATGTCCAGCCTGGAATCCGGCACCGCCACCACGCCCGTGTTGGGCTCGATCGTGCAGAACGGATAATTCGCCGCCTGCGCCCCCGCGGCTGTGATCGCGTTAAACAGCGTGCTCTTGCCGACATTCGGCAGGCCCACGACGCCAAGTTTCATTATGCTTCATCCTTTATGTCGTTGATCTTCCATTTATTATAGACCGGATTGCGCCGAAATGCAACGACCAGGAGAGGAAGACCGGGAGGAACGAAATCGGCATGCCCGTTGGCGGGCAAGCGCTGATCAAAGCCACAGTGGATATCATCCACCGCTACTACCTGTCCACAGGTTCCCGAGGCGGCGAGCGCACGCCCAAAGCCCCCCGCTCCGCCGTCTCAGGGCGAACAGGTCGATTGTAAAATGTGACGAAATCCCGGCGGGAAAGCCTAAAAAAATGCCAAAGCCGGTAGTGTGAAACGGTGATACATATAAATAGGAAATGATCTTTTTCACCACGCATATTTTCCGATTTTTACCACGAAATGTGCCGAGAATGGCGAAAGGCGTCGAGCCGAAAGATTGAGGCCCACGAAGCAAATCTAGGAAATATTTCACGTTGTTTGACCGGTGGATTTTTGGTATAATGGCTTCGATAAGCGCAGGATGTTATCCACATCGTAGTTCACAAGCATGTGGATAATCTATTTTTTTCGATTATTTGCGTCGTACAGCCGCCAAAGAACTGGGGGATAAGGATGAGTCAGTTCGCGCTCAATGCCGATCTGTGGGAGAGAACGCTGGACATACTGAAAGAGGAGATCAACCCCGTCAGCTTCAACACCTGGTGCAAGCCGCTGCAGGTGCTTTCGGTGACGCAGAATACGGTGGTGCTGGGCCACACCGACAGTTTTGCGGTCAACAACCTGAAAAAGCGCTACGGCTCGCTGTTCCAGGCGGCGTTGAGCGAATCGTTTGGCCGGTCGATGACCATCGCTTTCAAGCAGGTGGGCGCCGAGATGGAGATGCCCGAGCCCAGCGTGGACGCGGGCGACGCGCTGAACTCCAGGTATACCTTTGACACGTTCGTGGTGGGCGCGTCCAACCGGTTTGCCCACGCGGCGAGCCTGGCGGTGGCGGAGCTGCCGTCTGACGCTTACAACCCGCTGTTTCTGTATGGGGGTGTGGGGCTGGGCAAAACCCACCTGATGCACGCCATCGGGCACTATATTTTGAGCGAGAACCCCGGCTCGAAGCTTTTGTACATCACCAGCGAGCGCTTCACCAACGACGTGATCGACGCGATCCAGCGCAAGACCAGCCATGCGCTCCGGGAAAAGCTGCGCAACGTGGACGTTCTGATGGTCGACGACATCCAGTTCATCGCCGGCAAAACCGCCACGCAGGAGGAGTTTTTCCATACCTTCAACCAGTTGCACGCCAGCGGCAAGCAGATCATTCTGTCCTCGGACCGTCCCCCCAAGGACATTCCGACCTTGGAAGAGCGGCTGCGCTCCCGGTTTGAGTGGGGTTTGGTCGCGGATATTCAGAAGCCGGACTATGAGACGAGGCTCGCGATCCTGCGCCGCAAGGCGGAGGACGAACACATCGACGTGCCGGATGAGGTGCTTTCCTTCATCGCCGACCAGGTGCGGTCCAACATCCGGGAACTGGAAGGCTCGCTCACCCGCGTGTACGCCCAGACGATGGTGGACTGCCAGCCCATCACGATGGAACTGGCCCAGCGGGCACTCTCCTCGCTCATCAAGACGCGGGAAGCGCGGGCCATCACAGCGGACCTGATCGTGCAGATCACGGCGGACTACTACCACATCGACCGGACGGAGCTGCTCAGCCAGCGCAGGAACCGCGAAATCGCGATGCCCCGGCAGATGGCCATGTTCCTGTGCCGGGAACTGATGAACCTCTCCACCACCCGCATCGGCGACGAATTCGGCGGACGCGACCACACCACGGTCATGCACGCCTGCGACAAGATCGACCGGATGGCTTCGGAAAACGCGCAGGTGCAGAATACGCTGGAGACGCTGCGGGCGATGATCAAAGGGCGCTGACGCGTCAGCTGTGAGATCCGCTACGCGTCTCTCACAGCAAAGGAACGAAGATGGACTGCGCGACCCTGAAATTCTCACGAGTTTCCGCGCGGTCCGCTGACTTGAGGAGATGTTTTACGCAACCAGTTTTCGAACTGGTTGCGAAAACGCATATCCGGCGTACATGCCGCCGGATATGAATGGAAGGAACGACGGGGTAAAGATATTGATAATTGACGATCATTTTTATAAACCTGCCTGCCGTTAGTCAATGTCAATATAGACACCCGTTCGTCGTCGTACTCTGACCCGCGAAATGGACGCGCTAGCGGACATTTCCAAATCTCTAGTGAGGGGTCCAGGGGGAATCATTCCCCCGGCAGGTTTCCAAAGGGCGGCGCCCTTTGGCGTTACCCCAGACTCCCACGCATCTGCCTTGTTGGCAAAGCGTGGATAAGCCAGCCAAAACCAGGCGGCTTTCCACACCCGGTTCCACCGGCCAAAACCCGCCTGGAAGGGCGTTTTTTCGGGGTTATCCACAATATCCACAGTACTACGGTGACTAAAACTACGGTTCTCTATTGAATGGGAATGGACATCGGGAGGGCGAATCATGCGGTTTTCCTGCCAGGTATCGGATCTGGTCGAAGGGTTGAGCGTGGCATCCCGCGCGCTTTCGGCGCGCACTACGCAGCCGATTTTGGAAGGCGTTCTGATCAAGACGGGCGAAGACTCGTTGAAACTGACCTGCTCGGACGGCTCAATCTCCATTGTGACGCAGGTACCCGCCACCATTGAAGATGACGGGGACATCGTGCTGCCCGGCCGGCTGTTTCTGGATGTCATGCGCAAGCTCCCCGGCGGAGAACTGAAGGCCTCCTCCAACGAGAGCTTCGCGATGACGGTGCGCTGCCAGGGCAGCCGAACCACCCTCGCCGGACAGAACGCGGTGAACTACCCCGCGCTGCCGCTGGTCAGCGCGCAGAATTCATTCATTCTGCCGCAGAAGCTTCTTCGGGAGCTGATTGAGCAGACCTCGTTCGCTACATCTTCAGATGAATCCCGCATCGTGCTGACGGGCAGCCTTCTGGAAATTGAAAAGGGCGAACTGCGTATGGTGGCGCTGGACGGCTTCCGCCTGGCGATGCGGCTGGAGCGGCTGGGCGGCGACACCGCTGAAATTTCCGCCATCATCCCCCAGAAAGCCCTGACCGAGATCGCGCGCGTGATGGCGGACGATGAAAATCAGATGGCCATCATCCTCATCGGCGGCAGCCAGCTGATGATCAACATGGACAAGACACAGTTTTATACCACGCTGATCGATGGCGAATTCATCAAATACCGCCAGATCATTCCGAAGGACTGGAAAACCCGCGTGAAGGTCTCCACCGACGCCATGGCCAGCTGCGTCGAGCGCGCTTCGCTGATGGCACGGGAGGGCAGAAACAACCTGATCCGCATGTCGGTCTCCGGCGGCCGTATCGTCATCACCTCCAACTCCGAAAGCGGCGACGTGTACGAGGAACTGGACGCCGAGATCGAGGGCGAGGACCTGGAAATCGCTTTCAACGTGCGCTACATGATGGACGTTTTGCGGGCGATCAAGGAAGAAGAAGTGTTCCTGCGCTTTAATTCTTCCGTCAGCCCCTGCCTGATCTGCCCTGTCGAGGGCGACGCCTACACCTACCTGGTGCTGCCTGTCCGCGTACATGCGTAAACAAGACACCATCGCCGCCATCGCCACCGCGCAGGGCGAAGGGGGCATCGCGATCGTGCGCATCAGCGGCCCCGGCGCCCTTCCGGCGCTGGGGGCTGTTTTTACGAGAAAAAACGGTCCGTCCGCCTGGCAACCAAACCGCTTGGTCTACGGTCACATAGTGGAGGAAAACCGGGTGGTGGACGAGGCGATGGCCGTTTATATGGCCGCTCCCCACTCCTATACCCGAGAGGATGTGTGCGAGATCCACGTGCACGGCGGGCGCTTTGCCGCGGAAAAGACGCTTCAAATGGTGCTACGTCAGGGCGTTCGCACCGCGGAGCCGGGGGAATTTACGCTGCGCGCGTTTCTGAACGGGCGCATAGACCTTTCCCAGGCCGAAGCGGTGATGGCGATGATCGCCTCCTCCGGCGAGGGCGCCGCCCGCGCCGCCGCCCGGCAGATGGAAGGCGCGTTGGGCCGGTTTGTGGAGGATGTGTCGGGATCGCTGACCGGCATGCTCGCCTTGATCGAGGCGGGCGTCGATTTCCCGGAAGAAGTGGATGAATTTGCAACCCGGGAGGCGCTTCTGGAAGGCGTCGGCCGCATGCTGCCATATCTTCGGGAGGCCGTGG
>CALGYL010000052.1 GCA_937934775.1 uncultured Clostridia bacterium
GTAGACCGGGCTGGTCCAGTAGGCGAACGAACCGGCGGGGCACGGGTGTGCGTCGGGGTTGTACGTCCGGTACGAGTTGCTCACCGGCTGGCCGTGGCGGTCGCCGTACAGCCCCGTGTAGATCGAGAGCGAGTCGTCGTCGGTGGGCGCGAACACCTCGTGCACCGGACCGATCTGACGGGGGTTGATGACGCTCTTGCCGTCAAAGCCCAGCTGCTTGATCAGCGCCGTCTCCCTGCGCAAGCCCTCCTCGTCGTTCACGTTGGAGAACACGGTGTCGATGGCGTCGATGCCCGCCGCGCGGGCCGCAAGCAGCACCATGCTGCGGCCGAACAGCAGCTCGACGCCCTCCGCGGAACGGGTGGTTTTGAGGTCCGTCACATAATCCTCCGCGCCGATGGCGATGGCGACCAGCCGCTTGCTGCTTGCGGCAATCTGCCTGGCGTTCAACACCCCCGTCGCGCTCTCGACCGCCGCCATCATCCGGGTGGAGCCAACCGGCAGGCCGCACTGCGTTTCAATGCGCTCAATTTCGCGCTCGCAGTCCGCAACGTCCTGCGCGTCTTCCGCCTTGGGCAGCCGGATGCCCGCCTTTCCGGTGGGCACGATTGCGTTCAGGTCTTCCAGACCCCAGGGCGTGGAAGGTGCGTTGACGCGCACGAACACCTCCTTGCCTGGATACTCCATGCTGACGAGCGCCTCGCGGACCAGCATCCGCGCGGCGTCCTTTTCCAGCACGGAGACCGAGTCCTCCAAATCGAACAACAGGCAGTCCGCGGGATAGATGCCCGCGTCCCGGAGCATCCCGGGGTTGTTGCCCGGCACATACAACAGCGTACGCCTCACGTCTTCGCACCTTCCCACCGATAGGATTCGTCGCTGGCGCGGCACGCGGCCGTCCGCACCCTGGCGCGGATCGCGCAGTCCAGAGCGCCCTTGTCCACGGCGGTGACCCTTGCGCCGGTGATGCCCAGCTCATTCAGGGTGCTGCGGATCACCTCGCGGATTGCGTCGCCGAACTGCTTTCCCACGCCGCTGTCCAGGCCGATCTCAATTCCGCCGTCATACGCCTCCAGCGTGATCATGATGTCGCTGGACTCCATCGTGCCGGCTACCGCCGTCCGCTTGATTTGCATGGGCATTGTTCCTCCCGCCTAGAGCATTGGAAGCAGCGTTTCGTACACGTGTTCCAGCAGCTTATTCTGCTCGCGGCATTCGGCGTTGATCGCGATGACCGCCCGCTTCTCCGGTACGACGATGCCGTATTGGCCGTATTTGCCGTCGCAGCGGTAGCTCCCGTGCGGTCCGCGCCAGATCAGGTAGCCGTAGCCGTATTCGTCCCTGCCGTTGTCCGCCTGATGCGCGGTGGACTCGCGCACCCATTCGCCGGTCAGGATCTGCTTTCCATCCCAGCGACCCTCCTGCAGGTAGAGCTGCATAAACCGGGCGAGCTCCCGAACGCACAGGAACAGGCCGCCCGCGCCGAACGTGTTGCCCGATGGGTCCGTCTCCCAGGTGGGGCGCTGGATCCCCAGCGGCTTGAAGAGCCGGGGATACAGGTAATCCACCAGGTTGCACCCGGCGCGGCGCTGCACCAGGATGCCCGCCAGGTACGGCCCGGTGTTATTGTAGACGAACCTCGTCCCCGGCCGGTACGCAAACGGCTGACCCAGCGCGTAGCGGACCCAGTTCCGCTCCTCCAGAAACGGCCGCTTCTCGCCCATCAGGTGGCCTTCGCCCTGCCCGGCGCACATGGTGAGCAAATCCCGCACGGTGAGCTGAAGCAGGTATTCCGAGGGATCGCGGGGCATGTCTTCGTCGAACGCCTCGCTCACTTTTTCGGACAGCGACAAGAGCCCTTCCTTCACCGCCAGCCCGACGGCGGCGGAAGTAAAGGTCTTCGTGGCCGAATACTGGTTCCTGCGGATCTCCGAGTCCCAGGCGCCCTCGGCAATCTGCTCGCCGTCCTTGAGCACGCGCACGTTCAGCACGCGCAGTTCCTCCGCCCGCTCGTTGAACTGGTCGAGTAGTCGCATGATATCCCTCCTCGTAAAGGGCGGAGGGGAATGGCGCGCCATTCCCCTCCGCGCGGATGATTGGATTACTTCAGGCTGGTCAGCCTGTCGTAGAGGTCCTGATAGCCGGCGACGAAATCCCCGATGTTCAGCTTTTCGCACGTGGTCAGGTGCTGGCTCCACTTGGCGTCGTCCAGCCCGTTCATGATGCAGTCCGCCACAAAGTTCTGGATGTACGGGTCGATCTCCGCAAACATCTCGGCGCGCAACGCGGTGTTCTCGGCGGTATCGTTGCCCAGCGGGAAGCACTCGTCATACGCGGCGCCGCCTTCCGGTCCATAGAACACCTTGTGGCTCTCATTGTACTTCAGAGAAAGTCCCGTGTACTTCCGGCGGCCCTCGTCGCCCTCCTCCATGATGCTGGCCATGCGGTAATTGGGCGCCAGCGTGGCGCGCGCCTGCTGTACGGTGGAATAGGGCTTGCCGGTGAAGTCGGAGTTGTTGACCATCTGCTTGTCTTCATTCCAAACCCAGGCGCCGCCCTCCGGCCCGAACAGCGACAGGACGCGGTTTTCAAACGTCCGGTTGCAGTACTCCTGGAACAGAAGCAGCAGTTCGGGGTGTTCGCAGGCCTTGGTAATGGTATAGACGTGCAGGTTCAATTCTGCCGGGGGATCGTTCTGCTTCAGCGCGCGACCGTACTCGCTCAGCGGCGGCAGCATGTACTCGATGTCCTTGCTGACCGTCTCGCCCCAAAGCTCGGTGATCAGGCCGCCGCAGGTCGCGAAGCCGACTTTGTCGCCGCTGGCCTTGGCGTACTGGTCGGTGACCTCCTGTACAAAGCTGTCCTTGTCAACCAACCCTTCGGAGTACAGCTTGTTCAGGTATTCCAGCATGGCGCGGAACCGCTGGTCGACGGGTGTGAAAATCACCTTGCCGTCCTCCACCATGATGTAGTGTTCCGACTGGTTCGCGCCGTCGTTGATCATGCCGAAAGCATTCATCCAATGCAAAGCATTTCGTTCTCCGACGCCGTTGGCCTTACTCAGCTTGACGAAGGAATAGGGGATTTCGTCGTTCGGGTCGCCGTTCCCGTTGGCGTCCTGCTCCTTGAATGCCTTGAGCACCTGGTAGAACTCGTCCAGCGTCTGGGGGATTTCCATGCCGACGCGCTTGAGCCAGGCGGTGTTGATCTCCCATCCGCCAAAGTAGCGGATGTTGTTCACGCGCACCTGCGGCATGCTGTACATCCGGCCCTCGAACGCCTCCGCGCCGTAGATGGCGGGGTACTTGTTGAAGTAGAAATCGGCCATATAGGGCGCATATTGGGGCAAAAGGTCCGTCACGTCCACGCACTGGTCGGTGAAGTTGATCAGGTTGTCGATGCGGCCGCAGAACAGGTCCGGCAGGTCGTTGGACGCGAACACCACCGCGACCTTCTCCGCCCAGGCCTGCTCGGGAACTTCCTCGATCTCCCAGCGGATGTTCGTATCCTTGAACGCCTGAGTCAGGATGGCCTTGTCGTCAATGCCGCCCTTATCCTGGGCTTGCTTGCACCACATCACCCGAAACGTTACGGGTTCGTCGACGAGCGGCAGAATCATGTTACCGTTGGCGTCGAAGTATTTCGAGTCGGGCGCGGCCGCAGAAGCGGCGGGTGTTTCGGCCAGCGCCATGCTTCCCACGAGCAAGAGCGCGAGCACAAGGCTCAGGATCCTGGCGAATGCCTTCATAGGACGTATTCCTCCTTATTATGCATGTCGATTTCCGGATGGCGCGATTCAGCCGGGCAGCGCCGCTCCCGATCCATAGGATCGGCTTTCCGCGCACCGCTGCGGCAGCTCCCCGCGGCGCGCCCGGCCTGGGTCGATCATTTGGTCAACGTATCGTACAGCGTCTGGTAATCGGCGATAAACTCAGGGATGTTCAACTTCTCACAGCTCTGCTTATGCGCCTCCCACTTCGCTTCGTCGATGCCGTTCATGACCGACTCGGCGACAAAATTCTGCATGTAGGGGTCAATCTCCGCGAACATTTCGGCGCGCTTGGCGGTATTTTCCAGCGTGTCGTTGCCCAGCGGGAAGCACTCCTTGTACGCGACGCCGCCGTCCGGGCCGTAGATGGTTTCCTTGGCCGTGTTGTACGTGGCGGAGAAGCCCAGGTATTCGCGCATGCTCTCTTCTTCGTAGGTCAGGATGCAGGGCCAGCGGCCGAAGGGCGACAGCGTCGCGACCGCCTCAGCGCGGTTGGAGTAGGCCTTGCCGTCGAAGTTCGTGGTGTTGATGTACTTGCCGGACTCGCCCACTTCCCAGGCGCCGCCCTCTGGACCAAACCGGGTTTCGAAGCGCCGCTCAGGGGTCGCGACGCAGTACTCCGCGAGCAACAGAAGAAGTTCAGGCTGCTTGCAGGCTTTGGTAATGGTATACATGTGCAGCGTCATTTCCGCAGGCGGATCGTTCTGCTTGATGACAGCCGGGTACTGGCTCTTGGGCGGCTGCAAGTAGCCGATCTGCTCGCCCACGTCGTTGCCGTACGCTTCGGTGATCAGGCCGCCCGCGGTCATAAAGCCGACCCGGTTGTCGCTCGCCTTGGCGTAGCGGTCGGTCTTCTCCTGCACGAAGCAGATCGGAAGAGCACACGTCTGAAACTCCAGTCACTTAGGCATCTCGTATGC
>CALGYL010000053.1 GCA_937934775.1 uncultured Clostridia bacterium
CGGTCGGCGCGGCCGTGGGTTGCTGCGTAGGCTCGGCGGTCGGCGCGGCCGTGGGTTGCTGCGTAGGCTCGGCGGTCGGCGCGGCCGTGGGCTGCTGCGAGGGCGCGGTGGTTGGCGCGGCGGTCGGCTGCGGGGTGGGCGTCGCCGTCGGATTCGGCCAGGCGGTGGGTACCGGCGTCGGGGTGGGCGTCGGATTCGGCCAGGCGGTGGGCTCCGGCGTCGGCGTCGGGCTGGGCTTGACCGTCGGGATGGGCGTGGTGTTGGGCTTGATGGGCGCGTCCTCATCCATCAGCCATTTGATGGTGCCGGCGCCGGCGGTGCCGTCCACCTTCAGGTTGGCGCCATAGTTGGCGTTGATGTAGCGCTGGAACTCCTTGACGGCGTTTTCGGTGCCCTTGTCATACTTGCCGTTGGGCCACTCATAGTTCAGCCAGCGCAGTTCCATCAGCCGCCACTGCAGGTCCTCGATCTGCGCCGCGGACGCCTTGCGGTAGTTGTTGATGGGCGTGGGCTTGGGCGTCGGCTCGTCGTAATCCACGTCGCCGTCGTCGGAGCTGTCGCCGTTATCGTTGTAATCCTGATCGTCGGTGGCGCCGCCGTTGTCAATATCCTGGCCGCCCTCGGCGTCCTGCCAGTCGTTGCCGTCTCCGGTGGCGATGGGCAGCTCGCCCGGATCGGGCGTGGCGGTGGTACCGTCGGGGGACAATGTGGGCGCGGTCCAGGAATCGTCGGTGCTCTGGGGGTTGGCGGTGGCGTCCAGCGCACCGCGGCTGAGGGAGATCACGCTGATCAGCGCGATCACCACCACAGCCAGCACCACGCCGCCCATGATAAGCGCCTGCTTGGTGACCTTGCGGGTGGGGACTTCCTCGCCTGCGGCTTCCGCCGGGGAATCGGACGTGCCGGCCTTGCGCTGCACCAGGTAGCCGGTGCCGTTGTCCTCAAAAAACACGCGTTTGCGGGCGCTGTCGTTGGCCTGGACGCTGCCGCTCATCTCACTGAGGCCGCTTTGGAAGGCGCTCTCCGCGCCGGGGCGCACCGTGACCGAGCCGTTGGGCTGGCGCTCGGCGGCGTCCCGCGGGAAATATTCCCGGACGCGCAGCTTTGCGCCGGTCTTGAGGTCGTAGGCCACGTAGACGATGCCGCCCGCGTCCTGGCCCAGCGCGCGCCCGACCAGGAACCTGGTGCGCAGCACCGTGCCCGGCGCCAGATGGCTGGGCGAGACCGGCGCCAGCGGATCGCGGCCGCAGGCGGGGCATTCGCCGTTTTTATCGAGCGGTTCGAAGCAGTACATACATTTTTCGCGCGGGCCAGTTTCCATGAGGCAACCCTCCAAAGTCCGCCCGCGCCGGGCGGACGCATTCGAATTTTGCGGGGCAGCCGGGACCGTTCAATCGTTCCCGGCGCGTGGATGTGGGGGCGTGATTTATTTGATTTCCGCTACGATCAGACGTATTTCCGCCGCGATCTGTTCCACCGAACCGCAGGCATCCACCGTCCGAATGCGGCTGGAATTTTCTTCCGCCAGCAGGCGGTACCCGTCGTAAACGCGCCGCGCCAGATCGTCGTCGCCCTCCATCCGGTCGGGCGCGTTTTCCGAGCGGCGGCGGCGGATGGCATCGATCGGGTCCATCATCAGGAGCAGGGTGGCATCGGGCATCACGCCGTCCACAGCGGGCGCGTTGAGGGAGGCCACCAGGTCCTTGCCCAGCCCCCGGGCGATGCCCTGATAGACGATGGACGAATCCACAAACCGGTCGCACAGCACAGTATCCCCGCGCTCAAGCGCCGGGCGTATGACGTCTCGTACGTGCTGCGCCCGGGACGCGGCAAAGAGAAGCGCCTCGGTCACGTCGCACATGCCCTGTTCTTTCGCGTCCAGCACCAGCGACCGGATGCGCTCGGAGATCGGGCAGCCGCCCGGCTCCCGCGTCTCGAGCACCCGGTGGCCCGTGTCCCCCAGCCACTTTGCGAGGAGCCTGCCCTGGGTGGACTTGCCGCAGCCGTCCGAGCCTTCCAGCGACAGAAATAGGCCCTTTGCCGGGGGCAGGCCGCCCAGAAGCAGCGTTGTCAGCGCTTCGACGGACTCCGACACGACCTTCGCGCCGCTCCCAGTCAGCTCCTCGCGGGTGCCGTAGCCGTACAGCGCGCCGATGCCGTCCACGCCCGCGCCCACCGCGCCCTCCATGTCGAAGCGGCGGTCGCCCACCATGCAGGGGCGGCGGCAGCCGGAAGGCAGCGCGCGGCGGATCAGCTCCGCCTTGTCGCAGTGGTCGTCCTGGGCGCTGGTGGACACCACGCGGTCAAAATACTTCCAAAGGCCGAAGCCCTTGAGCACCCGCTCCGCCTGCACCGTGGGCTTGGCGGTGACCACGCCCAGAAACGCGCCGTGGGCCTTGAGGCTCCGAAGCAGCGACACGATGCCCGGAAATACCGTGGCGTTCGTCCAGCCGTCCACCTCATACCTGGCCCGGAACAGCCGGATGCCCTCCCGCGTCTGGTCCTCCGTCAAGCCCAGAAACAGAAAGGACTCGTACAGCGGCGGGCCGACGAACAGCGTCAGGTCCTTCCCCTCGCAGTCGTAGCCCAGCGTCTTTAGCGCGTGCCGGGCGCTTTCCACGATGCCGGGGTGGGAACGGGTCAGCGTGCCGTCCAGATCGAACAGGACCACGTCGTAGGGCAGTTGCATTGCAGGAGCTCCTTTAATATCGATTCACTTTATTGTAACGGATGCGCGGCGCAAAATCAACCGGTCAATCGGCGGGAAGGCGCGGGCGCCCGCCGCGCGTGGTCTATCGGCGCTCATTCCGCCTCGCCGGTCAGCCGCGTCAGCAGCTCGCGCTTTTTCCCCTCGTCCCGCTCGTTGACCAGAAAGGTCAGTTGGTCGCCGCCCCGGATCACCGTATCGCCGGAGGGGATCAGTTCTTCGCCTTCCCGCCGGATCGCGATCAGCAGGCACTCCCCGGGCAGCCCCAGCGCCCGGACCGCCCGGCCCGCCGCCTTGGAATCGTGGTGTACGATCTGCTCCACCACGATCTTCCGGGCGAGGTCGCAGCGCTTTTCACAAGCGCCGCCATGCAGCAGGTTTTCCAGCAGCGAATCGTAGATGGGCGCGCTCTTGATTAGGTCCGCCGTCAGGTAGGCCGTGAAGGAGACCACGATCAGCGGCAGCAGGCAGTCGAACGAGCCGGTCATCTCAAGCAGCAGGATCGTCCCCGTCACCGGCGCGCGCACGATGGCCGCGAAGTATCCGGCCATCGCCACCACCACAAAGGTGTCGAACAGCTCCGCGGATACGAACCGGCCGGAAATCTTCGCCGCGATCGCGCCCAGCGCGCCGCCCAGAATCAGAAGCGGGAAGAAGATGCCGCCCGGCGCACCCGATCCGAAGGAGACCATCGAAAACAGGAACTTAACCACAAACATCAGGCACAATAGGCCCAGCGTCGTGCTGCCGTTCAGTTCCTCCAGCATCTGGTGGCCGCCGCCCAGCACCACCGGGAAGATCAGCCCCAGCACCCCCGCCAGAAGGAACGGCACCACCGGCCGCGCGCTCTCCGGCAGCCGGTTGAGCGCCTTGTACAGCTTCTGTGTCCCGATCAGGGCGTAGTTGTACACGGCGCCCGCGCCGCCCAGCGCCACGCCCAGCAAAAGAAGCACCCAATACAGATTCAGCGGGACTTCCCCGGTGGTTTTGAAAGAGAACACCGGCGAAAGGCCGAAGGCCATTTTGGACACGAAGTCGCCGGTCATGGCGCTGGCAAGAACGACCACGAGGAGCGACGGGGACAGGTATTTATAAATCTCCTCCACCGCGAACATCGCGCCCGCCAGCGGCGCGTTGAACGCCGCGGCCAGCCCCGCGCTGGCGCCGCCCGCGATCATCATCCGCCGCTCGGCGCGGGAGGAGGCCCACTCCTGCCCGATGCCCTTGGCCACCGACGCGCCCAGTTGGATGGACGGCCCCTCCCGACCCAGTGATAGCCCCGCCAGGATGGAAGCCGCGCCGCCGATGAACTTTGCGATCAGCGTGGAAAACCAGGGCGCCTCGAAATGCCCCATCAGTTCGCCCTTGACCTGCGGAATGCCGCTGCCCCGGATGTACGGGAACCGCTTGGCCAGAAGCCCCACCAGATAGCCCGTCGCCGCGAGCCCCAGAAACAGGAGCGGGATCAGCGCCGGGCGGCCCCGGAAGAATTCGTACATTGCGACGCTCCACGCCTCGGCCCTGCCCAGCGCCAACCGGTAAAAGCTGGCAGATC
>CALGYL010000054.1 GCA_937934775.1 uncultured Clostridia bacterium
GAGATGCCTAAGTGACTGGAGTTCAGACGTGTGCTCTTCCGATCTCAACCGGCACATGGAACATCTGCGACGCAGATGCGCAGTAGATGTCGCCGCCGCTTTCAAATACCCGCTGCCGCCATTGCTCTCCGGCGATCCATGCTATGACCCGCGCTTCAATAGCCGCGAAATCGGCAACGTAGAATCTACAGCCCGGTTGCGGGATAAAGGCGGTTCGGATCAGCTCTGACAGTACCAGCGGTACGGAATCGTATAGCAGATCGACCGCTTCGTAGCGACCGTCGCGAATGAGCGAACGAGCCTGACTCAGATCAGGTAAATGGTTCTGCGGCAGGTTTTGCACTTGTACAAGCCGTCCGGCGTATCTGCCGGTCCTATTCGCTCCGTAGAACTGGATCAGTCCACGGGCGCGGTCATCCGAGCCAATGGCGGCTTCCATCGCCGCATACTTTTTGACGCTGCTCTTCGCAAGTTCCTGTCGGAGTGAAAGCGCCAGCTCGACTTCACCGTCCGCTTCTTCCAGCATTCGAACCACGGCTGCTTTGGAGATCGATTCCGCCTCCACACCGTTTTCAGCAAGCCACGCTTTTAACTGCGCCGGAGAGTTTGGATTCTCAAGCCCGGTTATTGTCCGCGCCTGTTCAAGATGCGACAGCTTGAACTGCTCATCACAGCGGATCGCCTGCGAAACCAGCGTTCTATCGAGCATGACGCCCCGGTCGTTGATCCGCTGGTCGAGATGGTAGTTGCGCCATTCGGCGTCGGATACCGGGAATTTTGAAAGCTGCGCTTGTATCGCCATTTCGGTTTCCACATCACGCAGGTTGTACGCCTTGTACCGCGACCACTTCTCCGGCGCATCCTGTGGCATCCGGCGGAAGGGCGTGCCATCTTTCGCCTGTCCGGGAGTACTGAAGAACCGTACGAGGTCTTTGCCTTCCTTCAGCTTCTGCTTCTCCAGACCTAACACGGTGCCCACGCCCTCCAGCGAAAGCGGAAGTCCAAGCGTCGCCGCCCAAACCATCGTGCAGCGCCATGATCCCGGATCGAGATAGCAGCCTGTCGGCATTTCGAGATACCGTGACAGGCAGACGCGCTCAAACTGCGCGTTGAACGCCCATTTGATAACGCTATCGTCGGTCAGAGCAGCTCGAATCTCGTCCGGCAGTTTCTCTCCGCAAGCAAGGTCGATCACCTGAACTTCGGAGCCGTCAACGCTGTAGCCGAAGAGCAATATTTCAAAGTCCGGGGACTCGGCGTATTTATACAAGCCGGCCTTCGAAAGGTTGACGCTTGAAAAAGTCTCCAAGTCCACGGATAGCGATCTTATGCCAGCCATGAAAAAGCCCTCCCGTGCTTTATTGCACTGATAACTGCCTGCGACACATCGTACTGTGCCGCCAATTCCGTCCCCCGCATACCACAATACAAGCCGAACCGTATAGCGCAGACGTCGTCTACAGACAGTTTTCTCCATCGCTTTCCTTGCCTATATACATCAAGAATGTTATCGGTTCTTGTGCCATATCGGAGATTTGATAGACGATTATCTGTTGGCACTCCGTTAATATGGAGCACTTCCATACCATTGGGCGCTTCGCCGATGAAAGTTCGCATGATGAGCTGATGAACTGGTTTGCTGCTTGTGCCTCTACGAAGTACTACGGAAACATGACCGGCTTTACAAAAGCGACCCGGTTTCAAGATTCGCTCTGGTACACTGTGGGTAAATGGCTTCCCGGTATATCTGTTTTTGCTGGTGACAGAACGCTTGAGACTTCTTATTCGCCCCATATTACTGGCTTGGTACTCGCCCTCATATCCGTGTATATCCTTCCAAACTTCCTCTTCCATATGGTTTCCTCCTTTAATTCAGAGCTGGGATGGCAGGTGTGCTGCCCACCATCCCCGCATATGTGGTTTAGCCGAGGAAGTCATCGTCAGCTTCGGTAGCAAAATCAACCGCCGCCGAGGATCTGCCGCTCAGCGGATCGCCGTCTTTTACCTTCTGAATGTTTCCAAGACCGCAGGCGACGCCGCGATTCCCGTTCGTGTTGAACGCATAGAAGTTGATCGACACCCTCGCGTAGCAGCCGGAGTAAACCTCCCCGCGGTCGAGGATGGGCTGAACAGAGCGGTCAACGATCTGAGGCGCGGTCGTGCTGTTGGCATTGACGAAATAGCTGCCCTTGTAAGCTTCGTCGTCACGCTCGGTATCACCGTCGCGAAGAGGGAGTTTCAGCGCTGCACGGTTCGGGATCTTTCCGCCGAACTTGGAAACACCGTCCTTGATCGCAGCGTCGATCGCCGCATTGATAGCGGTGAGTGTCTTCTCATCGCCTTTGGGGATGATGAGGGAAACGCTGAACTTGGGCGTACCGCCGTTGATCGAAGCGGGTTCCCATACGTTCGCATACGAAAGACGGACAACGCCAGTCACAACTTTAGTCGCGTCATTCTGATTAGCCATTTTTGAATTCCTCCATATAATCGTTAAAGTCTTGTTTTGCATCTGCGAACTGGATCGCTGGACGCTTGTCAGATACAGGGACGAGCGTCGGTTTGCCCTGAGGTTTCACAATCAGGCCGCCGAGGAGCTCGTTAAACGTGTTTTTACCCATAAGCCGTTCCATCTCGGTGATGGGGATCAGGCTCTTTTTGAACACATCGTGATACCCGGCCGATCTTGCAGCCTCGATGACGGCCGTTTCATCTGCGTATTTTCGGTTCGATCTGCTCTCGACGAGTTTGAAGCCGCGCCACTCTTTGCCGTGGTTGACCGCGGCATCCAGCGCGTAAGCGCTGATTTCATTCGCCCATTTGGTCAGGTCATCAAGACGGGTTAGAATGTCCTCAATCTCAGCATCCGTGAGCAATGGCGGGAGGGCGAACTCGTACTGCGCCAGCTTCAGCTTCGCTTCGGCCCTCGCGCGACACTTGACCGCGGCGCGGCAGAATGTACACCAACTGCCGGGGATGTATTCGCCTTCGCCCTTGTACGCCAACGCCGCTTTCGGAACCAGTGTGTTTTCTGTCCACTCCATCAAATCGGCTACAGGGATTGCCCATGTGCTGACGTTCTCGCGCCGGGGCTGATAGATCGTCATGCTCACAGTCTCGATATCGTAGAGA